>NZ_JBFAWL010000009.1:95756-199311 GCF_040680275.1 Streptomyces sp. NPDC052079
GCCGAGGACCCGCGGGTGCACACCGTGCCCAATCCCACCGGCCGCACCCCGGCCGCCCTCAACGCGGCGATCAAGGCCTCGCGGGCAGCCGACTCCACCGTCTCGTTCTCCTGCGCCGGCCTGCGGTGACGGCCACGCGGCGACGTTTCGGCATCCTGCGTGGAGACCGGTCCCCGGTGCCTGCCGTGCCCGGCAGCGGCCTGCCCGTCCTCGACGGACTGCGCGTCGTTCGTCCTGACGTCGTTCATCGGAAGGAATTCACCCCGTAAACATGATCTTTCCTACAGCCGGGCGAGTCTAACCGGCCCACCACGCCCCGAATCCAGGCGGCCACGCCAACCGCCACTACTTCGTCACAAGTTGTCCCAAAGGTGCCTGCTGCAACGGCACGGGCCGGGGCGCCGGGTCCGCCTCGGGCTCGACGGCGGGCGGCAGTTCACCCGAAGGGGTCGTCGACTCACCGCCGTCCACCGGAAGTTGACCGGCGTCCCCGGCTTCCGGGACGCCGGGACGCGGGCGGACGTCCAGACCCTCCGGCTGCCGCTCCCGCCCCGGCATCCTCAGGGCGGCCACACCGCACGGCACCGACCGGTTGGCGTACGGCAGTCGCAGTTCCCCGTCCGCCGTCCACAGCCCGGATCCGGTCAACCACCCGGCAGGCGCGGGGAAGTGGAGCAGCTGCCGCTCCGCCGGCCGCCACATCCCGACCCAGCTGCCGAGCGCGCCGTCGATGCGGAGCGCCACCGCACAGCCCTCCGGGGTCAGCATCTGCCCAGGCTGGATCGCGAACGGCGTCACCGTGCAGTCCGGCACCCGCAGGCACTCCGGGAAGCGCACCGGCAGCGTGCTGCCCAGCACCCCCCAGCCCAGCCGGTCCCGCCCGGGAGAGGGCGCGTCAGAGCGGAGCAGCAGCAGTCCGCTGTCCGGGTCGGCGAGCAGCACCCGGTCGTCGCTCCCCTCGGTGATCTGCAGCAGCGGCGACATCTCCCCGCCGCGCTCCAGGTCCACCACGACCGCCTTGGTGCACCCGCCCGTCTCGCGGTCCAGCGCCAGCATCCGTCCCGCCCGGTCCAGCCACACCCCGCCCGAGCAGCGGCCCTGGACCTCCGCGACCGGCTCGGGCCCGAACGCGCCGCCCGCCACCCGCCACACCGTGCTCGACCGCGGGCCCACGGCGAGGGCGTACGCCCGCTCCCCGTCCGGGGCGGGCGGCAGCAGCCCCAGCCGGGTGGCCCCGTCCGGGCGTTCGACCGCGCCGAGCGGCAGTTCGCCGGTGCCGGGACCGGCCGGGTACAGCAGGGAGAAGGCGTGCCGCCCCTCCACCAGCCGGTGGATGAGGACCCGCCCGTCGCTCAGCGGCTGCACCTCGGTGCCGGGTTCCTCGGGCTGGTTGCCTGGCAGCGGAACGGCGTAGGGCTCGGGGCCGTCCAGGGTCCAGCGCTCCGGGAAGAGGGACTCACCGGCGAGGGCGAGGCGCGCGGCGTAGCAACCGTCCGCGGTGATGGTGCAGCCCGCCCGCCCGGCTCCGTTCTCGTGTCCCGCCGCAGGTTCGATGGCACAGACCGTCATCGTTCGGTCACCTCCGGTGACGAACGTAGTTTTCGTCCGCCCGGACGGTGGACGGGTGGGCCCCCGCTTCACACGTAAGGGTGCTCCAGGAACGATTCTCCTGAGGAGGGGGAGGGCGGTGTGCTCCACGGAGCCGGTACTCCCGTACGAAACAGCCAGGTAGCCTTGCAGACGTGCCCCGTCTGTCAGAAGTCATCGCCGCGCTGGAGAACCTGTGGCCCGCCGAGCGGGCCGAGTCCTGGGACGCGGTCGGCACCGTCGTGGGCGACCCCGACCAGGAGGTCACGCGGGTCCTGTTCGCCGTCGACCCGGTCCAGGACATCGTCGACGAGGCGGTGAAGCTGGACGCCGACCTGCTGGTCACCCACCATCCGCTCTATCTGCGCGGGACGACCACGGTGGCGGCCTCCACCTTCAAGGGCCGCGTGGTGCACACCCTCATCAAGAACGACATCGCGCTGCACGTCGCCCACACCAACGCCGACACCGCCGACCCGGGAGTCTCCGACGCCCTCGCCGGCGCGCTGGACCTCAGGGTCGTACGGCCCCTCGTCCCCGACCCGGCCGACCCCGAGGGCCGCCGGGGGCTGGGCCGCGTGTGCGAGCTGGACCACCCGCTGACCGTCCGCGACTTCGCCGCCCGTGCCGCCGAACGGCTCCCCGCCACCGCGCAGGGCATCCGATTCGCCGGCGACCCCGACGCGCTCGTCCGCACGGTCGCCGTCAGCGGCGGCTCCGGCGACAGCCTCTTCGACCACGTCCGGGCCGCCGGGGTGGACGCCTTCCTCACCGCGGACCTGCGCCACCACCCCGCATCGGAGGCGCGCGCCCACAGCCCCCTCGCGCTGCTCGACGCGGCGCACTGGGCCACCGAGTGGCCCTGGTGCGAGCTGGCGGCAGCCCAGCTCGACCAGATCTCCGACCGTCACGGATGGGGCCTGCGGGTCCATGTCTCGAGGACGGTCACCGACCCCTGGACCGCCCACGCGGCGTCCACCGCCCCCACCGAACCATCTGGAGCCCCCAACTGAACGCCGCGCCCGCCGACCAGATCCGACTCCTCGACGTCCAGGACCTCGACGTACGGCTGCAGCAGCTCGCCCACAGGCGGAGGTCGCTGCCCGAGCACGCCGAGATCGAGTCGCTGAACCGGGACCTCGCCCAGCTGCGCGACCTGCTCGTCGCCGCGCAGACCGAGGAGAGCGACACCGCCCGCGAGCAGACCAAGGCCGAGCAGGACGTCGACCAGGTGCGCCAGCGCGCCGCCCGCGACCAGAAGCGCCTCGACTCCGGTGCCGTCTCCTCGCCCAAGGACCTGGAGAACCTCCAGCGCGAGATCGCCTCCCTCGCCAAGCGGCAGGGCGACCTCGAAGACGTCGTCCTGGAGGTCATGGAGCGCCGCGAGTCCGCGCAGGAGCGGGTCGCCGAACTGACCGAGCGGGTCGGCTCCGTACAGGGGAAGATCGACGACGCGACCGCGCGGCGGGACGCCGCCGTCGAGAAGATCGACGGCGAGGTCGCCTCGATCACCAAGGAGCGCGAGGTCGTCGCCGGCTCCGTGCCCGCCCCGCTGCTGAGCCTGTACGAGAAGCTGCGCGAGCAGCAGGGCGGCGTCGGCGCGGCGAAGCTGTACGCCCGTACCTGCCAGGGCTGCCGTCAGGAGCTCGCCATCACCGAGCTGAACGAGGTCCGGGCCGCCGCCCCCGACGCGGTGCTGCGCTGCGAGAACTGCCGCCGCATCCTGGTGCGTACGTCGGAGTCGGGGCTGTAGGGGCGTCCGGCTGTGCGGGAGTTCATCGTCGAGGCGGACGGCGGGTCGCGCGGCAACCCGGGCCCCGCGGGCTACGGGGTCGTGGTCAGGGACGCGGCGACGGGGGAGACCCTGGCGGAGGCGGCCGAGTACATCGGCTTCGCCACGAACAACGTGGCCGAGTACCGGGGCCTGCTCGCCGGACTCACCGCCGCCCGCGCACTGGACCCGGAGGCGCGGGTGCACGTCCGGATGGACTCCAAGCTTGTCATCGAGCAGATGACGGGCCGCTGGAAGATCAAGCACCCGTTGATCAAGCCGCTCGCGGCGGAGGCGGCCCGCGTCCTCCCGCCGGAGCAGGTCACGTACGAGTGGGTCCCGCGCGAGCGGAACCAGCACGCCGACCGCCTGGCCAACGAGGCGATGGACGCGGGCAAGCGGGGCGAGCAGTGGTCGCCCTCGGCCTCCCGCGCCGAGCTGGACACCCGGACACCGCCCGAGCCGCCGGGCCCGCCCGGAGACGCCGATGAGGCCACCGGTGCCGCAGCCGCGGATGTCCGGGCCGCGCAGGCCGTCGCCACGCCCGGGGTCGGGTGGGCGGGGCCCGACATGGGGGCGCCCGCCACGTTCGTACTGCTGCGGCACGGAGAGACGCCGTTGACCCCGCAGAAGCGTTTCTCGGGGAGCGGCGGAAGTGATCCCTCCCTCTCCGCCGTCGGGCGGGAGCAGGCCGAGAGGGTCGCCGCCGCGCTCGCCCGGCGCGGCACCGTCCAGGCGGTCGTCGCCTCCCCGCTCGCCCGCGCCCGCGAGACCGCCGGCATCGTCGCCGCCCGCCTCGGTCTCGACGTGAGCGTGGACGACGGACTGCGCGAGACGGACTTCGGCGCCTGGGAGGGCCTCACCTTCGGCGAGGTCCGCGAACGGTACCCCGAGGACCTGGACGCCTGGCTGTCCTCCCCGGACGCCGAACCCACCGGCGGCGGCGAGAGCTTCGCGGCCACCGCCGCCCGGGTCGCCGCGGCCCGCGACAAGCTGATCGCCGCGTACGCCGGCCGTACGGTCCTGCTCGTCACCCATGTGACACCCATCAAGACCTTCGTACGGCTGGCGCTGGGCGCACCGCCCGAGGCCCTGTTCCGCATGGAACTGTCGGCGGCCTCACTCTCCGCCGTGGCCTACTACGCCGACGGCAACGCCAGCGTCCGCCTGTTCAACGACACCTCGCACCTGCGCTAGGTGCTGGGGCCTGTCCGGCGGATCAAGTCGGGGGAAAGAGGCGGCGCCGTGCAACCCAGGTGAGCGGGGTCTGGTGCGTCCAGATGCAAGGCGGAGGAGGGAGTCGACGCGATGGGGGTCCCCCCCCGCTCATGGGGGTCCCCCCGCTCGAGCGAAGCCGAGAGTGTGGGAGAAGTCGAGAGTGGGGGAGTCGGCGACCGACGACAACGCCGCAGATGGGCGTGCCAGACCCCGCGTTCCCGGCATGACCCGCCGGACAGGTCCTAAGCCCTGAGCCGCGCCGCCTCGCGGGCGAGCGCCTCCACCCGGGCCCAGTCACGGGCGGCCACCGCGTCCGCCGGCAGCATCCAGCTCCCGCCCACACAGCCCACGTTGGGCAGCGCGAGATAGTCCGGCGCGGAGTCGGGGCCGATCCCTCCGGTCGGGCAGAAACGGGCCTGGGGGAGCGGCCCGGCGAGCGACTTCAGATACGCCGTACCGCCCGCGGCCCGGGCCGGGAAGAACTTCATCTCCCGGACCCCGCGTTCCAGCAGCGCCACCACCTCCGAAGCGGTCGACACCCCCGGCAGGAACGGCACCCCGGACGTCCGCATGGCCTCCAGCAGCGTGTCCGTCCACCCCGGGCTGACCAGGAACCGCGCCCCGGCCGCCACCGCCTCGCCCACCTGCTCCGCCGTGATCACCGTCCCCGCGCCGACCACGGCCTCCGGCACCTCACCGGCGATCGCCCGGACCGCCTCCAGTGCGGCGGGCGTCCGCAGCGTCACCTCGACCGCAGGCAGCCCCCCGGCCACCAGCGCACGCGTCAGCGGTACGGCGTCGGCGGCGTCCTCGACGACGACGACGGGAACGACGGGTGCGAGGTCGAGGACCGAGGGCACGGGAGAACTCATGGCGTCATCCTGCCCCTACCGATGCGTCATGCGCAAAGGCCATTGCGCATACTGCAATAGGCGGGTACCCCTCAGTGCACCTCGTCCACCAGCACATCCAGCGACCACGCCACCCCCACCCGTGCCGGCGCCGCCGCCTCCACCTCGTAGCCGAGGTCGCGCAGCGCCTCCACCAGCTCGGCGGGACCCTTCGGCGCCGCCCCGGCCGTCAGCAGGCTCCGTACGATCCGCCCCTTGGTCGCCTTGTTGAAGTGGCTGACCACCTTCCGCGTCGGCGCATGCAGCACCCGTACGGTCGCCGTCCGCGCCGCCACCTCGCCCTTCGGCTTCCAGGCCGCCGCGTACGCCGCCGACCGGAGATCGAGAACCAGCCCCTTCCCCGCCACCTCGGGCAGCACCTCGGCCATCGGCGCACGCCAGTGCCCGCTCAGCGCGCCGAGGCCGGGCAGCTTCACCCCCATCGAGCAGCGGTAGGACGGGATCCGGTCGGTGACCCGGACCGCGCCCCACAGCCCGGAGAAGACCAGCAGCGACTTCGCGGCCCGCCGCTTCGCCGCCGCGTCGAGGGACGCCAGGTCCAGGGCGTCGTACAGCACCCCCGTGTAGATCTCCCCGGCGGGCCGCGCCCCGGCGGTCCGCAGCTCCGCGTTCTTCGCGACCTCGCCGCGCAGTCCCTCGCTCAGCCCCAGCACCTCGCGTGCCTTGTCCTCGTCGCCGGCGCACAGGTCCACCAACTCGGCGAGAACCGCCTCCCGTGCGGCGGTCAGCCCGGGCAGCGACAGCGACTCGGGCTTCAGCGGTGCACCGCGGCCGGAAGCGGCCTTGCCTTCGGACGGCGGCAGCAGGACAAGCACACGTACTCCTTCGGTAGAGCTCGCCAGTCAGGGTACGGCGTGCGTGAGCGTGTCCGGTTCGGCGCCGTGGAGCAGGGCGGTTAGACGCCATCCCCCAAGGGAGGGGCTGCGGCGATCCGTGCGCCGAGGGTGCGTACGAGGCCGTCGGCGTCGTCCGCGTGGAAGCGGACCACGCGGACCTCGCGGCGGTGACCGAGGAAGGTCAGGTGCACCACCGGCTCGGTGAGCTCGACCGTCACGGTGGTCTGCGAGCCGACGGCGAGATCGAGCTCGCCCTCGGCGTTCTCGTGCGTCATCCGCAGCTCACGCCGGACCGAGGCGATCCGCTCCAGCGGTATCCGCAGGTCGACGTGGACGGCCTGGCGAACCCGCAGCACCCCCGGGTCCAGGACATGGGGACGGACGACGGAGGCGGCGTGCAACGCGATGACGAAGACGACGGTGTACACGTCCAGGAAGAGCACCACCGCATGCACCCTCGGCCAGTCGCTCAGCAGCACGGACATCGCGACCGTCTCGACCACGCACACGAACGCCAACCCGAACATCACCGCCGCCTGCCCGCCCGCGTACCCGAAGGCCGCCCCGCCGCCGGTGCCGTGCGTCCGCCGTGCCAGCCACAGCCCCAGGCTCGCCATCAGCCGCAGCTCGTGCCGGACCAGCGACCGGCCCACCCGCAGGCCCCTCACGACCGGCCCTCCGCCACGATCCGCATCGCCCGCCGGATCGCCTCCGCCTGCGCCGGGGGGAAGTCAGCGTAGAAGGCCCGCAGAAAGCTGTTGTTCTCATCGAGCCCCGCCCCCTCCGGCACCAGCTCCGCCGGTACGCACGCGGCGAGGGCACGGGCTGCCTCCTCCACCCGCGGGTCATCCGGTCCGGTCTCCGCGAGCTCATCGAGCAGGCGGTACACGGTCGCGGCCCGCTCCACCCCGCCCGGAGCCCCCACCACCTCGCCCATCAGCCCCATCAGCCGCTCCCGCTCCTCCGGCGGCGCCGACGTCCCGATCAGCGCGAGCAGTTCGCGGTCCTTGGCGGCCATGGGGGAGCCCGACAGCCCGCCGGTGTCCCGGAAGAGCGCGGCCAGCTCCGGGGAGACCGGCCCCTCGGCGGTCAGCTCGTCCTCCGACTCCAGCAACGCCCGCAACCGCGCCCGCCGCTCCCGGATCGCCTCCTCCTGCCGCGCCAGATCCTCGTCCAGCTCCGTCAGCACCTCGGCGAGGTCCTTGCCGGCGTCGTCCGCGAGCACGTCCCGCACCTCGGCCAGCCCCAGCCCCAGCTCGGTCAGCCGCCTGACCCGCGCCAGCACGACGGCGTGCCGCAGGGTGTAGTCCCGATACCCGTTCCCCAGCCGCTCCGGCTCCGGCAACAGCCCCAGATGGTGGTAGTGCCGCACCGCTCGCGTGGTCACACCGACGACGGCGGCGAGTTCTCCGATCCGCATGCCACCAGTAGAAACGTTGCCGCTGCGACAGGGTCAAGCAGCCCGATCGGGCGAACGGTACTGGTTCGCCTCCAGGAGAGCCTCCCGTACGCCAACCTGGGCGGCCGACAGAAAGCAGAGGCAACACTGTGATCACCTATGACCCGCTGTCGGAGGAACTCCTCCTCGACTGGTTCACCACCCTCGACCCCCCATACGGATTCCGGGCCGAGCTGATCGAGGGCGAGCTCCTCCTCACGCCCCCGCCGGACGGATCACATGAGCACTGCCTCAGCCTGACCACGAGCCAGATGTACACCCGCTCTGCGACCGGCATGGCCTTCTCCGGCCACAAGGGCCTGAAACTGCGAGGCGCCGAGGGCAGTCCCGACGACCACGTGATCCCCGACTGGCTCCCACCGGATCTCGCCTCTTCCGGGGAGCCGCCCCGTGGATGCCCGGCGAGGGGATCGCCATGGTGATCGAAGTAACCGGCACCAAACCCGAGACCGACCGGGAGACCAAGCCGCGCTGTTACGCACGCGGTGGCATCCCCCTCTACTTCCTCGTCGACCGCGAAGCCTCCGCGATCACGCTGTTCAGCGACCCACAGAAGAACGAGTACCACGAGCGGTGCACCCGCCCCCTGGGCAAAATCCTGTCCCTTCCTGCTCCCTTCTCCTTCGACCTGGACACCGCCGACTTCCTCTGATCCCCTGTGGACGGGGGTGCGAGCGGTGGTAAACGGACGGGAACAGGCACGCTGGACCAGGGCGCGGCTAGGTCGGTGCGGGCCTCCGCTCGATCTGCTCACCGCCCGCTTCGACCGGCACGAGTACGCCCCGCACGCCCACGACGAGTACACGGTCGGCGTCACCGTCGGGGGGCTGGAGGTCATCGCCTACCGGGGCGGGCGCATCGTGTCGGGCCCGGGCTCGATCGTCGTCCTCGAACCCGGTGAGATGCACACCGGCGGCCCCGCCGCCCCCGACGGCTACTCCTACCGCGCCCTCTACGCCGCCCCCGCCCTCCTCACCGAAGGCACCCTCGGCACCGGTCTGCCGCACTTCCGCGACCCGGTCCTCGACGACCCCGAACTGGCCGCCGCCCTGTGCCGCACGCACACCGACCTCAGCGCCCACCCCGACCCCCTGGAGGCGGAGTCACGCCTGCCCTGGCTGCTCACCGCCCTCGCCCGCCGCCACTCCACGTCCCGCGCGAGCGACGACACCGTCCCCGGCGCCGGACCCATCGCCCTCGCCGTCCGCGACCGCCTCGCCGACGAACTGCTCGCCCCGCCGTCCCTGGCCGCCCTCGCCGCCGACCTGGGCCTCTCCCGCTACCAGCTGCTCCGCGCGTTCCGTACGACGATGGGGGTGCCGCCCTACGCCTGGCTCGCCCAGTACCGGGTGAGCCGGGCCCGCGCCCTCCTCGACGCCGGACTGCGCCCCGCGGAGGCGGCCGCACTCGTCGGCTTCGCCGACCAGGCACATCTGACCCGCTGGTTCCGCCGCGTCCTGGGGGTGACCCCGGCGGCGTACCGCAACAGCGTTCAAGACACCGGGCGCTGACCGGACCGACACTGACCGCATGACTGCACGCGGCTGGTTCCTGTTCTCCCTGATGGGAGTGGTCTGGGGCATCCCCTATCTGATGATCAAGGTGGCGGTGGACGAGGTGTCCCCGTCGGCGGTGGTGTTCGTCCGCTGCGCCCTCGGCGCGCTGCTCCTGCTCCCCTTCGCGCTGCGTCAACCGGGCCTCGCCCGAAACGTACGCACCCACTGGAAGCCAATGCTGGCGTTCGCGGTCATCGAGATCATCGGCCCCTGGTACACCCTGACCGACGCCGAACGCCACCTCTCCAGCTCCACCGCGGGCCTGCTGATCGCGGGCGTACCGATCGTCGGCGTTCTGCTGTCCCGCTTCTTCGGTGCCGCGGAGTCGCTCGGCGCCCGCCGCGTCACGGGTCTGGCGCTCGGACTCGGCGGCGTCGGCGTCCTCACCGTCCCCCACCTGACCGGCGGCGACGCCCTCTCGTTGGCGGAGGTCCTGGTCACGGTCGTCGGCTACGCCACGGCACCCCTGATAGCCAACCGCCACCTCAAGGACGTCCCGACGCTGCACCTCATCACGCCCTGTCTGGCCCTGGCCGCCCTCGTCCACGCCCCCGCAGCCGTCGCGACCCGCCCGGCGGCCCTGCCCTCGGCCGAGGCGCTGGCCGCCCTGGCCGCCCTGGGCCTGGTTTGCACGGCGGTGGCCTTCGTGGCCTTCCTGGAACTGATCAAGGAGGCCGGCCCGATCCGCGCATCGGTCATCACCTACGTCAACCCGGCGATCGCGGTCGCGGCCGGCGCCCTCTTCCTGGACGAACCCCTCACCGTGACCGTCCTGGCCGCCTTCGCCCTGATCCTCACCGGCTCGGTCCTCGCCAACGCGGAACGGAAGCCGGCCGGCCGCCGGGTACAATGGTCCACACGGCAGACGAGCCGGGCGGACGGCCGCGTGGAGTCCCTCACGGGACTTCCCGAGGAACGTCCGGGCTCCACAGGGCAAGGTGGTGGCTAACGGCCACCCGGGGTGACCCGCGGGACAGTGCCACAGAAAGCAAACCGCCGGGGACCGCAGTCCTCGGTAAGGGTGAAACGGTGGTGTAAGAGACCACCAGCGCCTGAGGTGACTCAGGCGGCTAGGTAAACCCCACCTGGAGCAAGGTCAAGAGGAGACGCCTCTTCGGAAGCGTCTCTGCGCGGACGCTCGAGGGCTGCCCGCCCGAGTCCGCGGGTAGACCGCACGAGGCCGGTGGCAACACCGGCCCTAGATGGATGGCCGTCGCCCGGGGCTCCGCGAGGAACCCCGGGAACAGAACCCGGCGTACAGCCCGGCTCGTCTGCCGCTGTTGGCGAACGCGAGCTGCGGCACGAGGCGCACTCCCCACCCTGAACGGACACTTCGCAGTCGATCATACGCGCGGCGTACTCACCAGCCGGTCGGCCACCTTCGCCACGTCCGAGAGCAGCCCGGAGGGTTCCTGGTCGAGGTCGAGGGCGTGCTGGTGGATGACGATGCCCGCGTGCCGGACCACGTGGGCCGCGTGTGGGGCGTTGCCCTTGGCGTACACCAGGTGACCTTCGCGCAGGCCGAGGGCGGTGCAGTACGCGAGCATCTGGTAGAGGTCGGCGTCCGGAAAACCGTCCCGCTTCTCGGCCTTGTACTTGGCGTCCACGACGGCGCACGGGGCGCCGTGCGGCCCGTAGAGCACGAAGTCGGGCTTCATACGGATCGCGGACGCCTCGTCGAGGTGATGCGGATCCTGGAGCCGCGCCGAGTGCCCGAGGCCACAGCACGCCTCGCGCAGCGCCACCGTCACGAAGTCCTCGAAGAGCTTGTTCATGTCGAACAGGAAGCCGTCGACGCGCAGTTCACCGGGCGCGTGCTCGACGGAGGCGTTGTCCAGGACGACCCGGGCCAGGTGCAGGGCGTGCTGGTAGCGCGAGTTGAGTCGGCTCGGCTGCCAGGCAGGCAGCGGCTGACCCCGCACGATCGCCATGACCTCGGCCAGGCGGGCACGTTGGTGGAGCAACCCGCGACGCACGTCGTGGGGTACGCCGGGCAGTCGCAGGAGGCGCTCGACGGCGGCGCGCAGCAGGCGGTTCTCCGCGATGTCGGTGGTGAACTCGTCGTATTCCACCTCCACCGGCAGCGTCGCACCGAACCGCCGCCGTATCTGCTCGGCTTCCCGGATGCGGCCCCGGACCACCAGGGACGTCTCCTCGGTCACCCGATATCCCTGGAGGAGCCCCTGCCACAGGGCGCGGTCGATCTGCCGCTCCACGGCATGGGCAAGGGCGGGCAGCAGATCGCGGTGCCCGGTGACATCGACGTCCCCGTCCCGCCAACCGCCCTTCGGGTCGAGGCCGTACCCGAGGAGGAAGAAGAGGCGGGCGATGGGAACCTTGGGGGTGACGCGTACGGTGACCGGCTCGTCGTCCCCCGGCACCGCGACCGCCACCGCGCCGACCTTGCTGCCGGCCCGCAGGGACCAGTGCCCCGGGACATACGGATCAGGAGCCGCGTCCACGATGTCCCCGGCCGCCAGTGCCCGCCCGATCGCGTCCGGCAGCACGACGCCTGCGGCCGCCGCGTGCTCGACGAGTTCGACGACACGGGTCACCTCGACGACTCCCGCAGGGCGGCGAGCCCGTACCGCTTCTCGACGTCCACGCCTTCCCCGTAGTGGTACTCCTCCAGCAGGGGCAGGATCTTGGTCCGCCACGTCCGTTCGAGGCCGCCCTCCCGATAGACCCCCTTCTTCATCAGATACGAGGGCCCGATGCGGAAGTCGGCGTCGTCGATACGGGAGTTGAGCGCGTCGAGCAGGTCGGCCGGCTCGGCGTCGTGTCCCTCGCGGGTGAGCCAGCGGCGCAGCAGTCCGCTGGTCGGCTCGGTGCGCGGGGACAGTTCGACGAAGGCGAAGCGGCGGCGCATCGCCGCGTCGACGAGGGCGATCGACCGGTCGGCGGTGTTCATGGTGCCGATCACGAAGAGGTTGGGCGGCAGCGCGAAGTCGTCGCCGGAGTACGTCAGCCGGACCGACTTGTTGCGGTACTCCAGCAGGAAGTACAACTCGCCGAAGACCTTCGCCAGGTTGGCGCGGTTGATCTCGTCGATGATCAGGAAGTGCGGGATGTGCCGGTTGCCCTCACGGGAGGCCAGATCGGCGAGTTCGCGCAGCGGACCGGCGGTGAGCCGGAAGGCGACCTCGCGGGTCTGCGGATCCTCCTGCGGCCGGAAGCCCTCGAAGAAGTCCTCGTACGCGTACGACGGATGGAACTGCACGAGCTTGACCTGCTCGGGCCCGCCACCGAGGAACTCTGCTAGCTTCAGGGCAAGATACGTCTTACCGGTCCCGGGCGGGCCGTACAGCACCAACTGCCGTTCGTCCCACAGCAGGTCACGCACCTCACGCAACCAGCCCGTGCCGTTTACGAGGAGCTCCTCGGCCAACTCGTCCGTGGGCTCGGGCAGCTCCAGCTCACGCCGGGCGGTGAGCGCGGGGATCTCCACGCTCGGGTCCCGATCGGCGGCCTCGGCCTCCTCGATCAGGTCCTCGTCGCTTATCCCCAGGCCGTCGACAAGGTCCTTCACCGCGGTCAGGTCGACGACGTCATGCTGCGCGGAGAGCTTCTGCTGGAGTGCCTCGGGCAGGCCCTCGTACGCGTGCCCGTCGTCCGCCCAGTCCACCGGCCGGCGCAGATCCGACCGGCCGTCCTCGGAAGCGAGCTGCTCGGCGTCGCCCGTGATCTTGCCGACGTACAGCCGACCGCCCGAGATGGTGCACATGGTGTCACCGGGCCTCATCCGGGAGAGGAACATGTGCAGTTCCTCGACCAACTGCACCTTCTGGTTGTACGTCGCGGTGGAGGCGTAGTCCTCCTCGACGGCGGTGCGCAGCCGGTCCTTGCTGACGCCCTGCTCGACACCTTGCCGCAGGTGGCGTGCGCGCAGGGTCACCAACCCCTCGGACAGCCACAGGCGCCGGACGAGGTCGAGGCCCGAGACATTGGAGCCGCGTACCAGCCAGGCCCGGTTGGGCCCCCACCACACCTGGTCGAGATAGTCGGAGAGCGGATGGCCGTCGTCCGTCTTCCACTCCAGCCAGCCGTTGGCACTGCGACCGACCAGGATCTCGGCGGCGGCAGACGGCGAGTTGCACTCGACGTCCCGCGTCGTCTCCAGCCAGCCGGGCCAGTTGGCCGACCGAGTGAGGACCCCTTCGTCGATCAGCCGCTGCCTCAGCCGGTAGGACGACGGCATGCGCACGGGGAACGACGGCACCACCTCGGACCGGCCGGGAGAACCGGCCAGGACGACGAACTTCTGACTTCCGTTCGTCCCCTTCTCGGTCAGCAGCCGTCCCCGGGCCTCGGGGCCGCCGTTGGGCAGCCGGAGCCGGAACTCCGGGTACTGCGGGCCGTCGTCGGCCATGGGTTCGGTTCCCCCTTGCACAGCTGGTGCGATCTCGATTGCAGCGTACGGGCCGGCACTGACAGCCCCGCAGAAAATCCCGGGAGATTCTCGGCTCAGCTGCCTGTGGCGCCAAGGACCGTCAGGAGGCTGGTGACCTCCCTCAGTCGTCCGTGGATCTCCTCCGGACGTGGCGGCAGCTCGTACGTGCGGTAGTGGCATGCCGCGCTGAGCGCCGACCAGGTGGTGCGGCATCGGCGGGCGGTGCCGTGGCCCGCGTACCACTCCAGGCACAGCATGCGGTGCTTGCCGACCCGCGTCATCGAGGGAGTGACCCGCTGCCAGTAGGCGTCCAGGGCCTGGTCGAGCGCCATGCGGAGGAGGACCGCGGCGGCACGGGCGCGGAGGCCGGGAGGCAGGGTGGTCACGGTGCCGGGGGCGGGCAGGAGGAGGCGGGCGGCGGCGGTCACCAGGGCCTCCGGGGGCGCGCTCATCGGGCGCCCCCGGTGCTCTGGGTCCCAGCACTGTTCCGGATCGCCGCCGCGAGCGCCTTGGTACGGCGGACGAGATCCTTACGGTCGTCCACGGTCGGCAGGGGCGTGTGGGCACCCGAGTTGAAGACCTCGATCAGCGCCCAGCCACCGGGACAGATCCGCTCGACGGCGGCACGGGCAGGCTGCTGCTCGTCGCCGAGCAGGGCGAGCGACACGTACGTCTTGGTGCGGTCGAGGGACTCCACGCGCTCCTCCACGGCCCGAAGCCCGAGTCCCTTCTCATCGCGGAGCCTGCGCCGAGCCGTCTCCAGACAGGCGGCTTCCACCGCCACCCTGCACATGGCGGGGAGCACATGGTCGGCCACGTCCTGCGGCAGGCCGCGGTCCAGAGAGACGGCCCGCGCCTCCGCGATAGCCTGCTCCACCGGATCGGTGAGCGTCTCCACGCCCACCACGGAGTCCGTCTGGCGGCTCACGCGCAGAACGGTCGCCTTGATGCCGAGGTGTGCGACGGCCTGCTGGAGCCGGGTGTCATGGGTGAAGACGATCACCTGCCGGTCCTGGGCGTACGCGTCGAGCACCCGGGCCAGGCCCTCGACCTTCTCGGGGTCCATGGACTGCACGGGGTCGTCGATGACGAGGAACCCGAACGGACTGTCCGCGTGCGTGGCACGGGGCAGGAAGAGCGAGAGCGCGAGCGAGTGCAGCTCGCCCTGGCTCATCACGCTGTAGGCGGGGGCGGACATGTCGTCCACGGAGACGTCGAGCTCGACCTTCCCGCGACCGGGAGTGCCCGCGAGGGTGACGGATCCGAGCGTGACGCTGCTGTGCTCGCACAGCTTCTGCCACACCTCCTGCGACCGCTGGGCGAACGGCCGCAGCCGCTCGTCGCGCAGCTCGTCGATGATCGGCCGCAGCCAGGCTCGCGCCTTGCGCGCGTGCTTGCGGCGTTCGCGCGCGGCCTCGGCCGCTTCCTCGGCACCGAGCCACTCCGCCAGCCGTACGGCGAACGGCTGCCAGGCGACGTCATGCGCGGAGAGCCGCTGAACGGCTTCTTCCCGCACCTGCCGGCAGGCGTCGTCCAGGGTCGCCGCGGCACGCTCGACGCGGTCCGCCAGCTCCCGGGGGTGGATGACATCCCGGCACTGGACCCACTCCTGCCACACCACCGTGAGCGGGGAGTCCTCCCCGCGCAGCCACACCGGAACCGGCTGTACGAGGTCGTGCACGGCCCGCACGGCCACCGCCACCTCCTGCCGGGCGGCCTCGGCGTCGGCTGCTTCCGTCTGGAGCCGCTCCACCTCCGTCCGCGCCTGCTCGGCCCACGCCCGGTCCAGCCGGTTCTCGGCGCCGCAGACCGGGCAGTCCGAGCTCCTCGAGCGCCGTTGCTGCTCGATCGCCGCCTCCAGCAGCCGGGCCAGGCGGCGCGCCTCCTCGGCACTGCCGTACCGGGCCTCCTCGGCAGCGGCGGCGGCCTCCCGCAGCCTTCCGGCAGCCCCGCCGACCTCCGCCAGATCCGGCCCGGCGAGGCTCGCGTGCTGTCGCAGCCGGGCCAGCTCGGCCTCGGCCGCTGGCATACGGCTCCCCAGCAGCGCACGCACCCGGCCTAGGTCGCGCTTGGCCCCTGACAGTGCCTGTGTGGCCTCGCGGGACCTGGGGTCGTCGAGCGTGCCCAGCGCGTCGAGGAGCTGCGCGGTGAGGGCGTCTGCGTGCTTGATCGCCTGCTCGCACTCGCTCACCGTGTCCTTGACCCGGCCGTCGAACTCGGCGAGCAGTTCGAGCCCGAGGAGCTTGAAGAAGGCGTCGTGCAGGCCGCCAAGTGTGCCGTTGATCATCGACCCGAGTTCGCTGTACGGCAGGAACGGCCGGGCGAGGTCCAGCGCCTCGGCGTCGACGACCTCCTCCAGCTTCAGTTCCGAGCGGTCCGGTCCCTCGACCTTGGTGCGTGCCTCGTCGACCTTGAGCCCGTGCCAGGTCCGCCGCACGGTGACCGCCTCGCCCCGCTCGCCGACGGCCAGCTGGACGCAGACCTCGGGGGTGACGTCGGGACTGTGCAGGTTGCGCCAGCCCTTCTGCCAGTCGGTGGCCCGTCGTCCGTCCCACCGGGAGTTGCGTCCCGTCAGCGCGGTCTCGGCGGCCTCGGCGAAGCTCGACTTCCCGGAGCCGTTGGGACCCGCGACGACGACCAGCCCGGGCCCGGGCGGCAGTTCGAGCGTGGTGCGCGGACCGACACCGCGCCAGCCGGCCGCGGTGATGGACCGGAGCTGCACGGGTCCGGCACGACCTCCACTGCTCGTGGCCGGTTCGTCGGGAACCAGCTCGCGCAGCAGCTCCTGCACCTGAGGTGCGAGGTACGAGTGGCGCAGTCGGTCGAGGAGGAGAGCGCGGAGGGAGGCAGGGGGCTGATCGGTCATGGTCGGTTCCCGCTGTCGGGCGCGGCAGGAGGGGCCACGCGGACTGGTGATGCACAGTGTTGGCACTCTGAGAATGGCGGCAACTTGTTAGCATTGTCAACGCGTTTACAGGATCCTTGATATTCGAATTTGTGTACGGACGGGAGTGTGAGGTGGTCCCACTGAGAGAACGGGCGGCTGTCCAAGCCCTCAGCTGATCCGGCCGTCGAGCATGGGCGGTGGGGGTACCGTCTAGAACGCAGCCAACGTCCACCCTCGAACCGGGAGCACGACCGTGAGCGCACTGCATGCGCATCCGCAGGCCGGTGAGCCGCTCATCCCTATGCCCGCCCTGACGCCCGACGCTTTGCGTGCAGCCGTTGAGGCACTCACGCCAAGCCGGATGCCGGCGTTCGTCAGCGATCTCGTCGATGCGACTACCAGTGCTCAGCAGGCCCAGTCCCTTGCGCCGCTGCGCACTTTCGTTCACACGTGGGGCGTGTTCGTCGCGATCCAGCGCTATCCCTCACGAGCCGTACGGCTGCGTCACCTGGAAGACGTGGTGAGCGGTGGGGTGGAGGATCCGGCGGATGCGATCGCCGAGATAAGGAAGATCCACGCAGAGGCGGAGGCCGAGGCCGGCCTGTGACCGACTGGAAGTGGGACTACAACCCGAGCGAGGAGTACCTGACTGCCGGTCTTCCCGTCGGAGTGGTCGCAGAAGTGGAACGCATCGCCACAGAACTTGCCGCGCTGGGCCGTGACGCCGAGACGGCAGGGAGCAGACCCGAGGACAAACCCGGAGGGCTGAGGAACTTCCCGATCTTCGGTGGACGCGGCTTCATCCAGTTCCTCGCCGTACCCCGGAATGAGTGCGTCTACATCTGCAACGTGGTGTGGCACGGGTGACGACGAGTTGGGACAGCGACGGTCGGCAGGTCAGATCGCCGGTGAGGCCCGGTTCGTTCTTGTCGGTGTAGGAGCACCATCGGGGGTCGCGCCGTCGGAGTAGTAGAGGGCGTGGGCCCACGGTTCGGCGTCCTCCTCACCGGTCAGTTCGGGAAGTCGAGGGGCTCCTGACCGGGGCCAGGGGTGCGCCGAGACTGCCGCGGTGGCCTCGGCTCCTTGGTCGCGTAGGTGGGCACGGGCAGGATGCCCTCCTGACGAAGGTCGTCGGTGGTGATGAGCGGGTCGTTGCTCACCGCGTCCAGGAGCCGGGCCTGTCGGGGCTCAAGAGCTACTAGGAGCCCGAGCGCGTTGATGAGGTCCAGCAGGTCGACGGTCCATTGGGAAGTCCAGGTCGGGGGCAGGATGTCGTTCAGCGGGGTCTGCCGTTCCACATCCGGTTTGAGCTTGCGGAAACTGAACCACTTGCGGATCACCTGCACGCCGCCGATCCGGTACTCCCAGACTTCCGGCGCCACATTGCGTATGGAGCCGGTGCCCACGGTGAGGGTTCGCGTCGTCGCGTCATAGGAGATGTTGTCCGGCAGCCCGGCGCCCTCTCCGATCTCGCCGTCACATTCGGGTCGCTCTGCCAGAGGCAGTCTCGGAGTCGAATCGGACGAGCTGCCGCGGTGGTGAGAAGCGAACCGCCGGCCGTAGGTGTGGATCCATATCGTGCGACGACCGACTTCCACCACATCCGCCCATAACGTCGAGTCACGCGTCAGGGGGATGCGGGCGCCCCGCTCGGCCAGGTACGTGGCGAAACGGCGGGTGTAGCCGCTGTGGCCGGCTATCCCCGCGATGTAGGCGAAGAGGTCTTCGGCGGTAACCGGCACCCCGTGCGTTTTGGTGAGCATTTGTAAGAGCCCGGGTGTCACGTTCGGTTCGGGGAGGTGGGGGTGGCGGTAGAGGGGTGCGATGCGGCCGCCTTCCGTGCCCTTGAAGTGATGAATGTCAGGCAGCAGTGCGGTGAAGCTGACTGCCGGACCCGGGCGACCCGACTCGGTGTGGAGTTCGGACAGGTAGATCTGACGTTGGTTGTCGTGTGCGAACCACAGGGCCGGTCGCGGCCGGTCGATCACCCGCCGGTCCGCGATGATGTATTGCCGATCGAAGGTCATCCGCCCGTACGGGACGATGACCGGAACGTTCTCCCTCTCCTCGGCCAGGCTGCCCCTCTCCTGCTGGCCGGGCAGAGGTGGTTCCGGCTTGTCGGGATGGCGGTCCCCAGTGCTCTTCATCAGCGCCGCCTTGGCTTCTGCCGGAGCCTGGACGAGCCTTCGCCAGCGCCTCTTCAGAACATCCTGGCTCGGCGAGACGGGCCAACTGCGGTTGTTCTTGTTGCCGGAGCTCGTCCACGGGAGCAGGGCCTCCACTGGTGGCATGGCAGCCCATTCGGAACCGGACGTGATGTGAAAAGGCGCGGTCCACTGTGTGGGGCAGAGTTGCCAGGAAGCCCCGTCCTGATGGCCCTCGATACCGAGGCCGTCCAGCCAGCCGAACTTCTCTTCGCGCGTACCCGCGGGGACGTCGAGTCGCCATACCTGTGCCGGGTTCTTCGGATCAGGGGAACCTCGGCGGACGAATACGGCGATGCAGACCTCGCGCTTCACGTCCTGGAAGACACGGGTCCGTGGGTCGGAGTAAGGACCCTCGGGGGAGAGGCCGATGACCCAACCCTCGTCGGCCGCCTCGCGTAAGTAGTGGCGCATGCCGGCCGCGCCCTTACTGTCCAGAAAACCGGAGTTGGTGATGAGGGCGACGATGCCGCTCGGCGCTTTCGGCGTGCCCGAAGCTGTCACCTGGTCGAAGACCTTCCAGGTGGACCACGCCCAGAAATATACGTAGAGGTTGTCCAGGGCGTAGCCGATGCGGCCGTTGTCCTCCGGGTGGAAGCGCGCGAGGATCGGACCTTGGTCGTTCGGATTGCCCTCGGTGACCCACCGTCCGACACCTGACTGCTTCGCGCCCCGCAGATAGGGCGGATTTCCGATGACCACCATGACCTTCTCGTCCGCTTTGACCTTGTTGGCCATGCGGCGGTGTCGGGCGATCGCCTCGTACATCAGCCCCAAGTGGTGCTCGACGGCTGGATCGTCGAGCGTGTCGGCAACCAGAAGCCTTGGTGGGTGACGTGTCACATCGGTCTCGTGGGCCTGGAAGGCATGGTGCACACGGAGTTCGGCTACCGCATACGGCCCGGTCTGTTTCTCCAGCCCGACGATCCGCTTCGAGAGTTCCCGCAGAAGTCCGGGTTTGAGGTGCCTGCCGTGCTTCAGCGCGAAGTTCTTGGCCACGTGGTCGATGATGTTGATGAGGAAGGTCCCGGTACCCATGGCCGGGTCGACCACGGTGACGTCCTGGCTTCCGTAGCCGTCTTCCTGGCCGAGCCGGTCGCGCAGTACCTCGTCGGTGAACCTCACCATGAAACGGACGGCTTCGCCGGGTGTGTAGTACGTCCCTGTCCGCCGCCGCAGTTCCGGGTCGTAGGCGCTGAGAAAGCCCTCGTACAGGTGGAGGTAGGCGTCTCCCGTCTCGTCCTTGAACATCTCGGGGTCGACGGCGGACATCACGTCGATCAGCGGTTCAATGATCCCTCGCAGGTCGTCGAGGGCGTCGTCCGTCAGTACCGCCAGCGCCTTGCCCATCAGGGAGTGGCGTTTGCCCAATCGGGTCGCGACATCGGGGAGGGAGAGCTTGTCCAGATCGATGTGATGGAGGCGGGCCAGCAACGCAGCGAAGGTGAGCGTCTGGCTGTAATGGTCCGCGAACTCCTCTGGACGGGCGTCGGGAAAGAGCAGATCCTTCCAGTTCCCGGCCAGGATCGA
Source organism: Streptomyces sp. NPDC052079 (assembly GCF_040680275.1). Lineage (NCBI taxonomy): Bacteria > Bacillati > Actinomycetota > Actinomycetes > Kitasatosporales > Streptomycetaceae > Streptomyces > Streptomyces sp. NPDC052079. The sequence continues at coordinate 116,106 of NZ_JBFAWL010000009.1, forward strand.
GAACGCCGCATCGACTTCTCCGCTTTCCTCGCGAGTGAGACGTTCGGTGACCTCGTCGCGCAGCAGGGCGCAGATTCCCGCAATGCGCTTGACCAGGTCGTCGATGCTGCCGTGGACGATGGGCGCCGGTAGGAAGAAGTGGGTGAGGGCGCGCTCGAACCCGGAATCTGCGACGACGAGTTGCCGACTCTGACTCCGACTCCCGGACTCCAGATCTCCGATGAGGCGTCCGACAGGGCCGACTCGCTCGCCGAAGCGGTAGACCGCCCACTGATATCCGTCGGTGTACAGGACGTTGTGGAGGGCCTTGATCTTCTCCCACTGCTTCCGGTCGTGGCTCTTCGCGGACCACTTCTCCGGGTCGACCCCTCTGCCCGGCTGTTTCAGCTCGACGTGCCCAATAGTCCTGCCGCCGCAGCTGATGGCGAAGTCGGGGCGGATCCTGAGCTTCTTGACGCGAGTCTGACCGTGGGCGATGAGTTTGAGCCGTTGCCGCAAGGCCATGCCGCGCAGCAGATGCTCCACCGGTGCGGTGAGGCTCTCCTCTTTGCCGCTGTCCGCCCCGGCGGGACCTTGCCGCTTCGCTCTGACCTCCTGCCCGAACTGCGCGACGAGGTCTGCGACCGATCTGTTGGTGCCTTTTGCCGTCGAGACGTCCCCTCGTGACATCCGCCCCCCAAGGCCGCACCCACGCAGGTGATCAGACCCATACAGAATGCCCATGACACGGCAACCGGCAAACGCCGGACAACTGGGGTGAAGGGGGGATGTGTGAAGCCTGCTCACAGAGTGGCTGGGGGGTGAAGCGGGGGCTGCGCTGGTCGCTGGGATCAGGGTGAGAGCTAGACGGAAGACGGGTGGAGCGGCAAGCTCGGAGAGCGTATCTCCCGCGCTGCTGCACGGGGCATGGCGCGGAGCGTAAACACGCGGCTTCGCCGGCCGATTACGCATCCGTTCGATGCTAGGTCGTCGGTCACGGCTCGTCCTCGTCTCCCAGCTCGTTGACGAGTGGTACGAGGAGTGGGTGGACGGAGAAGCCGGACGCGGGGCCGGGGCCCGCGTTGTATTCGGCCTTCAGGACCTGGACGGCCGACTCCGGGATCTTGCCCAGGCTTCGCAGCAGGCCGGTGATGCGGGTGACCGGCTTCGTGAAGCCTCTGAGGGAGCGGTCCTCGGGGTAGTGGCAGATGTCGTAGACGCTCTTGGCGTCCGCGACGCTCCGCCATGCGCGCGGGGGAGACGCTGTGCGCCGTGGCGTCCAGGAACTGCTCGCTCTCCGCCAGTCTGGCCAGGAACGTGCGGGCCCGGCCCGGGATCAGGGCGTGCCGCAACTCCTGCTGAGAGAGGGGCAGGCCGCCCGTGTTGATCCGGGCGAAGATGTTGAACCTGGCCTCCTCCGGGGTCCCCTTGCGGATCAGCAGCACGGAGAGCTCGCTCTCCGGGATGTGGGTCTGCATCCTGCCGGGGAGGTCGTCGAAGCGGGCGCCGTCGTACCGGGTCAGGTACTCCAGGTTCTCCAGCCGCAGCGGCTTCAGGCCGGCCGCTTCCGGCTTCACGAAGCGCACGATGCTGGTGAGGCGCTGTACACCGTCGACCACGGACCAGGATTCGTCCGCCTCCTCCGCCACGTAGAGCGTGGGCAGGGCGATCCGCAGCAGCAGTGACTCGATCAGTCGGCTCTGCGCGGTGTCGTTCCGGATGCCGGAACGGCGCTGGAAGTCCGTCTGGAGGTCGATGAGCCCGCGCTTCAGCCGCTGGAGGACGAGGTCGATCGTGGGGTTGCGGGGGGCGACGTCGATGAGCTCGGGATCGAAGGGCATCCGGCCGGCCTCGCCCATGTCCTCGGCCTCGATGCCCGTGCTGATGCTGGTGTCGGTGAACTCGACGGCGGGTTCCGCGGGTTGGAGCGCCGGTCCCTCGGGGACTTCCGGCTCCGGGGACCTCTGCGGGCCGGGTGGTGGCGCGGACGCGCTGCCGACCATGACGTGCCCCCTCTGCGATGCCGAGCACGGGCCGAACGCCCTCGTACAGTAGTCGATGCGTGACGGATCGCACTGCCCTGCGGCATGGGAACGGGGGAGGGGAGGCGGAGGGGGGAGCACGCACGTGCGCCGGTGCGCCCGCCGTGTGCCTCGGGAACGCCCGGGACAGGTCAGGGGCCGCGAAGTACTCTGCTTCCGGGGAGAGGACGTCGAAAGCGCAGGTGCGAGCCGTAGGGGGGTGCGCAGTGCACTGGACGGACAGGGCGGAGGCGCTCGCCGCGGTGGTCGCGAGTACGGCCGCGGTTGTGGGCCTCGCCGCGGTGATCGTGCAACTGCGGCACCTCGCGGAGGGAATCAGGTCGTCGGCCCGTCGCGCGACCTACGACATCGGGGTCCAGATCAAACTGGTCCTCGTCGAGCACCCGCACCTGCGGCCCTTCTTCTTCGGCGACGTCCCGGTTCCGCCCGATCACCCGGACACCAGCAGGATCGCCTCACTCGCCGAGCTCTACTGCATCTACTTCCAGGAACTCGTGGAGCAGTCCCACAACCTGAGTCCGGGCAACCGGGCCGCGTGGAGGACGCTGGTGCGGTCCATGTACCGGTCGAGCCCTGCCATTCGCGGACAGTTGGACCTCCGTCTCTCCTGGTATTCGGAGGAGCTCCAGGAAATCGTCCGGACTCTACGGGGCGAGCCGGGTCCGGGCTGAGCCGCCGCGCTTCGGCGACGGCCGCCGAGGGGCCTGCGCGTACTCGATCTGGTGAACCGTGGTCGTTCACCGGTTCCTCTGTGCGGCGAGTCCTAGCGTTGACGCCGGGTGACGGACCGGGAGCGTTGTACGCGTTCCGGCGGCGCGTGTACGCGGTGCGGGCCGTGTCCTCCGGTGAGGCGGGGGAGTTGGGCGGACCGGTCGACGGGTGGCGGAGGTGTGCGGGCGATGAGCGAGACGGTGCGGGAGCCGGAGGAGACGACGGCGGCTGGGGAGGAGGAGCCGGAGGCGGCTTCGTCTGAGCCGGGGATGGGGATCCTTCGGGTGTTCGGGCGGCAGATGAAGCGGTTCCGGTTGCGGGCGGGGCTGGAGCGGTCGGAGGTCGGCGCGCGGACGGGATACTCGCCGTCCACCATCGCGTCCTACGAGTTGGGGCGGCGGATTCCTCCGCCGAGGTTCATCGACGTGGCAGACGAACTGCTGGACGCGGGCGGGGTGCTCCAGGAGATGAAGGAGGAGGTCGCTCGGGCGCAGTATCCCGCGTTCTTCCGGGACGCGGCTCGGCTGGAATCAGAGGCCCTGGCGTTGTCCGCCTATGACGCACAGGTCGTGAACGGGCTGTTGCAGACCGAGGAATACGCGCGGGCGGTGTTCTCCACCATGCGTCCGCCCTTGGAGGACGAAGCCATCGAGCAGAGGGTGTCTGCGCGTCTGGCGAGACAACGGATCTTCGGTAGGCGGCCGACGCCCTTGGTCAGCTTCATCATGGATGAGTCGGTACTTCGGAGACCGATCGGAGGGCACGGCGTACTGCGTGGACAGTTGGAGCAACTGCTCCTTGTCGGCCAGAAACGCACGGTTGAACTCCAGATCCTGCCGTTGAGCCGGGAGCAGAACGCTGGCCTTGCTGGTCCCTTCATGCTGTTCGATACTCAGGAGGGGCGCAGGATCGCGTACGTCGAGGTGCAGAACGTGAGTCACGTCCACGCAGAGCAGCACCTCGTCCGAGGACTGGAGACGAAGTACGGCACTCTTCGCGCTCAAGCTCTCAGCCCCCAAGAGTCGCTGACATACATTGAGAATCTGCTGGGAGAGCTATGAACGCCCGCTACAGAGCGTTGCCTGACCTTCACCTGGCCTGGCGCAAGAGCACCTACAGCAGCGAAGAGGGCGGTGCGTGCGTGGAGGTGGCCACCGGCCCGCACACCGTGCACGTGCGGGACTCGAAGGACACGAACCGTCCTGGTCTGGCGGTCGGTTCGGAGACGTGGGCCGCGTTCGTCGGGTTCACCGCCGACCGGATCGGCTGAGCATCGCCGCTTTGCTGCTGTGCCCTGTGGCTCCGAGGGGAGGAGCCACAGGGCACAGGTGTGTCCGGGGTGGTGTGGCGGTCAGGCGTCCACGGTCACTGGCTCGGGCGGTGTCCAGCGGCCTGCGGCGACCTCGGCGTCCAGCCGCGCCTGGAAGTGCGCGTGCGCGGCCCGCATCTCGGCCTCCCGGTCCGCGTCATGTCCCGTCTCTTCTCAGGGCTTCACGGCGCGAGGGGTGCCTTGCCTGCTGTCGCCGCCGTGGTTCCGCCGACGCTGTTGTACGGCTCCACTGTGCCCTACGTGCGGCGCGCCCGCGTACCACTCTCACCGGGGCAGATGTGCAGGTCAAGGGTTTCCGGCGGTCGCGGGCGCTCATCCCGTGGGTTCGTCCGGGCCCTTGTCGTTCCGCCACGTCAGCTGCACCTGCAGATGCCCCTGCGCCCCCGTCCGGGCCAGTACCGCGCCCACCTCCGCGTCCAGCTGGATGCCGAACTCTACGGTGACCTCGTCGGGGCGCTGGGGGAGGTCGCGCATGCGGTGGACGGTGAGGGCGGCGGCGCTGCGCACCTGTTCCAGGGCCGTGGTGAAGGAGCCGGTGGCGCGGGCCACCAGGTCGGACGGGGTGGCGGCGTCCACGACCGTACCCTCGTTCACCGTGATGTCCGCGATGACGAAATCGTCGTCGTCCAGGTCGAATCTGACCAGCATGCTGCCTCCCCCTCGGCCGTCCGGCCGGACAGGGCCCCACCGTAGCGATCAGGGGGACCGGCGGGAACACCGGCGGCCGTACGGCGGGGCTGATCGAAAGATTCCGGCCTTCGTGGCCACCAGGAGCCCTTTCGGCATGGCTGCGGGCCCGCCACTATGGGAAGAGGTGCGTCCGCACGCGCCGGGTCACCAGCAGGAGCCGACAGGGGGAAGCCTGACGTGAGGACTTCTACGACCGACATAGAGAGCGGACTTGTCGATCTCAGCGGTTGTGGTCTTCGGGAGGCAATGGCCCTGTCCGGCGATCCCATAGCCAAGGCACAGGAGGCACTGCTCGCGGAGCTCGCCAGGGAAGCGGCAGGACAGAGCGCCGGCGGCCCGTACCCCAGCCCGTTCTCCCCTGCGCGGTGCGACGCCCCCGAGGACTGAGCGCTCGATGTCCGGGACGACATCGAGACAGGTCGGCGGTACATCACGGCATCGCCTTCCGGTGGCCGATCTCGACGCCGTGGCGGCCGGACGCGTGGGAGAGGGGACGGCCGGGCGGCTGAGCCTCGGCGAGCGCAGTCGGCGGATGCTGATGCTGCGCGGGGTAACTGCGGCGGTCGTCGCCGCCGGGGATCCCGGGCCGCTGCCGCCCGTCACCGACGCGGTCGCGCTGCTGCTGCGCGCGGAGGCCGCCGACGCCCGGGTCGTGTCGGAGATCCTCACGCATCCCGCGGTCGGGGTGTGGGCGGTTGGTCTGCTGGCCCGGCTCCGTTCGGAAGGGGCGGCCGACGCGCCCGGCGGGCGGCCTCTGTGGCAGGACACGGGGTATCTGCACACGTTGGCGGGCGCCGCGGCCGTACGCGCCGGAGTGGGTGCCCTCGTGCGGGTGCCGGCCTACGCAGGCACGGTGTGCCTGCCCACCCTGGGACGGGCCGAGTTCCCCGGCCCGCACATGGAGTACGCCACCGCCGTACTCGAAACGGCCCCGGGCGCGGGGGCCACCCTGACACTCGGTACGCGCGTACTGCGGCTGCCCGGGGAGCCAGGGCTGCCCGGTGAGCGCTGGCACCCCGTGCGCACGCTCGTCTGGGATCCGGGAGGTGACGGGGGGCCGCACACCCTCGCTCTCGACGACTGTGACCCGTACCGGGACTTCCGGGAGCTCCACCCCACGCGCGGATCCCTGGCCGGCGCCGAGGAGGAAACGTGGCGGAGGCTGTTCGCCGAGGCCGGGCAGGTGCTGGCCGCACGCCATTCCGGTGCCGCCGGACTGCTGTCCTCCTCGCTGCGCACCCTCGCGCCGCTGCCCCGCATGCCCCGCTTCCGCGCCGAGAGCGCCTCGTACTCGGAGTCCGTCGGCGGTGTCGTCCTGTCCGAGCCGCACGACGCGGCCGAACTCGCGGCGACACTGGTGCACGAGGCCCGGCACTCCGTCCTCAACAGCCTCGTCCACCAGGTCGGGCTGTTCCGGCGGCCGGATCCGGACGGGCGGGAGCCGGGCGAACCGCTGCTGTACGCGCCCTGGCGCAGCGATCCGCGGCCCACCCCGGGTCTGGTGCACGGGGTGTACGCCTTCGCCGGGGTCGCCGACTTCTGGCGGGTCGAACGGCACGCGCTGAGCGGACGCCGCGCCGATCTCGCCCACTTCGAGTTCGCGGTGTGGCGGGACGCGGTCGCGCAGGCACTGCGTTCCCTGAGCGCCCCTGGTCCCCAGGCGCGGCTGACCGACTGGGGCCGCCGCTTCGTCGACCGGCTCGCCTCCTGGACCGCTCCCTGGGCCCGGGAGCGGGTGCCGTCGTACCCGCTCGCGCTGGCCCGGGAGGAGAGCGCCGACCTGCGCATCACCTGGCGGCTGCACCATGTGCGCGCCCGTCCGGACGAGGTCCGCGAGCTGGCGGAGCGGTGGCGGTCGGGTCTGTCGGCGCGGGGGGTCGGCGGCGCCCCGGAGCCGGTGCCGCAGGCGTCCGGCGGCGGGCGTGAGCCGCGCGGTGAACTGCGCCGGGTGCTCCTCGCCGACGGCTCCCTGAAGGCGGCGCGCACGGACCACGACCGACGTGCCGACCTGCTGGCCGCCGACTGTGGTCTCATCGGCGGGGACACCGCCGGCGCGCTGCGCGGGTACCAGGCGGTCCTGGCCGGTGACCCGGGCGCGCACGCCGCCTGGGCGGGGCTGGCGCTGGCCCTGCGGGCGGCGGACGCCACCGCCGCGACGCCCTGTCTGCTGGGCAGGCCGGAACTGGTCCGCGCCCTCGCGCTGGAACTCCACACGGACGGTGCCTCCCCGGTGGATCCGGTGAAGCTGTGCACCTGGCTGAGTGAGTGACGCCCGCCGGACGCCCGGCACCGGAACCGCACGCGCGCGACCCCGGTGCCGGCCCCGGTGTCAGATCTGCAGCGGGTCGATGTCGCAGTTGGCGGTGCGGCTCTCCTCCGCCGCCAGGCAGGCCGGGTGGTCCTCGCCCAGGGACGTCCGGTAGCGGGTGAGGGTGTCGGTGTAGAGCTCCTCCGCCTCCTCATGCCGGCCCAACTGCCGCAGGCCGAGCGCAAGGTTGAGGGCGATGGCCAGCACGACCGGGTGGTCGTGGTCGGTGCCGAAGCGGGCCCGTCCCTGTTCCAGGCTGCGCCGCGCGAGGTCCACCGACGCCTGGACCTCGCCCAGTTCGTACAGGTCGACGGCGAGGTTGGAGGAGCAGGCGAGCGCGTTGGGGTGGTCCTCGCCCAGTGTCTCCACCAGACGCTGCCGCGCCTGCGTGTTGATCGCGTGCGCCGCCTCGACCTGGCCGGACAGCCGCAGGCAGATCGCCTGGTTGACGCGCCCAGCGACGGTGTGCGGGTGGTCGTGGCCGAGCAGCGCCTCGAACCCTTCGTACCCCTGCTGCCCGAGCAGCAGCGCCCGGTCCAGGTCACCGCTCTGCCGTACGTCGATGGCATGGGCGACCAGGGTGGAGACGGTCAGCGGGTACTTGTCGCCGTACCGGGTCCGGAACAGGTTGAGGGCACGGCCGGACAGTTCCAGTGCCCGGGAGTGGTTGCCGGCCCGGCGCTCGGTCACCGACAGCAGGCGCAGCGCGGCCATGGTGTGCGGGTGGGCCTCGCCGTAGTTGTACTGGTAGCGGTCCGCCACGTCCCGCGCCTGGTCGCGGGCGGCCAGGTACTGCCCGCCCTCCTGGAGGTCGAGGGCGACGGCCGCCATGGTGGACAAGGTGTTCAGGGAGTTCTCGCCGAACTCCTCCACTCTGCGGCGGTACGTCTCCCGGTCCAGTGCGAGCGCCTCGCCCAGCTCGCCGATGAACCGCAGGTTGAGCGCGTGCCGGTGCGCCGCCACGAGCGTGGTCACGTCGTTCGGCCCGAACAGCCGGGTGCAGGTGTCGAAGACGTGCTTGTCGAGCTCCAAGGCCCGGGAGAAGTCACCGCGCAGACGCAGGTCCCAGGCGAGCATGCTGGTGACCTCGAGGGTGGACTCGTGCTCGGGACCGAGTACCTCCGTCATGCCGGACAGGGTCCGCTGGTCCAGTTCATACGCCTCCGAGTAGCGGCCCAGGATGCGCAGCGCGTCGGCGTACGGCTTGGCGGCGGCGAAGACGTGCTCGGCGTTCTCCCCATCCTGCGCCCGCCAGGTGTCGTAGGTCAGCTTCGCCAGATCGGCGCAGCCCTGGTGGTCGCCCCACGAGAACATGTACTGCACCTCGTTGAGGACGAGTTGGCGCACCCAGGGGTCGGTCGACTCGACGGCGCCGCTGTGCAGGACGTGCGGCAGCAGATCGCCGTACTGCTGCCACTGGTGCGAGGCTTCCGGCTCGTCCGGGTCGCCCTTGGCGAGCAGCCGGTGGGCGCCCTCGCGCATCTGCCGTTTCAGCGGATCCGACATCTGGTTGATGAGCACCCGCTGGACCAAGCGGTGCAGTTGGACCGTGTTGGTGTTGTGGTTGATGCGGGCCAGCGCGTAGCGGTTGATCTCGCGCATCGCCCGGCCCAGTTTGATCGGGTCGCTGAGGGCCGCGCTCAGTTCCGCCGGTACGGGGGCGTCCCGTACGCCGGTCAGCAGCCGCCGGGAGATCGGCTCGGGGGCGAAGAACGCGCACACCTGCAGGAGCTGGAGGGCCGCGGGGTGATTGCGGCGCAGCCGTTCCAGCGACACGTTCCAGGCGGCGGCCACGGTCAGCGGGTAGTCGGCCGGAGGGTCGCTGTTCATCAGCTCGTTGGCCTGTTGCTCGAACAGGCGGAGGTACTCGTCCGCGGGCATACCGGTCTCGGACAGCCACACGGCCGCCTGTTCGATGCCCAGGGGCAGGTCGCCCAGTGTCTCGGCGAGCCGGTCCGCTGTCTCGTCGTCCAGTGTGGGGGCACGCAGTTGCAGCAGTGCCCTGCTCTCCTCGCGGGTGAAGACATCGACCTCCAGCGGGCGCGCCGAGGCGGCCCACTGGGCATTGCGAGAGGTGACAAGAATACGGCCCGGCCCGTTTGTCGGAAAGAATTCGCGCACGGCCTCGGGATTTTCTGCGTTGTCGAAGACAAGAAGCCAGTTCTTGTAGGGTTCGCCGATACGCAGTGCTTCTATCACCGCGGGAACGGCACTGTTCGCCTCCCCGCTGCCGACGCTCACTCCGAGCCGGGCGGCCAGCATCACCAGGAACTGGCGGATCTGTTGCGGTTGCTCGGAGGGGATCCACCAGATGACCTGATACTCGTGGAGGTGGCGATAAACGTACTCGACCGCCAGCTGGGATTTGCCGACGCCGCCCATTCCCTGCAGTGCTTCGGGCAGCACTGCCGTGGTGCCCTCCTGCAACCTGCGGTGGAGATCCTCGAGGAGCTGGACACGGCCGGTGAAGGCCCTGTTTCGGGGAGGGACATTGCCCCAGACGGGTGGCGGCTTCTGCAGCCCGTCACTCCTTTGCCCGACGTCGGCGGACTGCAAGGCGGTCACTTCGGCGTTCCTCTCTTCTTCGGGATCCGGTACATCGGCCGCCACCACCAACGGGGCGTTGTTGTCGTCGGAGGTTGCGTTCTCCGAGTTCTCGGACACCTCGGCGAGTGATGGGGAGGAGTGCTCAGCGGCTGCGGAAAGGCGGCGACTGAGCTCGTGCAAGGCCGTCGCGTAGGGGCCGGACATGGCCGCGAATGCAGGTAAAACAGAGGAAATCCATGGCGGTAAAGCTTCCATGGGAAAACGGGAAGCGCGACTCGGATCGCGGACGATTCCCCCAAGCTGACCGAAGGTTTGGCCCAACGGGCCCTGCACCGCGGCGGCCAGGGAATCGAACATGAGAGTCATCGCCCATGCCGTCTCCCCCTTGGTCCCCTCGGACAGCAGTTCCCTGCGCAGTTCGGTTCCCAGCTCCAGCTCGGACCGGGCCAGGGCCGGTGTCTCGGGATCGCCGGGGACCCGCCGCAGGATGCCGGAGAGCAGCAGCTCGGCCACGTGCCAGGTGCGCGCCTCGGGCAGCAGCCGGGCCTGCACCATTCGCAGCACCGCGAGGTTCAGCAGCGGCAGCGCCGCGCACAGCCGGGCCAGGCGGTAGGCGGTGGGGGACAGCTGCGCCCGCAGGGTGCGGGCCGCCACCTCGGGCGGTGCGATGAGGTGCGCCGGGTCCTGCCGTGCCGCCAGGGGCGGGCCGCCGGCCGTCGGGGACACCCACAGGGCCCGGGTGGCCCACGCGCCGGTTACTTCGCCCGCGGTGAAGCGTGCCCAGCGGCCCAGCCCTTCGGCCGTCAGCGTCACCACCGGTACGGCGATGCCCTGCCCGGGAGCGCCGGGCCCCGGTCCCGGCGTGAAGCCGTCCGTGAGACCGTCCGTCGGGCCGTCCGGGAAGTCGGCGGGGCCCAGGGCGAGGTCGTCGTGGCGGGTGGACCAGGTGGCGTTGGCGGCTGCCGGACCTGGCGCGGTGATCCGGAGCCGGTGGGTGCGGCTGCCGGTGCGGGCCCACACATGGCTGGGCAGGACGTGCACGATCGCCGTGGGAGCCGCGCGGGCCCACCGGGCGAGTGCGCGGTGGGCGTTGCCGTCGGCCCAGCGGGCGGCCTGGAGATCGGTGAGGACCAGCAACACGTGGCGTCCGTCGCCTGGGGGCCCTGGGTCGGCGGACCGCGGTCCGGTCGGCCAGTGGAGCAGACGGACGTCGCGGAACGCGCCCGAGCCGTGCAGTGTCTCCTGGAGCCGCTCGGCGGTCGGCGCCCACAGCCGCATCGACTCTCCGGAGTCGACCAGCAGCGTCAGCGTCAGCCAGCGTTCCTCGGCGGGATGCTGCAACGGCAGCCAGACTCCCTGCTCGGCGGCGGTCTCGGCGGTGAGCTCCTCGTCCAGCTCCTGTCGGTGCAGCGAGCCGACCCGCTGTTTGAGGGGCAGCACCGACTTCTCGATGGACCGGGAACCGTCGAGGGCCAGTTTTCTGCCCAGCTCCACCAGCAGACTCTCCAGCCGCTCCGTCGGCCGGCCGGCGGAACCGGGATCGGGCCGGAGGGAGGTGCCGTAGGGCTCCGCGGTGCTCCCCACGGGAGCGGGCGCGGGGCCGGGGTCGTCGGACGGGTCGTGGCCGTCGGGGCGGGCGGTCTCCCGTGGAGCAGGGCCGGGGTTCGGCGCCGGGGCCGGCCTGGGCGAGCATGTGTCGTCGGTGGGCGGGGAGTGGACCGGCCCGGTCTCCGTCGCCGGCGGCCCGGGCGGGGGTGCCGCGGCGGCCCGGAGGATCAGCCTCTCGCGCTGCATCGCCAGCCAGACGACGTCCCCGGCCTCGTCCCAGAGCGGCGTCGTACGATCCTGGCCGGCGCGCAGCCCGGACCGCGAAGCGGCACCCGGCCTGACACCGTCACGCGCCCCGCCGCCTTGGAAGGGCGTGTGGCTCATCCTCCAGTCCCTGCCCCGTCGAGCCGCCGCCACAGGGCGTGCAGCAGCTCGTTCCAGGAATGCCGGCCGGGGCCGGACGGGGTGGTGCGGAGGAACTCCGAACTCAGCAACTGGTCGGCGGCGAGTGTGCCGCCCGTGCGAGAGCGGGCCAGGAAGTCCCGGATCATGACGGCCCGGTGCTCGTCGTCCCCGTCGGCCAGATGGGCAGAGAGCACCGCCGCGAGCTGGTCCGCGTCCGGCGGGGGGAGTTCGAGGTAGAGACAACGGCGCAGAAAGGCCGGCGGCAGGACCCGCTCGCCGTTGCTGGTGATCACGACGACGGGGAACGCCGCACAACGCACCAGCCCGTGGTGGACGAACGCCGTGCCGTCCGGATCGTCGGTGTGCACTTCGGCGTCCGGCATCCGGGCGCGCATGCGGGCCAGTTCGGGAATCCGGTACTCGCCCTCCTCGAACACGCTCAGGAGGTCGCCCACGAGATCCACGTCGGCCTTGTCGATTTCGTCGATCAGCAGCACCCGCGGTACGACGCGGGGGAGTAATGCCGTTCCCAGTGGCCCGAGTTGGATGTAGTCGCCGATGTTGTGCAGTCCGTCGGAGCCGGGCTCGGCAGGCGGTTTCCCGGCAGCCTCACCGGATAACGCCCCCACGGCGGGACCCAGCAGGGCTCCGCGGGCGGCGGCCTCCTGCACCCGGCCGATGGCGTCGTAGGAGTAGAGGCCTTCCTTGAGGGTGCTGCGGCTGGTGATGTTCCATCGCAGCACTCGGCCAAGGCCCAGCTCACGGCTGACGCAATGGGCGAGGCTGGACTTCCCGATGCCGGGCGGGCCCGCGACGATCAACGGGCGGCGCAGCATCAGCGCGGCGTTGACCAGGTCCTTCTCCTGCACGGAGGCGGTGCGCGGCACAGGTCCGTCGGCCGGTCCCAGCCGTCGGGTGAATTCCGCCTCGTCCTGCGGCGCCGGCTCCTCGACGAGCGGTCCGCCTGAGAAACGCCGCCACGGCGGGGGAGGCGGCAGCAGGTCGATTCCCGGTGTGCCCTCGCGTGGCCGCCCCGTGCCCCGGTAGATGTGCCAGGCACCGGGATCGACGACGGTGCCGTCGGCCGCTGCCGGATCGTGCAGACCCCTGTCGGCCATCGACCGTCCCCCCAAACCTCAGTCGTGCGCGGAGCGGTGCACATCCGTACGACCGAGCCACCTCCCGTCCAACGCCCCTCGCTCCGCCGCGAGTTGACGCACGCCCGGACGAGCGGGCAGCTCAACCCGCCGATTCCGGGACCTCGGGGAGGCGGCTCGGATCGTCCCACAGCACAGCTATGCGAGAGCGCATGGCACCCTCGAACCCATCGTCCCGTGTTCCGGGAGAGAAGTGCAAGCGCGTCACATGGTCGAGTAGGGCATCCCAGCCGCCCGCGTCGGACAGTGTGTGCACCACGGCGTGCTCCCGGTCGCTGAGCGCCCCCTCGTGCGCCCACAGCAGTACGGGCAGGCCCACCTGCAACCCCAGCACCAGCTCTCGGCGGCCCGCCTCGTCGTCGGGCGGTGAGCCGAGGGTCATCAGTGCGATGGACGGGTCTTGCTTCAACTTCGTGTACAGCCGCCGCCGTTGGGTGCCGTCGCCGTGCTCGCAGCGGTGCACGCTCGCCCCGCCGCCACCGGTGAGCACTTGCCAGCGCTCGTTCCAGACGCGGTGGAGATGCAGGGCGTCCATCCGTTCCAGGCTTCTTATGACGACCTTGTACTCCATCCCGAAGGGCGCGGCGAAGGCCGCGTCCTCCGCCACCGAGCCGAAGGGAGCCGCGCGCGGCCACTCCTCCACGGGGGTGTTCACCATGTCCACCGGAAGGATGAACTCGAGAACGACGCCTCCCCGGTGATGCCGCAGCCGTGCCTCCTCCTGGTCGACCAAGGCGGCCACCCGGGCCGGCACGTCGCTCAGCGACAGCCTCCGGTCGTCGCGCTGACGCGGCTCCCAGGTGCCTCCCGTACTGGTCCAGCAGGTGAGCCACACCTGCTCGGTGGAGTCCTCGCACGGATGCAGCCGGACCACGAGATAGGCCGTCCCGTCTGCCGCGTCCCGCCAACGACCGCTGGTGCGACGGACGTTGTCCAGCAGACGCATGGCCTCCACGCCCTCGTCCACCGAGGCGCGCACGTCCCGGCTGAGCCACTGGCGCAGCGCGTCACCGAGCTCGGGGCCGACGACGTAGGCCACTTCCTGCACGAAGCGCACGCTCCGGGCGACGCCGTCGGGCGGCACATTGCAGTTCTCCAGCAGCTCGTACGCCTCCCAGGCCGTGCGCACGCTGGCGGGCAGCGGTCCGAAGCCGTCCCCGGCGGCGAAGGCGAAGATCCGCTCCAGCTCGGGGACGTTCTGCCGGTCAAGACCGGCCAGGAGCAAGGCGAGTTCGCGCCGCTGCTTGGAGTCGCCCAGGTGTGGGGCGGGGCCGCCGGCCAGGGCGGCCGCCTGCTCCGAGGGCAGGTCGTAGTGGGCCAGGAACCGCACCGCACCCGTCAGTTCCCGCCAGCCCTCGGGAACACCTCCGAAGACCTTCACCATCTCGACCAGATGGGGCTTCTTCTCGTCGAACTCCGCCACGGAGAGCCGTTGTCCCAGGCGCTCCAGGGCGGTTTCGACGCACAGCCGGCGCGAGCGCACGGTGTCCAGCACGGGCACCTTCATGAGCGCGTCGACGAGCTGTGCGGCACGTTCGGTGCGGGAGACGGGGTCACCCGCACCCGGGCTCCACCAGGCGCGTTCCAACATGTCAGGCATCGCCGCCCAACCGGTCCGGCCAGAGAGCGTGTGCCGCCCGGGCGAAGTCCCGTGCGGTGACGGAGTCGCCCTCGAGCTTGCGCACGGCACGCACCAGCTCGGCGGGTCCGTCCGGATAGTCACCGCATCGGCGCACCAGGTGGAACAGCTGCAACCGCGGTACGTCGTCACGGGGCACCGTGCCGGAGATGCCGACGGGCAGTACGGACAGCAGGCGGCGGGCGTCGGCGGCGGCGGACCCGGTGGTCATGAGCGTGTCGACGAGGTCCCAGGCGTCCACGGACACGGGGCCGGCCGCACCGGCCGGGGGCGGTGGCATGAAGGGGGTGCCGGAGAGCAGCCCGAGGGGGATCATCCACGCGACGCGCGTAGGGGCCGGTCCGACCGCGTGCAGCACGGACGCCACCACGCCGACGACCTGGCCCCGGGCCTCGTCCCACACTCCCGCGCCACTGAATCCGCGTTCGATCCGGGCCCCCCGGCCGTCGTCGCCCTCGAGCTGCATCCAGCCCGGATGCGTGCCGCCGACGGCCACCGTCCTGGCCCGCGCCCACACTCCGTCGGGCACGGTCGCGGGGTGACCGTACACGAGGACCGCGGCGCCGTCACAGGCCGGGCCCTCCGTGACGGGCGTCGGGCCGGCGCCCGGGGGCGGTGCGCCGTCCAGCGCCAGTACGGCCAGGTCCCCGGCGGGCGGGTGCCGGAACCAGCCGCCCGGGGCCACGCGGGCGGTCACGCGGTGTCCGGGAGACGCCGGGAAGTCCACCGGGAAGGCACCCTCCGGGGCTTCCTCCAGCCGACGGCACCTCAGCGCGCTCTCCACGACATGGGCGCAGGTGACGGCGAGCCGGTCGGTGAGCAGTACGGCGGCGCCCGCGACGGCGGTCCGGGCCGGCCCGGTCAGCTGCCGGGGAACGGTGCCGGTCCCCGGTCTTGACGGATCGGCGACGATGCTCCCGCCGACCGGCCGCAGCTCCGGTAACTCTCCCGCCTCCGCGGTGTCCGGGCCGACCAGTACCCGCATCCGCCACGGCGCCCGGCCCGCCCCGCGGGCGGGCGGGTCCGAGAACCCCGGTCCTTCTCCTGCCATGTCCACGTGCCCCCTCACGCGTACGCCGGGCAGTGCGCCGTGTCGCCCCATTGCCCGGGTCTGTCAGGTTAAGGCGTTCCCCGATGCGTGGGTACCGTACCCACGCGGAACCGTTGGAGGTCAACGGCCACCGGTGAGGGTGGGCGGCGGGCGGGAAAATTCGGCGGACGTCCGGGCCCCGGACAGGTAGGTTCCCTGGTGTTCGAAGGGGGAGCCACATGGCGAAGCTGAATCAGATCATCGCTGTCGAGAAGGGTGTCAAGAGCAAGTCGCTCCAGGACATCACCGCCGCGCACCACAAGGTGCAGAAGCCCGCGCTGCTGTCCGGCATCTCGCGCACCTACCAGCCCAAGGACGAGGAGGGCGAGCAGCTGCCGCCGGAGTCCACGCGGGTGCAGGTGCAGGCCGAGGACGTGCTGCGGGAGATGGCTGCCTCGCTGACGCGGCTGTTCGACGTGACGGCGACCAAGGACTGGGCGAACTGCACGGCCCGGGCGGACGTCACGGTCGACGGGCGGACCGTCGTGGCCGATGTGCCGGTCGGTCATCTGCTCTTTCTGGAGAAGCAGCTCACCGATCTGCACACCTTCGTCAAGAAGCTCCCCACCCTCGACGCCGCCGAGTCCTGGTCCCACGACCCGTCCACGGACTGGTGGAAGACGGACCCGGTGCGGACCATCCGTACCAAGAAGGTCCCGCGCAACCACGTCAAGGCGGAGGCGACCGACAAGCACCCGGCCCAGGTCGAGGTGTACTACGAGGACGTGCCCATCGGGTACTGGACGACCGTGAAGTTCTCCGGAGCGCTCCCCGCGCGGCGGGTCAACGAGCTCGTCGAGCGGGTCGAGAAGCTCCAGCAGGCGGTGAAGTTCGCCCGCGAGGAGGCCAACAGTGCCGAGGTCACCGACCAGCGGGTCGGGGACGCGGTGTTCGGGTACCTGTTCGGCTGATGCCGGACGCGGGTACCGCGACCGAGAACGCCCCCGCGTGCGAGCGCGGGGGTGCGCTACGGGGCACGCCCGGAATGAGGACCCGGTTCGTGCCAGGAGCGCAAGCTGAAACTGAAGTTCAGCCTGAAAGCGCGGCTCGCCAAGACGGCGGCCGCGGTCAATCTCAGACTCTCGCTCCAGTCTCAGCATTGCCGCCGATCGCCGGATCGACCGGGGACGGACAACGCCATCGGATGCGAGTTCGAATCTCGTCTGCACCTCTCTCACGGTGCGGTAGTTCAAAGGAAGAACACGACGGCTTGATGACTGATCCGTCCTCTTAAACGCCACCGGCGTGCGCAATTGGGTGGCATCCCCAGGGGCCCGGGAGCTGGATACGACT
The DNA here is from genome assembly GCF_040680275.1 of Streptomyces sp. NPDC052079. Classification (NCBI taxonomy): domain Bacteria; kingdom Bacillati; phylum Actinomycetota; class Actinomycetes; order Kitasatosporales; family Streptomycetaceae; genus Streptomyces; species Streptomyces sp. NPDC052079. The sequence goes on from NZ_JBFAWL010000009.1 coordinate 132,845, forward strand.
CCCGGGCTCCGCCACGTCATCCCCAGGCCGCGACCAGGAGGACCGGGTAGATCAGGCCCAGGGACCCCGTGGTCAGGCCGACGACGCACTGGGTCCGGTTGAGCCCTCGGCCGAGCCCGAGCAGCGCGAAGGTGACGGCCAGGCTGCCGAAGAGCAGGGGGAACGCGATGCCGAGGAGGCCGGCGAACACGGCGGCGGCCAGCGCGGCCGCTCCGAGGGCGAGGGAGACGTGGCCGTAGAGGGTTGCCGGGCTGTCCGCGGATCCGGTGGCCATGAGGGCTCCTTGCTCGAGGTCGTCTGCGCCCAAGGGTATCCAGTGATTTGAACGCGTTCAAATTGAGGGGGGTGGTCCCGAGCAGGAAGAATCGACCACCGCCTTCTCCGGCCCAACGCGCCCGCCGGGGACGCCGTTACGCCGCACGCCACGTACTCGCGCCGGCACGTCACGTACAGCGGACCGCGTCGCGTACAGCGGACCGCGTCGCGACCGGACGGTTGGTCTTGATCGCGGGCGCTGGGCGGGTACGTACCCGTACCCGTACTCCAGTGGCCCAGTCCGAAGGAGGCATCATGTCCGACGCCAACGTCCGCATCCCCGCCGAGGCCCGAGACAGGCTCGCCCGGATAGCTTCCTCCGAAGGCATGTCCCTGCGGGGCTACCTCTCGCACCTCGCTGAGACGCTGCTCACCCCCGAGGAGCGTGCGGAGAGGGCCGAGCAGGCCCGCGCCGCCCTGCGTGAGTGGAACGGCTACGACCCGAGCGCGGGCGAACGGGCGGCTCTCGACGCGGAGCTGGACCGGCGGTTGAGTGAGGCAGGCGCCAGGTGACGGCCGAACCTCTGCACATCGTCCTCGACGACACCGCGATGGTCGCGGCCGGTAAGGGCAACGCGCTCGCCTCCCGGCTGATCCATCGTGCCCACGCCGAGGCGGGCTGGTTCCTCTACGCCCCTGCCTGCGCCCTGGTCTCGGCCGACCGCGTGCGGCCGGGCACGGCGGAGCACCTTGCCGCGCTCCCTGGCATCACCGTCATGGAACTGGATCTGCCCGCCGCGCTCGCCGTGGCCCGTGAGACCTCCTGGGCCCCGGCCCACACCAGGTACGCCGCCGAGCCGACGGCGGAGCGGCCGAACGGGGCGGTCATCGCCACAACCGCACCTGAAACGTGGAAGGGGCAGTCCGTACGCGTCATCGACCTCGGCCCCTGACCGCTCGCATCCACACGGAGCGCCTTGCCCACGGACCCGATGGGCGACGACGACTCCGAGCGGTTCCCACGTTTCGTGCGGCAGCCGTTCCACCCACCGGTGCGTACCCGCGGTCCCGTGCGGGTCCACCCCCCACCCGATGGCGTGGAACGGCTGCCGCATCCCCCTGGACATGGCCTGCGGAAGACCTCTGCTCCAAGTGTGAAGCTTTGGTGTAGGAGAGTTGAGCATAAGTCCTCTACCGGCCGCAACGGGGCGGACGTTGAAAGTCTGCTTGTGGAAGGTCCGCGTCCGTGCGGCCGGTACGCCCGCCCTCAGCCCCGGCCCACGTACGGCATCGCCGTCGCCAGGACCGTCGCGAACTGCACATTCGCCTCCAGCGGCAGCTCCGCCATGTGCCGCACCGTGCGGGCCACGTCCGCGACATCCATCACCGGCTCGGGCACGGTCTCGCCGTTCGCCTGGAGCGCGCCGGTCTCCATACGCCGGGTCATGTCGGTCGCCGCGTTGCCGATGTCGATCTGGCCCACCGCGATCCGGTACGGCCGCCCGTCCAGCGACAGCGACTTGGTGAGGCCCGTCAGCGCGTGCTTGGTGGCGGTGTAGGCGACCGAGTAAGGGCGCGGGGCGTGCGCCGAGACGGAGCCGTTGTTGATGATCCGGCCGCCCTGCGGATCCTGCTCCTTCATCCGCCGGTACGCCGCCTGCGCGCACAGGAACGCCCCGTTCAGGTTGGTGTCCACCACGTGCCGCCAGGCCTCGTAGGGCAGTTCCTCCACCGGCACCCCGCCGGGACCGAACGTGCCCGCGTTGTTGAACAGCAGATCCACGCGGCCGAAGCGCCCGACCGTCGCCGCGAACAGCGCGCTCACGTCCTCGGGACGTGACACGTCCGTCCGCACGGCGAGCGATCCGCCTCCGCCGGACTCGCGCGCGGCGAGGGCCGCGGTCTCCTCCAGCGTCTCCTCGCGGCGTCCCGCCAGCGCCACCGACCAGCCCGCGCACAGCAGTTCCACCGCCACCGCGCGCCCGATGCCGGAACCCGCCCCGGTCACCACCGCGACCCCTGCCCGTCCGTCCGTTTCCTTGGCGTTCATGGCCCCGCAGCGTACGGGAGGGTCCGCCATGCGGAACTCATACGACCGTCATCCGGATGCTGTGTACGCGTCAACCAGGCGTCGTCCCCGCCCACTCGAATTTCTTCCGCATCCACACGCCAGGGGAGGAAACGGATGACATCCGAGGTCCGCCAGTCACCGCACGCGCCCGAACTGAGGGCGGCCGCCCGGCACGTCGGCCGCCGGCGCTTCCTGACCACCACCGGCGCCGCCGCCGCGCTCGCCTTCGCGGTCAACGTGCCCGGCACGGGCACCGCGGCCGCCGCCGAACTCGACGCCGCACGGATCACCGACGACCCCTTCACCCTCGGCGTCGCCTCCGGCGACCCCCACCCCGAGTCCGTCCTGCTCTGGACCCGCCTGGCCCCCACTCCCTACCAGGCCGACAGCGGGCTGCCCGCGCAACGCGTCACCGTCGACTGGGAGCTCGCCCTCGACGAACGGTTCCGCCGCGTCGTCAGAAGGGGCAGGGCCACCGCCCACCCCGAGTTCCACCACACCGTGCACGTCGAGGCCGGCCGCCTCGCCCCCGGCCACGTCTACTACTACCGCTTCCGGGCAGGTCGCTTCGTCAGCCCCGTCGGCCGCACCCGAACCGCGCCCGCCCGCCACAGTGGGGCCGCCGGACTCACCTTCGGCGTGGTCTCCTGCCAGCGCTACGACCAGGGCTACTGGACCGCCTACCGGCACCTGGCCGACGAGGACCTGGACGTCGTGTTCCACCTCGGCGACTACCTCTACGAGTACGCGGTCAACGACGTCGCCGGCGCCCGTGCCTACCCCTCCGGTACCCTTCCCGGCCTGTTCGCGCGGGAGACGGTGACGCTGGAGGACTACCGGCTGCGGTACGCCCTCTACAAGTCCGACCCCGACCTGCGGGCCGCGCACGCCGCGCACCCCTTCGTGGTCACCTGGGACGACCACGAGACCGAGAACAAAAGCCCGCGTGACCTCGCGGGTTCCGGCGGCCTCTCCCGGGTAGCGGACGCCGACGCGGTCCCGGATCGCGTCGAGCGTCCGCATCACGGCGAGGGTGCCGTCGAGCGGCACCGGCGGCGACTCGGTCTCGCCGGCCCGCAGGGCCCGCATCACCTCCGCGGCCTCGGCGCGTTTTCCGCGCGGTCATTCGTCCCACCCTGCTCGTGCCTTGTGCCGACTCTGTGATCGTCCCACTCTCGTGGAAGCGCTCCCATGACATCGTCGTCGACGTGGAGCACTCCGCATGAGCTGAGAGCATAGGGAGCCGGTGGCATGAAAAGGGAGGGGTCACGTGCCTGAGGGCGGGGCATTCATACCGAAAACGGCAGAAAGCAGGACACCTGGCGCAGTATCGACAGCGGCCGTCACGGACGGGAAGACGATCCCGCCGGGAAACCGCACCACCACCGCCCGCCGCACCAGCCTGCTGGTCACCCTCCTCCTGGGCGGCCTGACCGCCACCCCGCCGCTGGCGATGGACATGTACCTCCCCGCGCTTCCGGAGGTCACCCAGTCCCTGCACGCACCCGCCGCGACGGTCCAGCTCACCCTCACCGCCTGCCTGGCCGGCATGGCGTTCGGGCAGCTCGTGGTCGGTCCGATGAGCGACCGCTGGGGCCGTCGCCGGCCCCTGCTCATCGGCCTCGCGGTCTACGTCGTCGCCACCGCGCTGTGCGCCTTCGCGCCGACCGTCGAACTCCTCGTCGCCTGCCGGCTCGCGCAGGGCCTGGCGGGCGCGGCGGGCATCGTCATCGCGCGTGCGGTCGCCCGTGACCTGTACGACGGCATCACCATGGCCCGCTTCTTCTCCACACTGATGCTGATCTCCGGAGTCGCGCCGATCGTGGCGCCGCTCATCGGCGGGCAGATCCTGCGGATCACGGACTGGCGGGGCGTGTTCGTCGTCCTCACCGTCATCGGAGTGTCCCTGGCGGCCGTCGTCTGGGCGAAGCTGCCGGAGACGCTGCCGCCCGCCGAGCGGCACGGCGGAGGCATCGGCGAGGCCCTCGGCTCGATGCGCCGGCTCCTCGCCGACCGGGTCTTCGCCGGCTACATGCTCGCCGGCGGCTTCGGCTTCGCGTCCCTCTTCGCGTACGTCGCGGCCTCCCCGTTCGTCGTGCAGGAGATCTACGGCGCCTCCCCCCAGACGTTCAGCCTGCTGTTCGGGCTCAACTCGATCGGGCTGATGATCATGGGGCAGGTCAACGGGAAGATCCTGGTCGGCCGGGTCCGGCTGGACAAGGTGCTCGGCCTCGGTCTCACCGTCGTGATCGTCGCCGCGGTCGCGTTGCTGCTGCTGTCCCTGGGCGTCTTCGGTGACGCGGGGCTGACGCCGATGGCCGTCGCGCTGTTCGTGCTGATGTCCGCGATGGGCGTCATCCTGCCCAACACCCAGACCCTCCCGCTGATGCGCGCCCGCCACGCGGCCGGTTCCGCGTCCGCCCTGCTCGGTACGACGGCCTTCCTCATCGGGGCGATCGCGTCACCGCTGGTGGGGATCGCGGGGGAGGACACGGCCGTTCCGATGGCCGTCGTCCAACTGGTTGCCGCCCTGGTGGCGATGGGCTGCTTCCTGGGAATGTGCCGTCCGTGGAACGAGCGGACGGGAGCGAAAGGCGGGGGCATCTGAGCGCGCCGCGACTTCGCCACGGCACACCGGAACGCGCCGGGCTCGACGCCGGGGAACTCCGGCACCTGGTCCGTGAGGTCCACGCCCGCACCCGCGGCGAACGCCCCTGGGCGGCGGGCGCCGTCGTGGTCGTCGGGCGCGGCCCGGTGCTCGCCGTGCAGGAGGCGGCGGGCTGGGCCGTGCGCTACGCCGCCTACGACGAGAAGACCGACACCCCGGTCGAACTGCCCCCGGCCGCACGCGTCCCGATGACCGTCGACACCCCCTTCGACCTGGCCTCCCTGACCAAGCTGTTCACCTCGGTGGCGGCGGTGCAGCAGATCGAGCGGGGCACGCTGGGCATCGACGCGCGCGTGGGCGCGTACCTCCCGGACTTCACCGCGGCCGTACGGCATGGCATCACCGTGCGCCAGTTGCTCACCCACACCTCGGGGCTGCGCCCGGACCTCCCGCTGTACGCCTGCGCCGACGACGCGGAACGGCTGGCCCTCCTGCGCGCGGAGCGGCCCGTCGGCGTGCCCGGCACCTACTGCTACTCCGACCTCAACATGCTGCTCCTCCAGCACGTCCTGGAACGCCTCACCGGCCGCGGCCTCGACATCCTGGTGGGGGACGGCATCACGCGGCCGCTCGGCATGACCGCGACCGCCTTCGGGCCCTGCCCGTCCGCCGCCGCGACCGAGGACCAGCGGCGTCCGTGGGCCAAGGCGGAGCGGGGGATGCTGCGGGGGAAGGTGCACGACGAGAACGCCTGGGCGCTGGGCGGTGTCGCCGGGCATGCCGGCCTCTTCTCCACCGGACGGGACCTGGCGGTCTTCTGCCGCACCCTGCTGGCCGGCGGCTCCTACGGCCCCGCCCGCATCCTCGGCGCCGACTTCGTGGACCTGCTGTTCACCCCGCCGGGCCTGGGCTTCGCGCTGGACCAGCCCTGGTTCATGGGGGAACTGGCGGGCCGGGGCGCCGCGGGCCATACGGGCTTCACGGGCACGTCCCTCGTCCTGGACCGCGCCACGGACACCTACGTGATCCTCCTGGCCAACACGGTCCACCCCCGCCGCCCGCAGTCGCCGGACAGCAGCCCGAGGGCGCAGGCGGCGACCCGGGTGGCGCGGGCGGTGCGGGGGTTGTGAACGGGCGCCGCTTTTCTGCGGCAGGCTCGCCCTCCGGGTTCCCCTCGCCCGCCCGTGGGCGGGGCGCCGTTCGGCCGGCTCCGGTCAGTAGACTCGCCGGGTGAACGCCTCCGCCTCCCTCAGCACCGCCGAAACCCTGCGCTCCGCCCTCGCCGGGCTGCTGGACGGGCTTCCGGCGCGGCAGGCCGCGGAGGCCGTCGAGCGGCTGATCGCCACCTACCGGGGCGCGACCCCTACCGAGGCACCCATCCTCCGGGACCGCGCCGATGTGGTCGCGTACGCCGCCTACCGTATGCCGGCGACCTTCGAGGCGGTGCGGTCCGCGCTGGAGGCGTTCGCGGACGCCGTGCCCGGCTGGGTGCCCGGCGGCCATGTGGACGTCGGTGGCGGCACCGGCGCGGCGGCCTGGGCGGTCAGCGCGACCTGGGACGGGGAGCGCCCCGTGACCGTCCTCGACTGGGCCGAACCCGCACTCGCCCTCGGCCGGGAACTCGCCGCCGCGAACCCCGCGCTCCGGTCCGCGCGCTGGCAGCGCTCTCGTATCGGAGCGGCGCTCACCGTCGAGAGCACTGATCTCGTCACCGTCTCCTACGTCCTCAACGAGCTCGCCGCCCCCGACCGCGCCGCCCTCGTCGACGCCGCCGCCCGCGCCGCGCAGGCCGTCGTGATCGTCGAACCCGGCACCCCCGACGGCTACACCCGGATCATCGAGGCCCGCGACCGCCTGATCTCCGCCGGCTTCCACGTCGCCGCCCCTTGCCCCCACAGCGCCGCCTGCCCCATCGCCCCCGGCACGGACTGGTGCCACTTCTCCGCGCGGGTCAGCCGTTCCTCCCTGCACCGCCAGGTCAAGGGCGGCTCCCTCGCCTACGAGGACGAGAAGTTCAGCTATGTGGCCGCCACCCGGGTCCCGGCCGCCCCGGCCCCCGCCCGGATCGTCCGCAAGCCGCAGATCCGCAAGGGCCAGGTCCTCCTCGACCTCTGCGAGAAGGACCCGTCCCTGCGCCGCGCCACCGTCACCAAGCGCCACGGCGACCTGTACCGGGCGGCCCGGGACGCCGACTGGGGCTCCCCCTGGCCACCGGTCGCCGACGCCTGACCGGCCCGCCCTGAACCACCCCGTGGCGAGACGCACCGTCTTGTCGGCCTGGTAGATTCGACGTATGGCCCCCAATCAGTCCGCCCCCGATGCCACCCGCCGCAGCCAGCGCTCCCGGCGGGCCATCTACGACGCCGCACTCGCCCTGGTCGCCGAGGTCGGCTACCCGAAGACCACCATCGAGGGCATCGCCTCCCGTGCCGGCGTGGGCAAGCAGACGATCTACCGATGGTGGCCGTCGAAGGCGGACGTTCTCCTCGAGGCGTTCCTGGACCTGAGCGAGCAGGCGGCGCAGGAGGCGGCCGCCCAGGACCGGGCCGACACCGGCCATGAACCCGCCGAGACGCAGTACGCCATCCCGGACACCGGTGATCTCGCCGCCGACCTCAAACAGGTCCTGCGCGCCACGGTCGACGAACTCCGCAACCCCGCCTTCGAGGCCCCCTCCCGCGCCCTGGCCGCGGAGGGCGTCGTCAACGAGGAACTGGGCCGCAGATTCGTCGCCCGGCTCCTGGAACCCCAGCTCCAGCTCTACGTCGACCGCCTGCGCTCGGCCCAGGAGGCCGGAGACGTCCGCCCCGACCTCGGTCCGCGCATCGCCCTGGAACTCTTCGTCTCCCCCCTCGCCCAGCGCTGGCTCCAGCACACCGGCCCGATCGACTACGACTACACCGACACCCTCGTCGACTACGCCCTCCACGGCCTCGCCCCCCGCTGACCGGGCCTCCCGCGCCGTCACCTCCCCAGCGCCGCACTCACCGCCCCCGGCCCCCGCACCGGATGCCGTGCCAGCCGGGCGGGCGCGTCCGTGATGATGCCGTTGCAGCCGAGGGCCAGGGCCCGGTCGCGCTGGGCCGGGGTGACGACCGTGTGGGCCCACACCCGGGGGATGCCCGAGCGCACCGCGCGCCGCAGATCGGCGTCCCGCGCCCTGATGTCGACGTCGAGCAGATCGACGTAGGAGCGCCAGCGCTCGGGGCGGTCGGTGCGCAGCTGCCGGGCCGAGCGCCACAACTGGGCCGGCAGACCCAGCTCGTGGATCCGGCGGGCTACCTCGGGATCGTTGGTGTTCACGAACACGGAGCGGGTCAGGCCGCGCGACCGGATCAGCTCGGCCAGCCGGCCCAGCCCGCGCGGATCCTTCACCTCCAGCATCAGCACGATCCGCCCGCCCAGGCGGTCCAGCACCTCGGCGACCGTCGGCGGCCGCTCCGAGCGCCAGCTCCCCGGCAGCCGGTCGCGCGGCCGCAGCCGTACGCCCCGCCACTCACGCGCGTCCAGGCCCCGGACCTCGCCGCCCAGAAAGGTGGTGCGGTTCAGGGTGGCGTCATGGAAGACGACCGGTGTGCCGTCCCGCAGCACCCGGGTGTCGACGTCGAGCACCTGCGCCGTACCGCGCCGGTACGCCGCCATCAGCCCCGACATGCTGTTCTCGGGCACCTCGCGCGCCCCGCCCCGATGGGCGGCGTACGGGACCGGGGGCAGCGAGTCGACCGTCAGCGGTCCGCGGCCCCACTCCAGCGGCGGATCCCCGCCGTGGCCGCCCGTGAGGGCCAGCGAGACCACGGCCGCCACGGACGCGAGCCCCGGCGACGCGATCCATGTGACCATGCCGACCACGGTAGGGGCGCACATCCCGTGACAGTCCGCAATGACACCCGCTCCGGTGCGCCCCGCGCGCCCCCGTGAGCGCCCCCTTCGCCCCACCGGACCCCCCTCGTCCGCTCCTGTCACCCTCGTCCGACCTGCGCCGATTGTGGGCTACGGCCCCCCGGTGCGCACGAGCGTGGGACCATGGGGCATGCTGATGCGCACGACGGCGAGGCGAGGGGATAGATGAGCGCGGAGTTCGGTGGCCGGAGCGGCCGACAGGGCAGACTCTCCCAGTGGCTGCGCGGACGCCGCACGCAGCAGGCCGCCGACGAAGGCGGCCGTGAGGCCCTGCTGCTCGCCGCCGCCGACGCGGGACTGCCGCTCGCGCCCGCCGCCCACCCCGCCGGGTACCGCTGCTCCTGCGACCGCGTGGGCTGTCCCACCCCCGCCCGGCACCCGGTGTCGTTCGCCTGGCAGACGCAGTCGACCACCGACCGCGCCCAGATCGAGCGCTGGGCCCGCCACCAGCCGCAGGCCAACTTCATCACCGCCACCGGCATGGTGCACGACGTCCTCGACGTCCCCCTCGACGCGGGCCGCGAGGCGCTGACCCGCCTGCTCGACGCCGGCATCGAGGTCGGCCCCGTCGCCGAGAGCGACGACGGCCGCATGCTGTTCTTCACCCTCACCCGCGGCACCCCCGAGGACGAGGACGAGTGGTGGCCGTGCGAGCTGGACTGCCACCCGGAGACCATGGACGAGCACCCCGGCCTGCGCTGGCACTGCCGGGGCTCCTACGTCCTGGTACCGCCCGCCCGGCTGCCCGGCGACGACGGCCGGTCGGTGCACTGGGTGCGCGGCCCCGAACACGCGCTCCCGGACCCGCTGAGCCTGCTTGAGATGCTCACCGACTCCTGCGCCCGCCACGCCGGCGGACACTCCGACCAGGCCGGCACAGCCTGGCCCCTACGCCGCTGAGCCGGACGCGAACTTACTCGCCTGAGCCGGATGCGGAGTTACGCGCCTGAGCTGGAAGCCGGACGCGGACCCTCGCCTCAGCCGGAGACGCTGACCTACTTGTCTGAGCCGGATGCGGAGTTACGCGCCCGATCCGGAAGCCGGACGCGGACCCTCGCCTCAGCCCGACGCTGACCTACTTGTCTGAGCCGGGCGCGGACTTACTCGCCCGATCCGGAAGCCGGACGCGGACCCCACTCGCCCTTCGCCGGAAGCCCGACCCGGACCCTACTCGCCCTTCGCCGACGTCAGCCCCTGGATCCTTCCCAGGACCTCCACCGCCCCGTCGGCCGGAGGATCCAGCGCCACCTCGTTGGAGACGAACTCCATCGTCAGCGACTGCCTGATCTCGCCGGTCGTCAGCGCCAGCACATCCTTGTTCGGCGTCGGCACCGACGCCCCCTGCGCGGCGGTCTGCTTCTCGAAATGGCGCGTGGTGAAGAACACCAGCGCCCCGCCGTCCTCGGTGCGCAGCGCCAGCGGGGCGTAGTCGCCGTTCGTCATCGGCTCGTCGATGTACTGCCTGGCCAGCCCCGGCCGTTCCGCCCGCTTCCCGCGCGCGTCCCGCCAGGCGCTGGTGTGCGGGCCGTCCGAGAAGACCTTCCCGCCGTCCTTGAGGTACGACGCGTAGTCCTTGCTCAACTCGCCCGGCGGCACCGCCACATCGGTGGCGTTCGCGGGCACGGCCTCCGCCCAGCCGTCCTCGTCCGTCTTGAACTCCGGTATCTCCTCCGGGGCCACGAGCGTCAGATACGCCGCTTCCCACGGCTCGTCCAGCCCGTTCCGCGTGAACACCAGCAGCCAGCGCACCTCGCCGCCCTTGTTGCCGGCCGCATCCGCGAGGAACCAGCGCGGCCAGCCCGCCTTCGCGGGGATGGTGAACTTCGCGTCCGTCAGCTTCAGCGGAACGTGCCGGGGATTGCCCTCCGGGCTGTTGGCCCGCCCGGCCTTCAGCCGTGCCGCGTCGATGTCGGCGAGGGGGCCGGTGGTGTAATCGGCGTCCAGGGAACTGTCGTAGGCCTTGTCGGCCTCGTTGTAGGCGGCCGTGAACTCCTCCAGCGCCTTCGCCGCCTCGGCGCGGGTGGTGGCCGGGAGCACCTCGCGCTCACCGTGCACCACCACGCAGCCGCTCGCCGTCAGCGACAGAGCGGCCACGAGCACCCACGTCTCAAGCCCGCGGTGACTGCGGAGCCTTCGAAGGCCGCGATCCCTGCTCATCCGGTACCTTCACCTTCCCCTTCCCGGAGGCGAACCCTACCGGGGCGAGGAAGAGCGCGAGCGTCGGGACCAGGTACAGCAGCCACACCGTGACCTGGAGGACGGTCGGGTCGGGCTGGAAGTTGAACACGCCCTTCAGCAGCGTGCCGTACCAGCTGTCCGGCGGAACGGTGCCGCTGATGTCGAAGGCCCGGTTGGTCAGACCGGGTACCCAGTCGGCTTCCTGCAGGTCGTGGACGCCGTACGCCAGGACACCCGCCGCCACGACGACCAGCATCGCGCCGGTCCAGGTGAAGAACCTGGCGAGGTTGATGCGCAACGCGCCCCGGTAGAACAGCCGGCCGAGCAGCACCGCCGTCGCCAGCCCCAGCGCCACGCCGATCAGCGGACGCGGGCTGCCGTCACCGGCCGCGTGCACCGACGCCCACACGAACAGGGCCGTCTCCAGCCCTTCGCGGCCCACCGCGAGGAACGCGGTGGCCACCAGCGCACCCGTGCCCATCGCGAGCGCGGTGTCCAGCTTGCCGTGCAGCTCCGCCTTCAGATGCCGGGCGGTGCGCCGCATCCAGAACACCATCCACGTCACCAGGCACACCGCGAGGATCGACAGCGAACCGCCGAGCGCCTCCTGGGCCTCGAACGTCAGCTCCTGGGAGCCGAACTCGAGCGCGCAGCCGAACCCGAGCGCGACGGCGACCGCTACCCCGATCCCGGACCACACCGGCCTCAACGCGTCCCGCCGCTCCGTCTTCACCAGATAGGCGATCAGGATGCAGACGACGAGACTGGCCTCCAGGCCCTCGCGCAGACCGATCAGATAGTTGGAGAACACGGTCACGCCTCCTCGGAGAACAGCGCCCGGCCCCACCAGTCGTCCTGGTCGCGGACGCCCGGCGGGACGGCGAAGACTGCCGAACCCACATGCTGGATGTACTCGTTGAGGGAATCCCTGGCCAGGCTCCGTTGGATCGGGATGAACCCGGTGCGCGGATCGCGCTGGAAGGCGAGGAAGAACAGACCCGCGTCCAGCCGGCCCAGCCCGTCCGTGCCGTCGGTGAAGGAGTAGCCCCGGCGCAGGATCGTCGCCCCGGCGTTGGTGTCGGGGTGGGCCAGCCGCACATGGGCGTCGGGCTTCATGGCCTTCAGGAACGGCTCGTCCCGCTCCTTCGCCTTTCCGGCCGGCGCACCCTCGCCCTTGTCACGGCCGAAGATGTCCTCCTGCTCCTGCAGCGAGGTGCGGTCCCAGGTCTCGATGTGCATCCGGATCCGCCGGGCCACGAGGTAGGAACCGCCCGCCATCCACGCGGGCCCGTCCTTCTCCCCGACCCAGACGAACTTCTCCGGCCGGTCCTTCTCCGTCCCGGAGATGTTGCGGGTGCCGTCCTTGAAGCCGAACAGATTGCGCGGGGTCTGCGCGTCGGGAGTCGTCGACGAGGTCTTGCCGAAGCCGAGCTGCGACCAGCGCACCACGACCCGGCCGAAGCCGATGCGGGCGAGATTGCGGATCGCGTGCACGGCGACCTGCGGATCATCCGCGCACGCCTGCACGCACAGGTCACCGTCGCCGCGGTCGCGGTCGAGGTTGTCCCCGGCGAACTTCGGCAGGTCCACCAGTGCCTCGGGCCGCTGCTCGGCAAGGCCGAACTTCCCGAACAGGGAAGGACCGAAGCCGACGGTCAGCGTCAGCCGGGACGGCTTGAGCCCCAGCGCCTCACCGGTGTCGTCCGGAGGTGCCTCGCCCGGACCGCCGTACGCGCCCTCACCGATCGAGCGGCCGGCCGTCATCCGGCGCGCCGCCGCCGTCCATTCCTTCAGCAGCTCGACGAACTCGGCGCGGTCCTCGGTCGTCACGTCGAACGCGGCGAAGTGCAGCCGGTCCTGCACCGGCGTGGCGATGCCCGCCTGGTGCGGGCCGTGGAACTCCACGGCCGCACCCGCGTCCGTCCCGTCCGTCTCCGGTCCGTAGCCGGTACGGGCCACCGCCACCGCGCCACCGGCCGCGGCGGCACCGAGCGCGAGGCCCGCACCGGGAACCCGCCCCACAGCCGCGGCGATGCTTGAATGCCCCCGTGACTGACTACGACGTGCTGCGCGTCTTCTGCGGCCCCCGGGGCGGGTACGGCAACGAGCTCGGTGTCGTCCGCGACGGTTCGGTGCTGCCGGAGCGCGCTGACCGCCAGGAGCTCGCCGCGAAACTCGGCTTCAGCGAGACCGTGTTCGTCGATGACCCCGAGCGCGGGGTGATCGACATCTACACCCCCACCCTGCGGCTGCCCTTCGCCGGTCACCCCTGCGTCGGCACGGCCTGGCTCCTGGACGTGCCCGAACTGGTCGTGCCTGCCGGGGTGATGGGCGCCCGGCAGGACGGGGAGTTCTGCTGGATCGAGGCACGGGCGGAGTGGGCGCCGCCGCGCACCCTGCGCCAGTACGCCACCGCTGCGGAGGTCGACGACCTGCCCGTGCCGCCGAAGGGGGAGTGGATCTACGCCTGGGCCTGGCTGGACGAGCCGGCCGGCCGCATCCGCGCCCGCGCCTTCCCCGGCCGGGACGACGGCATCGAGGAGGACGAGGCGACGGGCGCGGCGGCGCTGCTCCTCACCGACCACCTGGGCCGCGCCCTGAACATCACCCAGGGCACAGGCTCCCAAATCCTCACGGCCCCCCAGCCGCACGGCTGGACGGAAATCGGCGGCCGCGTCCACCTGGAACGCTGACGAGTATCAGCCCAGCCCCGCGACAAACGCCCCCCAGGCGCTCCACCCGAAAAGGATCACCGGCCCGGCGGGTTCCTTACTGTCGCGGACGGGGGCGAGGGCGGGAACATTGTGGGCGAGTTCGAGACACTCGTTGTTGCCGCCGCTGTAGGTACTGCTACGCCACGTCGCGCCCGACAGGTCCGGCGTGCCGTGGCGTGCGGTGTTCATGTCCTGTGCTCCTTGGCCCGGCGGCGGATGACCGTACGGGATTCCACAGGGGACAGCGCGGACGTGCGAGCAGCGTCGAACAACTCCTGGTAGCGCGCGACTTCGGTCTCCCGCTCCAGCCACGTGGAGCCGGTCGGGTTGTCCGCCAGCACAACGTCGAGCGCCGCCTCCTCCGGAAAGCCCAGTACTACGTATGGCCCGAACATACTCGCTCGACCGTGCGAAAGCGGCCGCCTCACGCCGAGCGCGGGAACTCCTCGCCCAGTGCTCGGAACAGCTCCGTGTTGAGGGTGAACGCCCGCTTGCATTCCGCCACGATGCGCTGCTTCTCCGGGTCGTTCACCGGGACGGTGTCCAGCAGTTCGCGGTAGCCGCGCTTGAAGGCGGCCGGGTTGGGGATTCCTTCGAAGACGTAGAAGCGGACGCCGTCGCCCTTGCGTGCGAAGCCCCAGGTCTGCTCCGCCTTGCCGCGGATGATCTGGCCGCCGGAGAGGTCGCCCAGGTAGCGGGTGTAGTGGTGGGCGAGGTAGCCGGACGGCCAGTCCCGGGCGCACTTGGTCACCCGGTCGGCGTAGGTTCGGGTGGCGGGCAGGGCTGTCAGCCTGGAACGCCAGTGCGGGCCGCGGAGACGCGCCAGGTCCTGCTCCAGCGCGGCCAGCCGGAACAGTTCCGGCCGGATGAACGGGCCCGCCACCGGATCCGACGCCAGCCCCGGCGCGCCGGACTCCAGTGCCTCGTACACGAACCACAGCTGCTCGGTGTAGCGCGCATAGGCGTCCAGGCCCAGCCGGCCGCCGAGCAGATCGCTCATGAACGTCGAGGTCTCCGCCTCGGCGTGCTGCTCATGGGAAGCGGTGCGGATAAGGGTCGAGAAGGGGTCCATGGTGCGGGATTTTCTGTGGTTAGGGTTACCTGAGTCGGTGGTTGCCGACGGGGTGTCGGGAACCTCTCCTCCATCATCCCCGCACAAGCGAGGGCCCGCCCTCCGGAAGAGAGCGGGCCCCGGCACAGCGGAAGGGCGGCTACGGGAGCGTGAGGATGTCCGCGCCCGTGTCCGTCACCACCAGCGTGTGCTCGAACTGCGCCGTGCGCTTGCGGTCCTTCGTCACGACCGTCCAGCCGTCGTCCCACATGTCGTACTCGTGGGTGCCCAGCGTCAGCATCGGCTCGATCGTGAAGGTCATCCCGGGCTGGATGACTGTCGTCGCGTGCGGACTGTCGTAGTGGGGGATGATCAGACCCGAGTGGAACGACGAGTTGATCCCGTGCCCGGTGAAGTCGCGCACCACCCCGTACCCGAACCTCTTCGCGTACGACTCGATCACCCGGCCGATGATGTTGATCTGCCGGCCCGGCTTGACCGCCTTGATCGCGCGGTTGAGCGACTCACGCGTCCGCTCCACCAGCAGCCGGCTCTCCTCGTCCACCTCGCCGACCAGGTAGGTCGCGTTGTTGTCGCCGTGCACCCCGCCGATGTACGCCGTCACGTCCAGGTTGACGATGTCCCCGTCGCGCAGCACCGTCGAGTCCGGGATGCCGTGACAGATCACCTCGTTGACCGACGCGCACAGGGACTTCGGGAAACCCCGGTAGCCGAGCGTCGACGGATAGGCACCGTGGTCGCACATGTACTCGTGCGCCACCCGGTCCAGCTCGTCCGTCGTCACACCCGGCGCGATGAGCTTCGCGGCCTCCTCCATCGCCCGCGCGGCGATCCGCCCGGCGATCCGCATCGCCTCGATCGTCTCGGGCGTCTGCACCTCCGGTCCGGTGTACGGCGTGGGGGCGGGCTTGCCGACGTACTCGGGACGACGGATGTTCCCGGGCACGGAACGGGTGGGGGACAGCTCCCCAGGGACGAGCAGCGACTGGCCAGACATGCCGGTGAGTCTAATTCAGCGGCGACGGGGGACCATCCTCATGGCGAGACGGAGAGAGGAGCCGGTCATGCCCCTGTTCAAGAAGCGGACGGTCGGAAAGCCGGGCGAGTGGTACTACTGCCTGGAACACCGGAAGGTCGAGGAGGGCCCCGAATGCCCCGCCAAGGACCGCTTGGGTCCGTACGCGAGCCGCACCGAGGCCGAACACGCCATGGAGATTGCCCGCGAACGCAACCTCCAGTGGGAGAACGACCCCAGGTGGCACGACGCCCCGACGGCCGGACGCGACGACGACTGACCCGGCCGGCCCCGCTACCAGCGCGTGGGCGGCGGGGCCGTCAGCAGGTCGGCCAGCCGCGACAGCCGGTCCCGGAACCGGCGGGGCCCCCTGCGGGCCGGCAGGGCGTTCTCCCCGGCCGCCGCGCTCACCAGGTGCTGCACCGTGTCGAGGTCCAGCTCGGAGCCCTCCGGCACGGGCAGGACCTCGTGCGCCAGCGCCGGCAGCTCCCCCTTACCGGGGCCCAGGGACAGCAGCGTCGCCCCGGCCCGCCGGGCGTCACAGATCCGCTCGAGCAGCGCGGCCGGTGGTTCCCCGGGCGCCACCACCAGCAGCGTCTCGCCCCGTCGCGCCGCCTCCAGCCGCCCCGGCCCCACCGCCAGATGCGCGGGGTCCGAGGGACGTGCGTCATGCCGCACCAGCGTGGGGGCCAGCTCCGGCGTGCCCGACCACGCGGCCTCGTCCACCAGATGCGCCGCCAGATGCCACGGCTCGTAGTCCGGCGTACCCACCAGCAGCAGCCCGCCGCCGTGCGAGACCACCGACCCACGCAGCGTCCCCGCGAAGTGCCGGGTGGCGCCCAGCCACTGCGTCCCGGCGAGCACATCCCGCAGCAGCGCGACCCGTACGGCATCCATGCGGCCGCATCCTGCCCCAACCGCTCGTCCCTGTCGCGCCGTTCACCCCGGATTCGCCCGACCCGGGGACACCGCCCACCACCCAATGACGGCGCTCACCCGGACCGGAAGCGGCGCCGTCACGGACGTAGAGTCGCCCCATGACCTCTACCGACAGCGCACAGCAGCCCGCGAAGGCCCCCGCCAAGGACCCCTGGGACCTGCCCGACGTGTCCGGGCTCGTCGTCGGCGTGCTCGGCGGCACCGGGCCGCAGGGCAAGGGCCTCGCGTACCGGCTCGCCAGGGCCGGCCAGAAGGTGATCATCGGCTCCCGCGCCGCCGAGCGCGCGCAGGCCGCCGCCGGGGAACTCGGACACGGCATCGAGGGCGCCGACAACGCCGAGACCGCCCGCCGCAGCGACATCGTGATCGTCGCCGTGCCCTGGGACGGCCACGGCAAGACCCTGGAGTCCCTGCGCGAGGAACTGGCCGGCAAGCTCGTCGTCGACTGCGTCAACCCGCTCGGCTTCGACAAGCAGGGCGCCTACGCCCTCCGGCCCGAGGAGGGCAGCGCCGCCCAGCAGGCCGCCGCGCTGCTCCCGGACTCCCGGGTCACCGCCGCCTTCCACCACCTGTCGGCCGTACTGCTCCAGGACCCGCAGATCGACGAGATCGACACCGACGTGATGGTGCTCGGCGACGTCCGGGCCGACGTCGAGACCGTCCAGGCACTGGCCGGGCGCATCCCCGGCATGCGGGGCATCTACGCCGGACGGCTGCGCAACGCCCACCAGGTGGAGTCGCTCGTGGCCAACCTGATCTCCGTCAACCGCCGCTACAAGGCACACGCCGGGCTCCGCGTCACGGACGTATGAGGCGATGGGGGACACTGGACGCCGTAGCAGTGTCCCCCGACAGGAGCCCCCGCCCATGCCCCGCCTCGCCCTCTACGCCCTCGCCGTGTGCCTCCTCGCCGTCGCCGCGGCCGTCGTCTCCTTCGTCCGGGGCAGTGTGTTCATCGGCGTCGTCTGGGTGCTGCTGGCGGGTCTGTCGTCCAACATGACCTGGTACTACGTGCGGCGCGGGCGGGCCGAGCGGGACGAGGGACCCGTCACGGGCTGACCGAGCAGACCCCGCTGGTGTCACGCCAGAAGCGGAACAGTTCGAAACCGCAGTAGGTGTCGAACTCGTGGATCCCCAAGGACCCCAGCAGCGAGTCGACGACAGCGAAGAACCAGCCGTTCACCTCCGGCACCCACAGCAGCGCGAACACGAACAGCAGACCGAACGGGGCGAACGGCTCCACCTGACGCCGGATGCCGTACGACAGCCAGGGCTCGATCACGCCGTAGCCGTCAAGACCCGGCACCGGCAGGAAGTTCAGGATCGCGGCCGTCACCTGGAGCAGCGCCAGGAAGGCCAGCGCGAACCGGAAGTCGGCCGGTACGCCCTCCAGCGCGTCCAGCCAGAACGGCGCCGTGCACACGACCGCGAACAGCACGTTCGTCAGTGGACCGGCCGCCGAGATCAGACTGTGCCGCCACCGCCCCCGGATCCGGTCGCGCTCGATGAACACGGCACCGCCCGGCAGACCGATTCCGCCCATGATCACGAACACCACGGGGAGCACGATGCTCAGCAGGGCGTGCGTGTACGTCATCGGGTTCAGCGTGAGATAGCCCTTTGTCCCCACCGATATGTCACCGCTGTGCAGCGCGGTGCGCGCGTGCGCGTACTCGTGCAGACACAGGGAGACGATCCAGGCGGCCGTCACGAACAGGAACACCGCGACGCCCGGCTGGGCGGCGAACCCGGTCCAGGTGGCCCATCCGGTGACCGCCGTGACGGCCAGGATCCCCAGGAAGACCGAACTGATCCTCCGGTCGCTGTGGCGGGTCGGGGCGGTGGTCATGGGACTCCCTGGACTGTCGGGCACTGGGAAACACGCGGGAAACGCGTGGGGGACCGCCCGACCGTACCGGGCGCATGAGGAAAACGTCGCGCGCGGGCGTCCGGTTCCGTGCAGGGTGGGGCGGCCCGGCCACCGCCCGCACCGGTGACCCGCCCGCCGGAACGGCGCCGACCCCCGCCCGCCTCACCGCCGCGACCACCACCGGAGACAATGGACCCCGTGCGCTACCGCATCCTCGGCACGACCCAGGCACTCCGTCCCGACGGCACCGCCGTCCCCGTCGGCGGGGCGCGGCTGCGCGCGCCGCTGACCGTGCTCCGAGCTGACCGTCGTGGACCGGAACAAGGCACGGGGGCGCGACACCCCCGGCCCCGCGTCCCGCTGCCGCTCCCGCGGCCACCCGCACCGCCACCGCCCCCGCGGGCAGTCGTGCCTCCCCCAGTGCCTTAAGGGCCTGGGAGGTGCCCCCAGGGCGGCTCGGGTGGGCGCGACGGATACCCCGCCCGCGCCGGGATGCGCGACACCCCCCGGCGGACAGCCGGGCTGCGCCAACACCCCCCCGCCCCCGGTGACATGCGTCGGCCCCGCCGACGGGGGAAGATCAGCGGGGCCGACAAGGTGGTGCCGCAATGGCTCAACGCCAGCGCCGGCGCTCAGTGCACGGAGTGCGCCTCCGTCGGAAACGCCCCGCCGACCACATCCTCCGCGAACGCCTTCGCCGCCCCGCTCATGACCTCACGCAGATCCGCGTACTGCTTGACGAACTTGGGCACACGCCCGCCCGTCAGCCCCAGCATGTCCGTCCACACCAGCACCTGCGCGTCCGTCGCCGCCCCCGCCCCGATCCCGACGGTCGGAATCTGCAGCACCCGCGTAACCTCGGCCGCCAGCTCCGCCGGCACCAGCTCCAGCACCACCGCGAACGCGCCCGCGTCCTGCACCGCCTTGGCGTCCCGCAGCAGCTGCTGAGCCGCCTCCTCGCCGCGCCCCTGCACCCGGTAGCCCATCGCGTTCACCGACTGCGGGGTCAGCCCTATGTGGGCCATCACCGGAATGCCGGACTCCACCAGCAGCTCGATCTGGCGGTGCGACCGCTCGCCGCCCTCCAGCTTGACGGCGCCCACACCGGCCTCCTTGACCAGCCGGGTCGCCGAGCGCAGTGCCTGCACCGGCCCCTCCTGGTACGAGCCGAAGGGCAGGTCGCCCACGATCAGGGCGCGCGAGGTGCCCCGTACGACCGCGGCGGCCAGCATGGTCATCTCGTCGAGGGTGACGGGCACGGTGGTCTCGTACCCGAGGTGGCAGTTGCCCGCGGAGTCGCCGACGAGCATGACCGGGATGCCGGCTTCGTCGAACACGGACGCGGTCATCGCGTCGTACGCGGTGAGCATGGGCCACTTCTCGCCGCGCTCCTTGGCGGCGGCGATGTCACGGACAGTGATACGGCGCGTGCCCTTGCCCCCGTACAGCGTCTTGCCGTCGGAGGGGGAACCGGACGTCGTCCCGGTCTGGGCAGCCGAAAGCTGCGTCATTGAACCGTCTCCCAACACGTCATCTCGAGGCGCCCTGACGGCGTCCCCGGACCACGTCCATGGTGGCATCCGGACCGCCGGAGGGCCAGAGGTGGCCGGGCCCGTATCAGCAGCCCCCTCACCGGCCCCTGCGCACCCGTTGACCCTCCAACGTCCCGGCAAGAACGAGCCGGAACCGGGCAAGAACTGGGCAAAACACAATCGATACGAGACGGTCTCGTATCGAAAGTCGCTACGCTGGATCCCATGACTTCTCCTGCCGCCCCTGCCCGCCACGTCCCGGAAGCCGTGCACCGGCGCCGCTGGGCGATCCTCGGCGTGCTGATGCTCAGCCTGCTGATCGTCGTCCTGGACAACTCGATCCTGAACGTCGCCATCAAGACGATCTCCACCCCCGCCCCCACCGGTCTGGGCGCCACGCAGAGCGAGCTGGAGTGGGCGATCAACGCCTACACGCTCGTCTTCGCCGGCCTGCTCTTCACCGCGGGACTACTCGGTGACCGGCTCGGCCGCAAGAAGATGCTGATCGGCGGCCTGGCCGTGTTCGGCATCGGCTCGGCACTCGCCGCGTTCTCGAGCTCCCCGGCGGAGCTGGTCGGCTTCCGCGCGGTGATGGGCCTGGGCGCGGCGTTCGTCATGCCGGCGACCCTGGCCGTCCTGATGAACGTCTTCGAACGCGACGAACAGCCCAAGGCCATCGGCGTCTGGGCGGGCGGAGTGGGCCTGGCCATCGCCATCGGCCCGATCACCGGCGGGCTGCTCCTGGACCACTTCTGGTGGGGCTCGGTCTTCCTCGTCAACGTGCCGATCGTCGTCCTCGCCGTCGCCCTGATGCTGTGGCTGGTCCCCGACTCCCGCGATCCGCGGCCCGGCCGGATCGACCCGGTCGGTGTCGTGCTCTCGGTGACCGGCCTGGTCCTGCTGGTCTACGGCATCATCAAGGGCGGCCAGCTCGCCGACTTCACCGACGGCACCGTGCTGACGACGATCGGCGCCGGTCTCGCCGTACTGACCGCGTTCGTGGTGTTCGAGAAGCGCAGCGACCACCCGTCCGTCGACATCACCTACTTCAGGAACAAGGTGTTCTCCGCCGCGATCGTCGCGATCGCGCTGGTCTTCTTCGCGCTCCTGGGCGTGACGTTCTTCGCGGTGTTCTACACCCAGAGCGTGCGCGGCTACTCGCCGCTGGAGACCGGGCTGCTGATGCTGCCGCTGGCCGCGGCCCAGATGTTCTTCGCGCCCCGGGCACGCCTGCTGGTGGACCGGTTCGGCAACAAGGTCACCACCACCGGGGGCCTTCTCCTGCTCGCGGCGACGCTGGCCGCCTTCCTGATCCTGGACGGGGACACGCCGATCTGGATCCTGGAGGTCATCTTCCTCCTGATGGGCGCCGGCATGGCGCACGTGATGACGCCCGTCAGCGTCGTCATCATGCAGGCCCTGCCACGGGAGAAGGCCGGCTCGGCGTCCGCGCTCAGCAACACCTTCCGCCAGGTCGGCGGCGCCCTCGGCGTCGCCGTACTCGGCTCGGTGCTGTCCACCGCCTACCGCACCGACATCGAGGACAAGCTGGTCCTGCTGCCGCCCGGCGCCCGGCACGCCGCCGGAGAGTCCATCGAGGCCACCCTGGCCGTCGCCGACCGGCTCGGCCCGCGCGGCGAAACCCTGGCCGCCGCCGCCGACGACGCGTTCCTGCACGCGATGCATGTCACGGCCCTGTGGGGAGCGGGCGTCGCGGTGCTGGGCGCGGTCGTCGTCGCCGTGTTCTTCCCCGGCCGCATGCCCGCGCCCGAACAGGACGACCAGGAACCGGATTTGGTGACGACGGCGGACTGAAAACCCACGGTCGGCGGGCCGTTGCCGACGCCGACCGGGGAGAATCACCGCAGCCAACCGAAAGGATCCGACAACGTGAGTCCGGCCGGCACCGACCCCAGGCAGGAGGCACCCGCGCGGGGCCGCCCCCGCAGCGAGGCGGTCGAACGCGCCATCATCGACACGGTGATGAAGCTCCTGGAGGACGGCGTGCCCCTCGCGGAGCTCTCCATCGAGCGCATCGCCCGCACCGCGGGCGTCGGCAAGGCCACCATCTACCGCCGCTGGAACGGCAAGGAGGACCTCTTCGTCGACGTCATGCGCGCCGCCGAGCCCCCCGACCCCGAACTCCCCGGCACCTCCATGCGGGACGACCTCGTCGTGCTGCTGGAATCCCTGCGGCTGCGCGGCCTGGCCGGCCGGACCTCGGCGATCCTGCACAACGTGCACGCCCAGATGAAGAGCAGCCCCAACCTCTGGGAGGCCTACCACAACACCGTCATCGTGCCCCGCCGCAGGCTAGGCCTGGAGGTGCTGCGCCGGGGCCGGGACAACGGCGAACTGCGCGCCGACCTCGACCTGGAACTCCTCAACGACATCATCGTGGGCCCGGTCCTGCTCCGCACGGTCATGCGCCCGGACGCCGACCTCCCGGACAACCTCGCCGAACAAGTGGTCGACACCCTCCTCGAGGGCCTACGCCCCGCCGGCGACGAGAACTAGACGGCGAACCCCCGTCCCCAAATATGCGCGTTTCGTCACAGACGACGCTCCCCGCACCCCCACCCGGAACTCCCCGGGCGTCCCCGTACGTCCTCGCCCCCGTACGGCCGCCCCGCGGCGGCAGGAAAGGGACCGATCATCCCCTAGGGTCGTACGGACACGGGGGGCGACGGTGTGCACGGCAGGTTGTGAGGCGACGGTATGGCGCAGCAGGCGTACATCACGGAGACGGACAACGGAGGCTCGGGTCCCGAGCAGCCGGCTTCCCGGCTTCGGCGCCTGTGGGACCGCCGGCGCGGCGACCGCCGCATCTGGCGCCGGGGACTGTTCCTGGCGGCGGTCGCGGCCCTGCTGTCCCTGGTCATGCTGGCCCACGCGCAGATTCCGAACGCGATCGGCAATCTGGGCAGCCTGGTCGAGACCTTCCTGCCCTGGCTGGGCCTGCTCATCCCGGTGCTGCTCGTCCTCGCGGTGCTCCGCAAGTCGGCGACGGCACTGATCGCCACGATCCTGCCCGCCGCCGTCTGGCTGAACCTCTTCGGCGGGCTGCTCACCGACAAGAACGCCGAGGGCGGAGACCTGACGGTGGCCACCCACAACGTCAACGCCGACAACCCGGACCCGTCCCGCACCGCCCACGACGTGGCCTCCTCGGGCGCGGACGTCCTGGCCCTGGAAGAGCTGAAGGCGTCGAAGGTCCCGGCCTACGAGTCGGCGCTGGCGGCGACGTACAAGCACCACGCGGTGGTCGGAACCGTGGGTTTGTGGAGCAAGTACCCGCTGAGCGACGTGAGGGCCGTGGACATCCGGCTCGGCTGGCAGCGGGCGATGCGCGCCACGGTGACGGCCCCCAGCGGCCGGGTCGCCGTCTACGTCGCCCACCTGCCCTCGGTCCGGGTGAAGATGGAGGCCGGCTTCACGGCCCGCCAGCGCGACAAGAGCGCCGACGCCCTGGGTGAGGCCATCGCCGCGGAACGGCTGCCGAACGTCGTCCTGCTCGGCGACCTGAACGGCACGATGAACGACCGCGCCCTGAACGCCGTCACCTCGCAGATGCGCTCCACCCAGGGCGCCGTGGGCAGTGGCTTCGGCTTCAGCTGGCCGGCGTCGTTCCCGATGGCGCGGATCGACCAGATCCTGGTCAAGGGCGCCGAACCGGAAGCGTCCTGGACCCTCCCGGCCACGGCGAGCGACCACCTCCCGATCGCCGCACGAGTGAAGGTCACCACACCGGGCGACTGAAACCCCGGGTCAGCCCCTCCCCGCGCGACTCAACCCGGCGCTTGCATCAACCGGCAGCCCCCGTCGCCGCTTGCTCTGGCGGGTCGAACGCGTGCTACGGCATTGGTACCGCCGGGGGCATGCAGCGGACTGCCCGCGCCCAGAACCTGGATAAAACGGGCAAACGCCCCGAACGCTCGAGCCGCCGTGCGGGCGGAGGCACCATGGCACATCCCGGCACCCCACAACCGCAGACCGTCATCCCCCGGGGGCCGCATGCCGCGCCACCGGTACTCCCGGAAGCCCACGTCCCCGGCGCCGATCCGCTCGTGCTCAGCGGCACGGTGGGGCCCGCGCGGGCCGACAAGCTGGATACCGCCTTCCGCAAGGCAAGGGAAGCGCTCGCCGGCCGCCGGATCATCGACGTGAACTCGACGATGAACGGTGGCGGTGTGGCCGAGATGCTGCACCGGCTGCAGCGATACTCCCGTGGTGCGGGGCTCGACGCCCGTTGGTTCACCATGCGGGGAGATCCCGCCTTCTTCGCCCTGACCAAGCAGTTGCACCACTTCCTGCACGGGGTCAACGCCTCCGGCCCACCACTCGACCGGGCCGGAACCGAGCATTACGCGGCAGTCTGCGAGGTCAATGCACGCGCCCTGCTGCGCGCGATACGGCCGGGAGACGTGGTCACCCTCCACGATCCACAGGCCGCCGGCCTCGTCGCCCACCTGCGGCTGGCCGGGGCGCGGGTGGTCTGGCGGTGCCATATCGGCACGGACCACCCCAATCCGTACACCGACCGGGCATGGGCGTTTCTGCAGCCCTGGCTGGACATGGCGGATGCCTTCGTGTTCTCCCGGGAGCAGTACGTTCCCGGCTGGCTCGCCGGGCGGGGGGTCGCCGTGATCCGGCCGTCGATCGACCCCCTGTCGGCCAAGAACCGGCCCCTGGCCCCCTCGGCCGCTGCGGCCATCCTGCGCCGGGTCGGTCTGCGCGCGCCTGCGGACGGGCACGACGGGCCGGCGATCTACCGTCGAGGCGACGGCTCGGTGGGCCGCGTACGGCGGAATCCGACCTCCCTGTACAGCGCCTCGCCGCCACCCGCTGACGCGCCGCTCATCGTGCAGGTCTCCCGCTGGGACCCGCTGAAGGACATGGCCAGCGTCCTCACCTCGTTCGCCGAGGCCGACGGCAGCCTGGACGGCGCCCACCTGGCCTTGGTGGGCCCGGATGTCACCGGTGTCACCGACGATCCCGAGGGCGGGCAGGTCTTCGCGGAATGTGTGGCGCTGTGGCAGCGGCTGCCGGACCGGGTGCGCACTCGGGTCCACCTGGCCTGCCTGCCGATGGCCGATTCGGAGGAGAACGCGGTAATCGTCAATGCCCTGCAGTGCTCGGCGGCGGTGGTGACACAGAAGAGCCTGGCGGAGGGATTCGGCCTCACCGTCACGGAGGCCATGTGGAAGGGACGCGCGGTCGTCGCCAGCGCCGTCGGTGGTATCCGTGACCAGATCGAGCACGGAGTCCACGGCATTCTGCTCGACGACCCACGCGACAGCGTGTCCTTCGCCGCGCACACCAGCCGTCTGGTGGGTGATCACGGCCTTGCGGGTGCGCTGGGAGCCGGTGCCCGGCGCCGGGTCCAGGAGAACTTCCTGGACGACCGTCAATTGCTGCAGCAGACGTCGCTCTACCGGAAGGTGGCCCGCCTGTGACCCACGAGGAGACAGCTCATGGATGACGAGCCCTTCATCGACACGGTGTCCGGAGCCGCTGCAGACAGCCCTCACAGCTAGGGAGGCGACATGACGACGACCGACGAGGTCAGCACGATCGTCGAGGAAAGCGAACCGGCCGTACTCAACGCGGCCACCGTCACCCTGGTCGAGGGGCCGACGTTCTGCGTGTCGAGTGCCTCCGGTGACATGGAATCCGAGGTCCCGCAGGGACTGTTCTTCCGGGACATGCGGGTCATCTCCGACTGGCGGGTACGGGTGGACGGCGTCCGCCCCCACCATTTGACCGTCATGTCCCCCGACCCGTACCGCACGACGTTCCTGGCCCGCGTGCCACCCCACGGCTCGCAGAGTGAAGTGCTGGTGGAGCGCACACGCTATGTGGGTGAGGGGATGCGCGAGGACCTCAAGGTGCGCAACTTGAGCCCACGACCGATGACCGTGGCGGTCTCCCTGGACATCGGCGCCGACTTCGCCGACGTCTTCGCCGTCAAGGAGAACCGAATGCGCCCGCAGGGCGAGGTGACGGCCACGACGGACGGTTCGGTCCTGGAATTCGACCTCCGCTCCGGTTCGGCATGGCGCGGCGTACGGGTGCAGAGCGAGGGCGCCCGTGCCCGCCCGGACGGCCTGGACTTCCGGGCCGACGTGCCGGCCCACGGCCAGTGGCGCACCACGCTGCTGGTGCGACCCAGCGTCGACCAGGAGCATGCCGGCGGTGTCTTTCCGGTGGGCGTGGAGCCGACCGAGTCCGCGCCGGCCCGCCGCCTGCGTGCCTGGCGCGAGAGCACTCCGCGTATTACGAAGATCGAGGACCCGGAACTGCACCGGACGGTGCGGCGCAGCCTGGAGGATCTGGGCGCGCTGCGCATCTTCGATCCGGAACACCCGCAGGACACGGCAGTGGCCGCCGGCGCGCCCTGGTTCATGGCCCTGTTCGGCCGGGACTCACTCCTCTCCTCCTACATGGCCCTGCCGCTGGACCAGAACCTGGCCCTGGGAACCCTGCAGACGCTGGCGCGGGCCCAGGGCCGCAAGGTCGACCCCACCACTGAGGAACAGCCGGGACGCATACTGCACGAGACACGCTTCGGCCTGGACTTCCCGCTGGCCCGCGGCGGCGGCAGTGTGTACTACGGGACGGCCGACGCCACACCGTTGTTCGTCATCGTCCTCGGTGAGCTGAGCCGCTGGGGCATAGCCCCCGAGGCCGTCGAGGGCCTGCTGCCGCACGCCGACCGGGCACTCGAGTGGATCGAGAACTACGGCGACCAAGACGGTGACGGCTTCGTCGAATACCAGCGCATGACCGACAACGGTCTGCTCAACCAGGGCTGGAAGGACTCCTTCGACGGTGTCAACTTCGCCGACGGCACCCTCGCCGAGCCGCCGATCGCCCTGTCCGAGGTGCAGAGCTACGTCTACGCGGCCTATGTCGTCCGGTCGCACTTCGCTCATGAGGCCGGTGACCTCAAGGCCGTCGAGCACTGGTGCAGTAAGGCTGTCGCGCTGAAGGAAGCCTTCAACGAGAAATTCTGGCTGCCCGAGCGGGGCTGGTACGCCATCGGTCTCGACCGCGACAAGCGCCCCATCGACGCGCTGGGCTCGAACATGGGCCATTGCCTGTGGACGGGGATCGCGGACCGCGACAAGGCCGGGCAGGTGGCCGAACGACTGCTGTCCCCGGAGATGTTCACCGGCTGGGGGGTGCGCACCTTGGCCACGACGATGGGTGCGTACAACCCGATGAGCTACCACAACGGCTCGGTCTGGCCGCACGACAACGCGATCCTGGCCACCGGACTGATGCGCTACGGGTTCGTCGACGAGGCCCAGCGGGTGGCCACCGGCATCCTCGACGCCGCCGAAACCTTCGGCGGCCGGCTGCCCGAGCTGTTCTGCGGCTTCGACCGCGGGGAGTACGAGGCGCCGGTGCCGTATCCCACCTCCTGCTCCCCGCAGGCCTGGGCTGCCGCCACTCCGGTCCAGTTGCTGCGAGCGCTGCTGCGCATCGATCCGTGGATGTCGCACAGCCAGGTATGGGTGGAGCCAGCGTGGCCCGCCCGCTACGGACGCCTGTCCATCAACAACATCCCGCTGGCCGGTCGGCGCGTGGATCTGGAGGTCGACGGGGCGTCAACCAGCATCCACGGGCTGCCCAACGACGTCGAGATCGTGCGCCAGTCTCGCCGTCCGCCCGCTCCCGCACCCCACCACCAGCAGGGCCCGGACATGTCATCGGGCCCTGGATCACCCCAAGGGCGGACCCCATGAGGCCGAAGTCACCACTCAACATCACCATGATCTCCACACCCTGGTTCGCG
The DNA here is from genome assembly GCF_040680275.1 of Streptomyces sp. NPDC052079. Lineage (NCBI taxonomy): Bacteria > Bacillati > Actinomycetota > Actinomycetes > Kitasatosporales > Streptomycetaceae > Streptomyces > Streptomyces sp. NPDC052079. Next base: position 160,800 of record NZ_JBFAWL010000009.1, read on the forward strand.
CTGCCGCCCGAGGGCTACGGAGGGATCGAGGCGATGTGTGCCGAGCTGGTCGACGGCCTGGTGGAACTGGGGCATCGGGTGACCGTCATCGGAGTGGGCCGCAACGGGACCAAGGGCCGCTTCATCGCCACTGACGACAATCCCGCGGGTTCGCGGAGGCTGGGGAACTCCCGCCCGGAGGTCCTGCATACCGCGCGTACGGCGCGCGTGCTGCGTTCCCTCGATTCCGATGTGATCCACGACCACAGCATGGCGGGTCCGCTCCAAGCCGGGCAGCGCCAGGCGCCGACCGTGGTCACCGCGCACGGCCCCGTGACCGGGGAGATGGGCCTCTACTACCGGGCACTCAGTGACACCGTGCACATGGTGGCGCTCTCACGCGCGCAGCAGGCAGAGGCTCCGGACATCCATTGGTCCGGACAGGTCCACAATGCGCTGCGCAGCGCCCACTACCCCTACCGCGACCGCAAGGGCGGCAACGCACTCTTCCTCGGCCGGATCGCCGCGGACAAGGGTGTCCATCTGGCCATCGACGCGGCCCGGGAGGCAGAGCTGCCCCTGACCGTCGCCGGCAACTGCAACGACCCCTCCGAGCAGCCCTACATCGAGGCGGAAATCCGGCCCCGGATGGGCGACGACGTGCACTTGGTCGGGGAGGTCGATTGGCACACCAAGCTGGACCTCCTGGCGAGCGCCCGCTGCCTGCTGTTCCCGATCCAGTGGGAGGAACCGTTCGGAATGGTGATGATCGAGGCGATGGCCTGCGGCACGCCGGTCGTCGCACTCCGCCGTGGATCGGTGCCCGAGATCGTCGAGGAAGGCGTCACCGGCTACATCTGTGATCACCCCGCCGAACTGGCCAAGGCGATCGGCTCGGTGGACCGGCTGGACCCCGTGGCCTGCCGAGGACGAGTCCGCCGTCACTTCGACACCGACCAGATGGCAGCCGCCTACGCGGCCCTCTACCAGCAACTTTCCCGACACCACCCCCACAATGAACCGGCCGCCCGCATGGCGCCGGCTTAAGCGGAGCCACCGACCGCGGGAGGCGACGGCGCGGGGGCACCCGCACAGCGAACCGGCGCGCCGGCGCAAAGGCGGATCGCGGTGGCCGTGGGTATGCCGACGTCGGCGGGGAGGGGTCGGGGCGGGGCACCCGCGCAGAGCGAGCCGGCTGCCCGCGTGGCGCGGGCTTAACGGCGGATCGCGGTGGCCGGGGGTGTGCCGCCGACGGCGGGGAGGGGTCGGGGCGGGGGTGCCCGCGCAGAGCGAACCGGCCGTCCCGCGTGGCGCCGGCTTAACGGCGGATCGCGGTGGCCGGGGGTGTGCCGCCGACGGCGGGCAGGGGACGGGGCGGGTGCGCCTGCGCAGCGAACCGGCCGCCCGCATGGCGCCGGCTTAACAGCGGATCGCGGTGTGGCCGCCGACGGCGGGGAGGGGTCGGGGCGGGGGTGCCCGCCCGCAGCGACTGGCGCGTCCGCCCCCTCGCCTCCACCAACAAGCACAGTCGCGCCAGTCCGAGGACGGACACCCCCGACCCGGCCCCGCACCACCCACCCCCGTAGGCGCTACCCAAACCCCCACCGGAGGGACAGAGGCGCCGCAGGCATACAACGCGCACCCCCACCCACCCGCAGCGGCAGGCGTCAGCCCTCGCGCCAGCCGTTGGTGATCGGCAGACGGCGGTCCTTCCCGAAGCCCTTCGGGGAGATCTTCGTCCCCGGCGGATACTGCCGCCGCTTGTACTCCGCCCGGTCCACCATCCGCAGCGTCTTCGCCACCAGCTCCGCATCGAACCCGGCCGCGACGATCTCGTCAGCCCCCCGGTCCCGGTCCACATACAGCGCCAGGATCGCGTCCAGCACCGGATAGTCCGGCAGCGAGTCCGTGTCCACCTGCCCCGGCCGCAACTCCGCACTCGGCGGCTTGGAGATCGAGTTCTCCGGAATCGGCGGCGTCTGCCCCCGCTCCACCGCCGCCCGGTTGCGCCACTCCGCCAGCCGGAACACCAACGTCTTGTACACGTCCTTGATCGGCCCGTACGCCCCCACCGAGTCCCCGTACAGCGTCGAGTACCCCACCGCCAGCTCCGACTTGTTCCCCGGCGCCAGCACGATGTGCCCCTCCTGGTTGGAGATCGCCATCAGCAGCGTCCCCCGCAGCCGCGACTGCAGATTTTCCTCCGCCAGCCCCGTCAGCTCCAGCGCCCCCATATACGCGTCGAACATCGGCTCGATCGTCACGGTCCGATAGTTCAGCCCGGTCCGCCGCGCCAGCTCCGCCGCGTCGTCCTTCGAGTGCTCCGACGAGTACTTCGACGGCATAGAAACGCCGTACACGTTCTCCGCCCCCACCGCATCGCAAGCGATCGCGGCGACCAACGCAGAGTCGATCCCCCCGGACAACCCGATCAGCACCGACCGGAACCCGTTCTTCTGAACATACGCCCGCAGCCCCACAACGAGCGCGGAGTACACCTCCTCGTCATCACCGAGCCGCTCGGCATACCCCCCGGCCGCCGCCGACTCGACGTCGTACGCCGGCACAGCCTCCTCCGACAGCACGACCCGCTCGATCCGCAACCCGTCGTCCACAACGCCCACCGGCGCATCAGCCACGGCAGCCGGCAGATCCAGGTCGACCACGACACACGCCTCGGCGAACTGCGGCGCCCGCGCCACCACCTGACCGTCACGGTCCACCACGATCGAGTCCCCGTCGAAGACGAGCTCGTCCTGCCCGCCCATCATCGCGAGGTACGCGGTCGTGCACCCGGCCTCCTGCGCCCGCTTGCGCACGAGCTCAAGCCGGGTGTCGTCCTTCTCCCGCTCGTACGGCGAGGCGTTGATCGACAGCAGCAGCCCGGCCCGCGCCGACCGCGCCGCGGGGATCCGCCCCCCGTCCTGCCAGAGGTCCTCACAGATGGCGAGCGCGACATCCACACCCCGGACCCGTACCACCGGCATGGTGTCGCCGGGCACGAAGTACCGGAACTCGTCGAAGACGCCGTAGTTCGGCAGGTGGTGCTTGGCGAAGCTGAGCACCACCTCACCCCCGTACAGCACCGCGCCGGCGTTCTGCGGCGCACCGGCCGGCTGCCCGTACTTCGGCTGGGCGGCGGCGCTGCGGTCGAGATACCCGACGATCACCGGAAGCTCGCCGAACCCCTCCTCCGCGAGCCGCGTCGCCAGCGAGCGCAGAGCGGCCCGCGAGGCTTCCACGAACGACGACCTGAGGGCGAGATCCTCGACGGGATACCCGGTGAGCGCCATCTCCGGGAACGCGACGAGGTGCGCGCCCCGTTCGGCGGAGTGCCGGGTCCAGCGGACAATCGTTTCGGCGTTGCCGGCGAGATCACCGACGGTCGAGTCGATCTGATTAAGGGCGAGACGTAGTTGAGGCACGAGCCCCAGTGTAATCGTCAAAGCGACGCGATATAGCGCGCTCTCTACGCACCCCCAGCCCCCCGCTCCTCCAGCATCCGGGCCATCAACGCGATCTCCGACTCCTGCGCCTCCACCATCCCCCGCGCAAGCCGCTTCTCGACCCCCACCTCACACGCGCTGACACACCCCTGAGCCATGTGGACCCCACCCTTGTGATGGTCCGTCATGAGCCGCAGATACAAGACCTCGGCCGCCTCACCCCTCAACGCCCCCAGCCGCTCCATCTCGGCGTTGGTCGCCATCCCCGGCATCAACGCCCCGTCCTTGCCGGAGGCCGTGTCACCCATCCCCATCCAGGTCATGGGCGGGTCCAGGGACACCTTGGGAAGCTCCCACAGGTCGAGCCAGCCGAGCAGCATGCCCCGCTGATTGGCCTGCGTCTGGGCGATGTCGTAGGCGAGCCGGCGGACCGCCTCGTCGTCCGTCCGGTCCCGCACGATGTACGACATCTCGACGGCCTGCTGATGGTGGACGGCCATGTCCCGGGCGAACCCGGCATCCGCGGAGTCGGCAGCGGGAACCGTGCCGGACGACCCCTCGTCCCCGGCCACCGCGAAGGTGATCGCACCGGCCGCGACGAGCACGGTGACAGCGGCGCCGGCGATCAGCCCCGGTTTCCTCATTCGGCCAGCCCGTTCGTGCAGGCGGCCCCCGGCTCGGGCGTCTGCCGACCCTGGACGAACTTCTCGAGGAACGCGTTGACATCCGGGTCATCCGCACCAGTCACCGCCCGCTGGTGCCCCCAGGCGGTGAGCATGATCGGGTCCTTCTGCCCGTCCACCGGACTCATCAGCGTGTACGGCGTCTTCTTCACCTTCGCGGCGAGCGCGTCGACGTCGGCCTTGTCGGCATCGGCGTTGTACGTCACCCACACGGCCCCGTGCTCGAGCGAGTGCACGGCGTTGGTGTCGTTGATCTCGTCGGTGTAGACGTCCCCGTTGCAGTTCATCCACACGGGGTTGTGGTCACCGCCGACGGGAGGCGTGACGGGGTAGTCCACGACCTTGGTCACGTGATTGCGCGCCAGTTCGCCTTCCCAGGTCCGCACGCCGTCCTTGGCCGTGACGAACTTGCCCGGGTTCTTGGAACCGTCCGCCGAGCTGCTGCCGCCGTCGTCCGACTGCGACTGGATGAGCACCACACCGCCGACCACGAGTCCGGCGACGACGACCACGCTCGCCCCGATGGTGAGAATCCGGGTGCGGCGCTCGCGGGCCCGTTCCGCACGCCGCATCTCCTCTATGCGTGCCGTGCGTGCCGCGCTGCTCTTGTTGGCGGAGCCCATGGGAGTGTCCTTCGGGGGAGAGGAGTAGGACGAACGGATCAGCTGATCGTAATGGGGAAGTCGGGTCCGTCGTAGAGGGTAGAAACATCCGCACGGACGCACGCGGCTACCGCCTCCCCGAAATTTGAACCCCAGATGCGCATTACCTACCCTGCATGCCATGCGGCTCCTGCGCTCCACCGACCTGGCCTTGCGGGTCCTCATGCGCCTCGCCGTGACCGGCGGCGACTCCAACCCGACGACACGGGACGTCTCGACGGCCATGGACGTGCCGTACACCCACGCCGCGAAGGTCGTCGCCGAACTCCAGCACATGGGCCTGCTCACGGCCCGGCGCGGCAGGGGCGGAGGCCTGGCGCTCACGGAGGAGGGCCGCACCGCCTCGGTGGGTGCCCTCGTCCGGGCTTTCGAGGGCGAGGGAGACGTCGTCGACTGCGAGGGGACGGCCACCTCGGCCCCCTGCCCGCTGAGCTCCGCCTGCCGCCTGCGCGGCGCCCTGCGCCGGGCCCAGGAGGCGTTCTACGCCACGCTGGACCCGATCACGGTGTCGGACATCGTCGCGGACCCCACGGGCCCGCTCCTGCTGGGCATCTCCCCGAAACCCTGACCACCTGCACCCGCAAGACCCGCCCCACCCGTTACGAACACGCACCCGAACAGGCAGGATGGGCCTCAGCGGGGTACACCTGTCGTGAGCGGGGCGTTCAGGCCACGGCCAGTCGTCCGGTCGGGGTCGGCAACCCGTATGAAACGCTGGTGTGGTGGGATGCGCGTGTGCCCGCTCGTCACCTCGCCCGCCTTCCGAGGGGCGAGCGCGGACAGGCGACCTGACCGGCAAGGATGGGGAAGCGGAAGATGGACAAGCAGCAGGAGTTCGTGCTCCGGACGTTGGAGGAGCGCGACATCCGGTTCGTGCGCCTGTGGTTCACCGACGTGCTGGGCTTCCTGAAGTCCGTGGCCGTCGCCCCCGCCGAGCTCGAGCAGGCTTTCGACGAGGGGATCGGCTTCGACGGCTCGGCCATCGAGGGCTTCGCCCGGGTGTACGAGTCCGACATGATCGCCAAGCCCGACCCGTCGACGTTCCAGATCCTCCCGTGGCGCGCCGAGGGCCCCGGCACGGCCCGGATGTTCTGCGACATTCTCATGCCGGACGGCTCCCCGTCCTTCGCGGACCCGCGCTACGTGCTCAAGCGGGCCCTCGCCCGCACCTCCGACCTGGGCTTCACCTTCTACACCCACCCGGAGATCGAGTTCTTCCTGCTGAAGGACAAGCCGCTCGACGGCAGCCGCCCGACCCCCGCGGACAACTCGGGCTACTTCGACCACACCCCGCAGAACGTCGGCATGGACTTCCGCCGCCAGGCGATCACCATGCTGGAGTCGATGGGCATCTCGGTGGAGTTCTCCCACCACGAGGGCGCCCCCGGCCAGCAGGAGATCGACCTGCGGTACGCGGACGCGCTCTCCACGGCGGACAACATCATGACGTTCCGCCTGGTCATGAAGCAGGTGGCGCTGGAACAGGGCGTCCAGGCGACCTTCATGCCCAAGCCCTTCTCCGAGCACCCGGGCTCCGGCATGCACACCCACCTCTCCCTCTTCGAGGGCGACCGGAACGCGTTCTACGAGTCCGGCGCGGAGTACCAGCTCTCCAAGGTCGGCCGCTCCTTCATCGCGGGTCTGCTGCGGCACGCGGCGGAGATCTCGGCGGTCACCAACCAGTGGGTCAACAGCTACAAGCGCATCTGGGGCGGCTCGGAGCGCACCGCGGGCGCCGGCGGCGAGGCCCCGTCGTACATCTGCTGGGGTCACAACAACCGCAGCGCCCTCGTCCGCGTCCCGATGTACAAGCCCGGCAAGACCGGCTCGGCGCGCGTGGAGGTCCGCTCCCTGGACTCCGGGGCCAACCCGTACCTGGCCTACGCCCTGCTCCTGGCGGCCGGCCTGAAGGGCATCGAGGAGAGCTACGAACTCCCGCCGGGCGCCGAGGACGACGTCTGGGCCCTCTCCGACGCGGAACGCCGTGCGCTCGGCATCGAGCCGCTGCCGCAGAACCTGGGCGAGGCCCTGAGCCTGATGCAGCGCAGCGACCTGGCCGCCGAAACCCTCGGCGAACACGTCTTCGACTTCTTCCTGCGCAACAAGAAGCAGGAGTGGGAGGAGTACCGCTCCGAGGTCACGGCGTTCGAACTCCGCAAGAACCTGCCCGTCCTGTAGCCGCGCGGCAGCGGGGCTCCGCTACGCCCCCGCCTGCTCCGTCAGTGCCTTGTGCAGCGGCTCCTCCGCCCGCCGCCGGTACTCCTGGACCGCCCAGCCGTTGCCGTCCGGGTCCGCGAAGTACATGAACGTGGCGCCGTCGGCCTCGGCGTACCGGACCGGTTCGGAGACCAGCAGGCCCCGCTCGACCAGTTCCGCGCGGGCGGCCCCGATGTCGGCGACGCAGAGCTGGAGCCCCTGGTAGGAGCCGGGGGCCGGAGTGGGCCCCGGGACGGACTCCCAGAGGGCGTCGCCGAGGGCGATCGAACAGCCGGAGCCGGGCGGGGTCAGCTGGACGATACGCATGCCCGGCATGACCTCCTGGTCGATGTCGACGTGGAAGCCGACCATGTCCCGGTAGAAGTCCCTGGCCCGGTCGATGTCGCTCACTGGGAGCGGGATCACTTCAAGGGTCATGTCCATGAAAACTCCGGCCTCCTCGTCGGATACGGCGTCAGTCGAACCGCCACCTCGTCTGACTGAACGGCTCTCCCTTACCGAATCCGAAAACGGTCCGCGGCGCCACCGAGAACACCACGGCGCGTCCCCCGCCGTGCTGGAAGTGCCCGTCCCGCACCTCGAAGTGCCAGAAGCTGCCGTACTTCCCCTCCCACGCCGCCGCCAGCTCCCGCAGCCGCGCGTCGTCGCCGACCCGTACCGCCTCGCCCTCCACGACCACGTCGTAGCCCTTGTTCCAGATGTTGGTGCCGGTGGTCAGCACGACATGCGGGTTCTCCGCCAGGTTGCGCGCCTTGCGCTCCTCCGGCCCGGTGCAGAAGTGCAGCGCGCCCGCGGACCAGACGGCCGGGAGCGGTGTGACGTGGGGGCGTCCGTCGGGGCGGACCGTGGAGATCCAGAACAGTTCCGCCTGGGAGATCAGCCGCTCCACATGGGACCAGGGCGGTGCGATTGCTTCCGGATCGCTGTAGCGCGGGTCGAGGCGGGCGTCGGGATCGAGGCGGGTCTCGGGAATGCCGTTCATGGAACCTCCATCGCGGGCGGGCGGTACATGCCTACCTCCTTCGGACCCCGTCCGACGCCGGAACTCATCGCAAGGCACCCCAGCGCCGCGCGCCCTTGCTGCGACTAGGCTCGTGGCCGTACGACCCAGATCCGAGGCACGAGGGAGACCGGGGATGACGTCGGCGCCGGGGCGCAGGAGCAGTATCTTCACGCGGCTGCTGCGGCACGGCTTCACCGATCCGTCCGCCGCCGAGCGGCTGCTGGACAGCGACGAACTGGCGCCCGTGCGCAGCGACCCGGTCCTGCTGGACGCCCTCGGCCAGACCGCCGACCCCGACCTCGCCCTGCTGGGACTCGTACGGCTGCTGGAGGCGCAGGACGGCGCCGCCGCCCGCCAGGAGCTGCTGGACACGCTGATAGCCGCCAAGCCGCTGCGGGACCGGCTGCTCGGGGTGCTCGGCGCCTCCGAGGCACTCGCCGAGCACCTCGCCCGGCACCCGAGCGACTGGCAGGCCCTGGTCACCTATGAGCCGCGCGATCTGCACCCCGGCATCGAGGACTTCGAACGCGGTCTCGCCGCCGCCGACGACCCGGTGTCCCTCCGCGTCGCCTACCGGCGCTGTCTGCTGTCCATCGCCGCCCGTGACGTCTGCGGCACCATCGAGGTCGCCGAGACCGCCGCCGAGCTCGCCGACCTCGCCACCGCCACCCTGCGCGCCGCCCTCGCCCTCGCCGAGGCCGCCGCGCCCGAGGACGCCGCGCTGTGCCGGCTGGCGGTGATCGCGATGGGCAAGTGCGGGGGCCACGAGCTGAACTACGTCTCCGACGTGGACGTCATCTTCGTCGGCGAGGCCATGGACGGGGCCGACGAGGACAAGGCGCTGCGCGCCGCGACACGGCTCGCCTCGCACATGATGCGGATCTGCTCCGAGACCACTGTCGAGGGCTCCATCTGGCCCGTCGACGCCAATCTTCGCCCCGAGGGCCGCAACGGGCCGCTCGTGCGCACCCTCGCCTCCCACCTCGCCTACTACCAGCGCTGGGCGAAGACCTGGGAGTTCCAGGCGCTGCTGAAGGCCCGCCCGGTCGCCGGTGACCTCCGGCTGGGCGAGGAGTACGTCCGCGCGCTGCAGCCGCTGGTGTGGCAGGCCGCCGAGCGGGAGAACTTCGTCGCCGACGTGCAGAAGATGCGCCGCCGGGTGGTGGAGAACATCCCCGCCGCCGAGATCGACCGCCAGCTCAAACTCGGCCCCGGCGGCCTGCGGGACGTGGAGTTCGCCGTACAGCTGCTCCAGCTGGTGCACGGCCGCGCCGACGCCTCGCTGCGCAGCGGCACCACCCTCGACGCGCTGAAGGCCCTCGCCGCCGGCGGCTACGTCGGCCGCGCGGACGCCGCCCAGCTCGACGACGCCTACCGCTTCCTGCGCTCCATGGAGCACCGCATCCAGCTCTACCGGCTGCGCCGCACCCACCTCGTCCCCCGGGACGAGGCCGACCTGCGGCGCCTGGCCCGCTCCCTCGACCTGCGCACCGACCCGGTCGCCACCCTGACCCGCGAGTGGAAGCGACACGCCTCCGTCGTACGGCGGCTGCACGAGAAGCTGTTCTACCGGCCGCTGCTGGACGCCGTCGCGGCGCTCGGCCCCGGTGAGGCCCGGCTCAGCCCGGAAGCGGCCCGGGAGCGCATGGTGGCCCTCGGCTACGCCGACCCGGCCTCCGCGCTGCGCCACCTGGAGGCGCTGGCGTCCGGCGTCACCCGCAAGGCCGCCATCCAGCGCACGCTGCTGCCCGTGCTGCTGGGCTGGTTCGCGGACTCAGCCGACCCGGACGCTGGCCTGCTCAACTTCCGCAAGGTCTCCGACGCGCTCGGCAAGACGCCCTGGTACCTGCGGCTGCTGCGCGACGAGGGCGCGGCCGCCGAGAACCTGGCCCGCGTGCTGTCCGCCGGGCGGCTCGCCCCCGACCTGCTGATGCGCGCCCCCGAGGCGGTGGCCCTGCTCGGCGACGGCGACGGCGGGGGACTGACCCCTCGCTCACGCGCCCACCTGGAGCAGGAGATCCTCGCCGCCGTCCGCCGCGCCGACAACGCCGTCCAGGGCGTCACGGCCGCCCGTGGCGTGCGCCGCCGGGAGCTGTTCCGTACGGCCGCCGCCGACATCGTCGGCTCCTACGGCACCGAGTCCCAGCCCGCCGAGGCCGACCAGGGCGCCCTGGTGGACCTGGTGGGCGGCGCGGTGTCCGACCTGACGGCCGCCACCCTCGCCGGCACGCTCCGCGCGGTGGTCCGCGAGGGCTGGGGGGATACGCTCCCCACCCGCTTCGCGATCATCGGCATGGGCCGCTTCGGCGGGCACGAGCTGGGCTACGGCTCCGACGCGGACGTGCTGTTCGTGCACGAGCCGCGCGAGGGCGTGGACGAACGGGAGGCGGCCGACGCGGCGGGCAAGGTCGTCGCCGAGATGCGCCGGCTGCTCCAGCTCCCCAGCGCCGACCCGCCGCTGCTGATCGACGCCGACCTGCGCCCGGAGGGCAAGTCCGGGCCGCTGGTACGCACCCTCGCGTCGTACGAGGCGTACTACCGCCGCTGGTCGCTGGTGTGGGAGCGGCACGCGCTGCTGCGCGCCGAACCTGTCGCCGGGGACGAGGACCTCGGCCGCCGCTTCATCGAGCTGATCGACCCGCTGCGCTATCCGGCCGACGGGCTCGACGAGGAGGCCGTCCGCGAGATCCGGCGGCTGAAGGCCCGTATGGAGTCCGAGCGGCTGCCGCGCGGCGCCGATCCCAAACTGCACGCCAAGCTCGGCCCGGGCGGGCTGTCCGACGTGGAGTGGACCGTGCAGCTGCTCCAGCTGCGGCACGGCGCGCGGGAGCCGGCGCTGCGCACGACCCGTACGCGCGAGGCGCTGGCCGCCGCCCGCACGGCCGGGCTGATCCCCGAGGAGGACGCCGCCGTCCTCGACGAGGCGTGGGTCCTGGCCACCCGCGTGCGCAACGCGGTGATGCTGGTCAAGGGCCGCGCCGGGGACACCTTCCCCACCCAGCCGCGCGAACTGGGCGCCGTCGGCCGCTACCTGGGCTACGGCCCCGGCCACGCGGGCGACATGCTCGACGCGTACCGGCGCTCGGCACGGCGGGCCCGGGGCGTGGTGGAGAAGCTGTTCTACGGAGGGGCGTGACGGCGGTCCCGGACGTGAGGGCGGCCCCGAACGCGACGGGCCGCCCCGCGGAGTAACGGACGGCTCCGCCTCACCCCTGCTTCGGCACCGGAATCCGCTCCGGCTCCCGTTTCCCCTGTCCCGTCCGCTTCTCGCGTTCGGGCACCAGCCTCGGCAGGGCGTACGGCTGCCGGCCGTACCAGACCAGTGCGACGCCGTAGCCGACGGCCAGGCAGATGACGCCGCCCACCGCGTCCAGCCAGAAGTGGTTGGCGGTGGCGACGATGACCACCAGCGTGGCCGCCGGGTACACCAGCCCCAGCACCCGCGCCCACGGAACCGTGGCCAGCGCGAAGATGGTCAGACCGCACCACACCGACCAGCCGATGTGCATCGACGGCATCGCGGCGTACTGGTTGGACATGTTCTTCAGATCGCCCGACGCCATCGACCCCCAGGTCTGATGGACCAGCACGGTGTCGATGAAGTCCTGGCCGTTCATCAGCCGGGGCGGGGCGAGCGGATACAGGTAGTAGCCGACCAGGGCGATGCCCGTGGTGGTGAACAGGACCAGCCGGGCCGCCGCGTAGCGGCCCGGATGACCACGGTAGAGCCACACCAGGACACCCAGAGTGACCACGAAGTGCAGGGTGGCGTAGTAGTAGTTCATGCCGACGACGAGCCAAGTCACCGAGTTCACGGCATGGTTGACGGACTCCTCGAACGCCGTGCCGAGTTGCTGCTCCAGGCGCCAGATCCAGTCGGCGTTGCCGAGCGCCTCGGCGCGCTGTTCCGGCACGGCGTTGCGGATGAGTGAGTACGTCCAGTAACTCACCGCGATCAGCAGGATCTCGAACCACAATCGGGGGCGGCGGGGGGCACGCCGACGGCGCACGAGCCCCTGCCCCGTCGTCTCTTCCGCGACGGGCTGCGCTGTGGCCTCTTCCCGGCCTTCCAGCGTTGTCACGGTCGTGTCACCCATGGGCACAGAGTCTGCCAGAAAAGACGTCCCCCTAGGATCATCCCTCGGTCGGGCCCGGCCTGCATGTTCTCCTGCGGGAACAGGCGTCCGCTCTCCTCCTCCGGCAGTGCCCGAAAGGCCGTATATCCGTCCTAGGGACGATTCCGCTCCCCAGGGGCCGAAGCGGTCGAACCGCGCACCACCAGCTCCGGCATGAACACGAACTCGCTGTGCGGCGCGGGCGTTCCGCCGATCTCCTCGAGCAGGGTGCGCACCGCCGCCTGGCCCATCGCGGGGACCGGCTTGCGGACCGTGGTCAGCGGCGGATCGGTGAAGGCGATCAGCGGCGAGTCGTCGAAACCGACCACCGAGATGTCCTTCGGCACGTCCAGTCCGCGCTGGCGGGCCGCCCGGATCGCGCCCAGCGCCATCATGTCGCTCGCGCACACCACCGCCGTACAGTCGCGGTCCATCAGCGCGTTGGCGGCGGCCTGGCCGCCCTCCAGCGTGTACAGGGAGTGCTGGATCAGCTCGGTCTCGACCGTCTCGGCAGTCAGGCCCAGTTGCTCCTGCACCGTGCGGACGAAGCCCTCGATCTTGCGCTGCACCGGCACGAACCGCTTCGGCCCGAGCGCCAGCCCGATACGGGTGTGCCCGAGCGAGGCGAGGTGCGTCACGGCGAGCGCCATGGCGGCCCGGTCGTCGGGGGAGATGAACGGCGCCTGCACCTTCGGCGAGAAGCCGTCGACGAGCACGAACGGCACGCCCTGCGCCCGCAGTCGCTCGTAGCGCTGCATGTCGGCGTTGGTGTCGGCGTGCAGTCCGGAGACGTAGATGATGCCGGCCACGCCGCGGTCGACGAGCATCTCCGTCAGCTCGTCCTCCGTCGACCCGCCCGGGGTCTGGGTGGCGAGTACCGGGGTGTAGCCCTGGCGCGTCAGCGCCTGCCCGATGACCTGGGCCAGCGCCGGGAAGATCGGGTTCTCCAGCTCGGGGGTGATCAGCCCGACCAGGCCCTCGCTGCGCTGCCGCAGCCGCACCGGGCGCTCGTAGCCCAGCACGTCGAGGGCGGCGAGCACGGACTGGCGGGTGGTGGCGGCGACGCCCGGCTTCCCGTTCAGGACCCGGCTGACGGTCGCCTCGCTCACCCCCGCCTGAGCAGCGATATCAGCAAGCCGTGTGGTCACAGGACCGGACTGTATCTGCCGTTTCTCCCCTTGCACACCGATGGGACGCCTGGTGCGCGCCGTCGGACGGCCCGCTGCGGGCTGCTGGGTCATCGCGATCCCTCAAGTCGTGGTCGGCGTCCGCTCCGCAAGGGATGATTCCCCCCGGCGGCAACGGATGGCAAGTGCTTGCAGAGTCTTGCACAACAGTCCGAACCCCTGTCGTACGGGCGGAAACCCGGGTCGCGGGGCGGTCGAGAAGAGGTCACGACGGCATAACTCTCGGGGTCTCTTGCAAAACTTTTCTGCAAGGTCTTTCGGAACGGTTCCATCGCTGTTACGTTCCAGTCGCCCGGCGGCGGCAACGGCGCGGTCGGCAAGTCAGCGGGACGGCAGACGGGGCCGGCCCGCGGGCCCTCGTCAGGGCCCCCCACACGGGCATAACCCTCAAGGAGAACCTCATGCGGCGTGGCATAGCGGCCACCGCGCTGGTGGCGTCCCTCGCCCTCGCGGCGACGGCCTGCGGCGGAGACAGCGACAGCGGCGACTCGGCCGGCGGACCGGTCACCATCACCTGGTGGGACACCTCCAACGCGACCAACGAGGCGCCGACCTATCAGGCCCTGGTCAAGGAGTTCGAGGCCGCGAACAAGAACATCAAGGTCGAGTACGTCAACGTCCCCTTCGACCAGGCGCAGAACAAGTTCGACACCGCCGCCGGTTCCAAGGGCGCCCCCGACGTGCTGCGCTCCGAGGTCGGCTGGACCCCCGCCTTCGCCAAGAAGGGCTTCTTCCTGCCGCTGGACGGCACCGAGGCCCTCGCCGAGCAGGACAAGTTCAAGCCCAACCTGGTGGAGCAGGCCAAGTACGAGGGCAAGACCTACGGCGTCCCCTTCACCACGGACACCCTCGCCTTCGTCTACAACAAGGCCCTGTTCAAGAAGGCCGGCGTCGAGGCCCCCAAGACGTGGGAGGACCTGAAGAAGGCCGCCGCCACCGTCAAGGACAAGACCGGCGTCGACGGCTACTGGGGCTCCACCGCCGGCTACTACGCCCAGCCGTTCCTGTACGGCGAGGGCACCGACATGGTCGACGCCGACGCCAAGAAGATCACCGTGAAGTCGGCCGAGGCCCAGAAGGCCTACGGCACCTGGCTGGACCTCTTCGACGGCAAGGGCCTGCACAAGGCCGACGTCACCGCCGACGCCTACGCCCACATCCAGGACGCGTTCGTCAACGGCAAGGTCGCCTCGATCATCCAGGGCCCGTGGGAGATCACCAACTTCTACAAGGGCTCCGCCTTCAAGGACAAGAACAACCTCGGCATCGCCACCGTCCCGGCCGGCTCCACCGGCAAGGCCGGCGCCCCCACCGGCGGCCACAACCTCTCCGTCTACGCCGGCTCCAGCAAGGCCAAGCAGGAGGCCGCGCTGAAGTTCGTGAACTTCATGACCTCGGCCAAGGCGCAGGAGACCATCGCGCTGAAGAACTCCACGCTGCCCACGCGTGACGACGCCTACACCGACCAGGTCAAGGCCGACCCGGGCATCGCCGGCTACCAGACGGTCCTCGCCGCCGCCCAGCCGCGTCCGGCCCTGCCCGAGTACAGCTCGCTGTGGGTGCCGATGGACGACGAGCTGCCGCAGATCGCGAGCGGCAAGGAGTCCCTGGACAAGGGCCTCGGTGACGCGGAGACCGCGATCACCAAGCTGGTGCCGGACTTCACCAAGTAATGCCCGCGTGGCCGCCGGACCCACGTCCCAAAGGGGAGGGTCCGGCGGCCGCCGGCCTGTGTGCCGTACTCCTTGATCATCCAGAAGGTGCCGAACCATGACAGTCGCCATCGACCGCGCGACCGGCAAGCGCCGCGGTGACCGCGCGCCCCGCCCCGGGCCGGTCCACCGCCTGAAGCACGCGTACCGGAAGCACTGGTACGCCTACGCCATGATCGCGCCGGTGGCCATCGTGCTCGGCGTCATCGTGCTGTACCCCCTGGCCTACGGCTTCTATCTCACGCTCACCGACGCGGACAGCCTCAACTCGGCCCGGACCATCGGCGTCAACGAGATCGAGGCCACCTACAAGTTCATCGGCATCGACAACTACGCCGACATCCTGTGGGGCGAGACGGCCTACGACCGCTTCTGGTCGCACTTCATCTGGACCATCGTGTGGACGGCCGCCTGTGTCGCCCTGCACTACGGCATCGGCCTGGGCCTCGCCCTGCTGCTCAACCAGAAGCTGCGCGGCCGCACCCTCTACCGGCTGATCCTGATCCTGCCATGGGCCGTGCCCACCTTCGTCACCGTCTTCGGCTGGCGCTTCATGCTCGCCGACGCCGGCATCATCAACTCCGGCCTCGACTCCCTCGGCCTGCCCACCCCGGCGTGGCTGGAGGACACCTTCTGGCAGCGCGTCGCCGCCATCATGGTCAACACCTGGTGCGGTGTGCCCTTCATGATGATCTCCCTGCTCGGCGGGCTGCAGTCCATCGACGCCAGCCTGTACGAGGCGGCCGAGATGGACGGCGCGAGCGCCTGGCAGCGGTTCCGCCATGTCACCCTGCCCGGCCTGCGCTCGGTCAGCTCCACCGTGATCCTGCTCGGTGTCATCTGGACCTTCAACCAGTTCGCGATCATCTTCCTGCTCTTCGGCAACACCGCGCCGGACGCACAGATCCTGGTCACCTGGGCCTACCAGCTCGGCTTTGGACAGCAGCCGCGCGAGTTCGCCGAGTCCGCGGCCTACGGCATGCTGCTGCTGGCCATCCTGATCGTCTTCACCTCCTTCTACCGCCGCTGGCTGAACCGCAATGAGCAGCAGCTCGCGATCTGAGGCAGGAGTCCCCATGAGCACCACCACCGTCACCACCACTGCTCCCGCGGACCGGCCCGCCGACGCCCCGCGCCCGCCCCGCACGGCGCGCCGGCGCGGCCGGCGGGGCCCCGCGGCCCGCCTCACCTCGCACGGCATCCTGATCGTCGCCAGTCTGATCGCGCTGTTCCCGGTCGCCTGGCTGGTCTTCCTGTCCCTCGGCCCCGACAAGGACGACTATCTGCGTCCCGGCGGCATCTGGGGCAAGATGACGCTCGACAACTACGCGTTCGTGCTCCAGCACACGAACTTCTTCGACTGGCTCAAGAGCTCGCTGATCGTCTCGCTCGGCACCACGCTCATCGGTGTCCTGGTCGCCGCGACCACCGGCTACGCCGTCTCCCGCATGCGCTTCCCGGGCTACAAGAAGTTCATGTGGGTGCTGCTGGTCACCCAGATGTTCCCGGTGGCCGTCCTGATGGTCCCGATGTACCAGATCCTCTCGGACCTTCAGCTCATCGACAGCTACCTTGGACTCATCCTCGTCTACTGCTCGACGGCGGTGCCGTACTGCGCCTGGCTGATGAAGGGCTACTTCGACACCATCCCGTTCGAGATCGACGAGGCGGGACGCGTCGACGGGCTGACCCCCATCGGCACGTTTGCGCGGCTGATCCTGCCGCTCGCCAAACCCGGGCTGGCGGTCGCCGCGTTCTACAGCTTCATCACCGCCTTCGGCGAGGTCGCCTTCGCCACGACGTTCATGCTCGACGACGAGAAGTACACCCTCGCGGTCGGCCTGCAGAGCTTCGTCAGCGAGCACGACGCGCAGCGCAACCTCATGGCCGCCACCGCGGTCCTGATCGCGATACCGGTCTCCGCGTTCTTCTACCTTGTGCAGAAGAACCTGGTCACCGGCCTCACCGCCGGCGGCACGAAGGGCTGACCTCCTTCGCAGCACGACTCCCGCGCGCCTGACTCGCGCGGGTAGGCGGCCGCGGTGCCCATCCGACCCCGCTGTCACCGCGGCCGCCCCGTCTCCCCGCCGCCGACCCACTCGCCACCCGACGAACTCGTATCAAGGACGACATGAGCCAGCAGCACTCCGCCGCCCCGGCCCCGCCCCCCACGACCGACGCGGCCGTCGCCACCGTCGCCCGGCGCCACGGCTGGTGGCGGGACGCGGTGATCTACCAGGTGTACCCGCGCAGCTTCGCCGACAGCAACGGCGACGGCATGGGCGACCTGGAAGGCATCCGCTCCCGCCTGCCGTACCTGCGCGACCTCGGCGTGGACGCCGTGTGGCTCAGCCCCTTCTACGCCTCCCCGCAGGCCGACGCCGGCTACGACGTCGCCGACTACCGCGCCGTCGACCCGATGTTCGGCACCCTCCTCGACGCGGACGCGCTGATCCGCGACGCCCACGCGCTGGGCCTGCGCATCATCGTCGACCTCGTGCCCAACCACTCCTCCGACCAGCACGAGTGGTTCAAGCGCGCCCTCGCCGAGGGCCCCGGCTCGCCCTCGCGCGACCGCTACCACTTCCGCCCCGGGAAGGGCGCGAACGGCGAACTGCCGCCCAACGACTGGGAGTCGATCTTCGGCGGCCCCGCCTGGACCCGGGTCACCGAGCCCGACGGCACGCCCGGCGAGTGGTATCTGCACCTCTTCGCGCCGGAGCAGCCCGACTTCAACTGGGAGCACCCGGCGGTCGGCGACGAGTTCCGCTCCATCCTGCGGTTCTGGCTGGACATGGGGGTGGACGGCTTCCGTATCGATGTCGCCCACGGCATGGTGAAGGCCGAGGGCCTGCCCGACCTGGGATCCCATGAGCAGCTGAAGCTGCTGGGCAACGATGTCATGCCGTTCTTCGACCAGGACGGCGTGCACGACATCTACCGGCAGTGGCGCCTCATCCTCGACGAGTACTCCGATGCAATGGGGCCCGAAGGGCCTTCCGCAGAAGGGCGGGGGCGGGAGACGGGCGGGCGCATCTTCGTCGCGGAGGCCTGGACCCCGACCGTCGAGCGCACCGCGAACTACGTGCGCCCCGACGAGCTGCACCAGGCGTTCAACTTCCAGTACCTGGGGACGCACTGGGACGCCGAGGAGCTGCGCACGGTCATCGACCGCACCCTGGACGCCATGCGTCCGGTCGGCGCCCCCGCCACCTGGGTGCTGTCCAACCACGACGTCACCCGGCACGCCACCCGCTTCGCCAACCCGCCCGGCCTGGGCACCCAGATCCGCCTGGCCGGCGACCGCGAGCTGGGCCTGCGCCGGGCGCGTGCGGCGACGCTGCTGATGCTGGCGCTGCCCGGCTCGGCGTATGTCTACCAGGGCGAGGAGCTCGGTCTGCCGGACGTCGTGGACCTGCCGGACGAGGTGCGCCAGGACCCGGCGTACTTCCGGGGCGCCGGCCAGGACGGCTTCCGCGACGGCTGCCGGGTGCCGATCCCCTGGACCCGCGAGGGCTCCTCGTACGGCTTCGGTGACGGCGGCAGCTGGCTTCCGCAGCCGAAGGGCTGGGGCGAGCTGAGCGTCGAGGCGCAGACCGGTGACCCCGGCTCGACCCTGGAGCTGTACCGGTCCGCGCTCGCCGTGCGCCGGGACCAGGCCGACCTGGGCGCGGGCGACGCGGTGGAGTGGCTGCGGGCGCCCGAGGGTGTCCTGGCCTTCCGGCGCGGGAGGTTCGTGTGCGTCGCCAACACCACGGGGAAGCCGGTGACCGTCCCGGCGTACGGGCGGGTGCTGATCGCCAGCGGTGAGGTGGGGGAGACGGCCGGCAAGGCGAAGGTCCCGGCGGACACCACCGTATGGTGGACCACGAACTGACGTTCGTCCGTCCCGCAACTTTTCTCATACAAGTTGGTACGGCCCGCTGCCCTTCTGGGCGGCGGGCCTCTACCATCTGCGTTGCCGCAAGGTTGTTGAAGCTTTCTGCAAGAAGCTGCAACCATCCATGGCGGCATCCCCCACACCCTTCGATGAAGAAGGCACCCCACATGGCACGCAGAACCCTTTCCGGGGCCGTCGCCCTCGCGGCCGCCTCCATTGTCATGACCCCGACCGGGGCGCAGGCCTCCCCGCCCGGCACCAAGGACGTCACCGCCGTCCTGTTCGAGTGGAACTTCGCCTCCGTCGCCCGCGAGTGCGCCACCACCCTCGGCCCCGCGGGATACGGATACGTCCAGGTCTCCCCGCCCGCCGAGCACATACAGGGCCCGCAGTGGTGGACGTCGTACCAGCCCGTGAGCTACCGGATCGCCGGCCGGCTCGGCGACCGCGCCGCGTTCAAGAACATGGTCGACACGTGTCACTCGGCCGGCGTCAAGGTCGTCGCCGACACGGTCATCAACCACATGGCCGCGGGCAACGGCACCGGCACCGGCGGATCGTCGTACACGAAGTACAACTACCCTGGCCTGTACTCCTCGTACGACTTCGACAACTGCACCTCGCAGATCACCAACTACGCCGACCGCTGGAACGTCCAGAACTGCGAACTGGTCGGCCTCGCCGACCTCGACACCGGCGAGGACTACGTCCGCGGAGCCATCGCCCGGTACATGAACGACCTGCTCTCGCTCGGTGTGGACGGCTTCCGCATCGACGCGGCCAAGCACATGCCGGCGGCCGACCTGGCCAACATCAAGTCCCGGCTGAGCAACCCGAACGTCTACTGGAAGCAGGAGGTCATTTACGGGGCGGGAGAGGTGGTCCAGCCCACCGAGTACACCGGCAACGGCGACGTCCAGGAGTTCCGCTACGCCTACGACCTCAAGCGGGTCTTCAACAACGAGAACCTCGCCTACCTGAAGAACTACGGCGAGGGCTGGGGCTATATGAAGAGCTCCGTCTCCGGCGTCTTCGTCGACAACCACGACACCGAACGCAACGGCTCCACGCTCACCTACAAGGACAACGCCAACTACACCCTGGCCAACGTCTTCATGCTGGCCTGGCCCTACGGCGCCCCGGACATCAACTCCGGCTACGAGTTCACCGACCACGAGGCCGGGCCGCCCAACGGAGGCCGCGTGGACGCCTGCTGGCAGAGCGGCTGGAAGTGCCAGCACGCCTGGCCGGAGATCAAGTCCATGGTCGGCTTCCGCAACGCGACCCGGGGCCAGGCGGTCACCAACTGGTGGGACAACGGCGGCGACGCCATTGCCTTCGGCCGGGGCAGCAAGGGCTTCGTGGCCATCAACCACGAGTCCGGCTCACTGACCCGCACCTACCAGACCTCCCTGCCCGCGGGGACTTACTGCAACGTCCAGAACAACACCCCGGTGACGGTGGACGGTTCGGGCCGGCTGACCGCCACCCTGGGTGCCAACACGGCCCTCGCGGTGTACGCGGGCAAGTCGGGCTGCTGAACGCGCGCGGGTCGCGCCGCCGTTCACGGGCGGCGGCGCGACCCCTGCCGCGATGAAAGTCCTTACCGTTACTTTCATAACCCTTGCTGTAAAGCTTTCAACGGCGATACGGTCACGCCGACGCTCCGGTGATGCGGCCGAAACAGGCCACCGCTGTGGCGTGGGGTCGGACCCAATGAGCCGTAAGCGCAAGGAGTTCACTGCCTTGATACCCAGATGGCCCGCGCCCCGGGGGCGCCGCACCGCACGGGGGCGACGCCTCGCCGCCGTCACCGTGGCCGCGCTCGCCGCCGCCCTGGTGCAGCCGCTCGCCGCCCGCGCCGACACGCCGCCCGCGCCCCCCTCGGACGGCCGGCTCGCCCAGTCGCCCGCGCGGCACGATCTGACCCGCGAGCAGTTCTACTTCGTCCTGCCGGACCGTTTCGCCAACGGCGACACCAGGAACGACCGCGGCGGACTCACCGGTTCACGCCTCACCACGGGGTACGACCCGACCGACAAGGGCTTCTACCAGGGCGGTGACCTCAAGGGCCTGACCAAGCGGCTCGACTACATCAAGGGACTCGGCACCACCGCCATCTGGATGGCGCCGATCTTCAAGAACCAGCCCGTGCAGGGCACCGGCAAGGACGCCTCGGCCGGTTACCACGGTTACTGGATCACCGACTTCACCCAGGTCGACCCGCACTTCGGCACCAACGAGGACCTCGAGACCCTCATCGACAAGGCCCACGCCAAGGGCATGAAGGTCTTCTTCGACGTCATCACCAACCACACCGCCGACGTCGTCGACTACGAGGAGAAGTCCTACGGCTACCTCTCCAAGGGCGCCTTCCCGTATCTGACGAAGGACGGCGAGCCCTTCGACGACGCCGACTACGCCGGCGGCGACCGCAGGTTCCCGCGCGTGGACGCCGGTTCGTTCCCCCGCACTCCGGTCGTGCCCGGCGCCAAGAAGCGGATCAAGGTCCCGTCCTGGCTCAACGACCCGGCGATGTACCACAACCGGGGCGACTCCACCTTCGCCGGGGAGTCCGCCGAGTACGGCGACTTCTCCGGCCTCGACGACCTGTGGACCGAGCGTCCCGAGGTCGTCAGCGGCATGGCGAAGATCTACCAGCGGTGGGTGAAGGACTTCGACATCGACGGCTTCCGGATCGACACCGTGAAGCACGTCAACATGGAGTTCTGGACCCAGTGGGCCACCGCCCTGGACTCCTACGCCGCCAAGAAGGGCCGCGACGACTTCTTCATGTTCGGCGAGGTCTACTCCGCCGACACGGACGTCACCGCCCCCTACGTCACCGAGGGCCGCCTCGACGCCACGCTCGACTTCCCCTTCCAGGAAGCGGCCCGGCAGTACGCCTCCCAGGGCGGCAGCGCGAGGAAGCTGGCCGCGGTCTTCGGCGACGACTACAAGTACACGACCGACCGGGCCAACGCCTACGAGCAGGTCACCTTCCTCGGCAACCACGACATGGGCCGCATCGGCACGTTCCTGAAGCAGGACAACCCGAAGGCCTCCGACGCCGAGCTGCTGAAGAAGGACATGCTCGCCAACGAGCTGATGTTCCTCAGCCGCGGCAACCCGGTCGTCTACTACGGCGACGAACAGGGCTTCACCGGCGCCGGCGGCGACAAGGACGCCCGCCAGACCCTGTTCGCCTCCCGCACGGCCGACTACCTCGACGACGACCTGATCGGCACCGGCCGCACCCACGCCGAGGACACCTACGACACGCGAGCACCGCTCTATGAGCAGATCAGTGCTCTCGCCAAGCTCCGCAAGGCGCACCCGGCCCTCACCGACGGCATCCAGCAGGAGCGGTACGCCGCCGACGGCGCGGGCGTCTACGCCTTCTCCCGCACCGGCACCGGCAAGGACACCACCGAGTACGTGGTCGCCTTCAACAACGCCGCCGAGGCCCGGAAGGCCACCTTCGCGACCGGCTCCGCCCGGATGACGTTCAAGGGCCTGCACGGCACCGACGCCACCGTCACCAGCGACGCCGACAAGAAGATCACCGTCACCGTGCCGGCCGGCCGGGCGATCGTCCTCAAGGCCGCCGGCCCGCTCGCCGAGCCGGCCGTGAAGCCCACGATCACCCTCAAGGCCCCGGACGCCGGCGCCACGGGCACCGTCGAGCTCACCGCCGACGTCGACGGCGGACAGCTCAACCGGGTCGTCTTCGCCGCCCAGACCGGCAACGGCAAATGGCACACCCTCGGCTCCGCCGACCACGCCCCCTACAAGGTCACCCACACCATCGGCGAGGACGTCCCCGCCGGCACCGCCCTGCGCTACAAGGCGGTCGTGACCGACTCCGCCGGCCGCACCGCGAGCGCCCTGGCCGCCTCCACCACCGGCACCCCGCCCGCGCCCGAGCCGCCCACCGCCGCCTCCCGCGACTACGCGATCGTCCACTACCAGCGCGCCGACGGCGACTACGACGACTGGGGCCTGTACGCCTGGGGCGACCTGGCGGACGGCGAGGCCACCGAGTGGCCGGACAGCCACCCCTTCACCGGCCGGGACGCCTACGGCGCCTTCGCCTACGTCAAGCTCAAGCCGGGCGCGTCCGACCTCGGCTTCCTCGTCATCGACAAGGAGGGCAACAAGGACGTCGCCACCGACCGCACCATCGACCTCACCCGAACCGGTGAGATCTGGATCGAGCAGGGCAAGGAGACCGTCACCGCCGAACGGCCCGAGTACCCGGCCCAGGACACCACCAAGGCGGTGCTCCACTACCAGCGGGCCGACGGCGACTACGACGGCTGGGGGCTGCACACCTGGACCGGTGCCGCGAACCCCACCGACTGGTCGAAGCCCCTTCAGCCGGTGAAGACTGATGCCTATGGCGCTGTCTTCGAGGTACCGCTCGCCGAGGGTGCCACCAGCCTCAGCTACATCATCCACAAGGGCGACGAGAAGGACCTCCCGTCCGACCAGTCGCTCGACCTCAAGGCCAACGGCCACGAGGTGTGGCTGTTGAACGGCCGGGAGAAGTACCTGTTGCCGCAGCCCGCGGGCTCGGCGGCCGCCCTCGACCCGACCACCTCCAAGGCGGTCTGGATCGACCGCGACACCGTCGTCTGGAACGGCTCCGAGGCCGCCGCCTCCACCCAGCTCCTCGCCTCCCGCACGGGTTCCATCACGGTGCAGGACGGTGCCCTGACCAGCGACGACGCGCGCTGGATCCGGCTGACGAGCGCGAAGCTCACCGACGCCCAGAAGGCCAGGTTCCCGCACCTGAAGGACGGCACCGCCTGGTCCGTCGACCCGCGCGACCGGGACCGGGTGCGCGAGGCCCTGCGCGGCCAGGTCGTCGCCTCCCAGCGGGCGGCGAACGGCGCCGTGCTCGCGGCGACCGGTGTGCAGATCGCGGGCGTCCTCGACGACCTCTACGCCGCCGACGCCACGAAGGCGGAGCTCGGCCCGGTCTTCCGCCACGGCCGGCCCACCCTCTCGGTATGGGCGCCGACCGCACAGAACGTCACCCTGGAGATCGGCGACCGCACCGTCCGGATGCGCCGCGACGGCGGCACCGGCGTCTGGTCCGTCACCGGACCGCGCTCCTGGAAGGGCAAGGAGTACCGGTACGCGGTGACGGTGTGGGCGCCCGCCGCCGGCGACATCGTCACCAACAAGATCACCGACCCCTACTCGGTCGCCCTGACCACCGACTCCGAGCGCAGCCTCGTCGTCGACCTCGGCGACCGGTCCCTGAAGCCGCGTGCGTGGTCGACGTACGACAAGCCGAAGGCGGTGCCGCTGAAGGACGCGCAGATCCAGGAACTGCACATCCGGGACTTCTCCGTGGCCGACCGCACGGCCGACCACCGGGGCACCTACCTCGCCTTCACCGACAAGGACAGCGACGGCAGCAAGCACCTGCGCGAGCTGGCGAAGGCCGGCACCTCGTACGTACACCTGCTGCCGGCCTTCGACATCGCCACCATCCCCGAGAAGGAGTCCGACCGGCAGACCGCCGACTGCGACCTCGCCTCCTACCCGGCCGACTCCGACCAGCAGCAGGAGTGCGTGGCGAAGGCAGCCGCCAAGGACGCCTACAACTGGGGCTACGACCCGTACCACTACACGGTCCCCGAGGGCTCCTACGCCACCGACCCGGACGGCACCGAGCGCACCGTCGAGTTCCGGAAGATGGTCAAGGCGCTCAACGAGGACGGCCTGCGGGTCGTGATGGACGTGGTCTACAACCACACCGCCGCGAGCGGCCAGGCGAAGACGTCCGTCCTGGACCGGATCGTGCCCGGCTACTACCAGCGGCTCCTCGCCGACGGTTCGGTCGCCAACAGCACCTGCTGCGCCAACACGGCGACCGAGAACGCCATGATGGGCAAGCTGGTCGTCGACTCGGTGGTCACCTGGGCCAAGGAGTACAAGGTCGACGGCTTCCGCTTCGACCTCATGGGCCACCACCCGAAGGCCAACATGCTGGCCGTGCGCAAGGCCCTCGACGAGCTCACCCTCACGAAGGACGGCGTCGACGGCAAGAAGATCATCCTCTACGGCGAGGGCTGGAACTTCGGTGAGATCGCCGACGACGCCCGCTTCGTGCAGGCCACGCAGAAGAACATGGCCGGCACCGGCATCGCCACCTTCTCCGACCGGGCCCGTGACGCCGTGCGCGGCGGCGGCCCCTTCGACGAGGACCCCGGAGTGCAGGGCTTCGCCTCCGGCCTCTACACCGACCCCAACTCCTCGACGGGCAACGGCACGAAGGCCGAGCAGAAGGCCCGCCTGCTGCACTACCAGGACCTCATCAAGGTCGGTCTGAGCGGCAACCTCGCCGACTACACCTTCACCGACACCAGCGGCGAGCAGGTCAAGGGCTCCCAGGTCGACTACAACGGCGCCCCCGCCGGATACGCGGCCGCGCCCGGCGACGCCCTCGCCTACGCGGACGCGCACGACAACGAGTCGCTGTTCGACGCGCTCGCCTTCAAGCTGCCGAAGGACACCCCGGCCGCGGACCGGGCGCGCATGCAGGTCCTCGCCATGGCGACGGCCACCCTCTCGCAGGGCCCGGCCCTCTCCCAGGCGGGCACCGACCTGCTGCGCTCCAAGTCCCTGGACCGCAACTCCTACGACAGCGGCGACTGGTTCAACGCCATCCACTGGAACTGCGCGGACGGCAACGGCTTCGGCCGCGGACTGCCGCCGGCCGCCGACAACAAGGACAAGTGGCCCTACGCCAAGCCGCTGCTCGGCTCGGTGCGGGTCGGCTGCCCGCAGATCGAGGGCACCTCGGCCGCGTACCGGGACCTGCTGACCATCCGCTCGACGGAGCGGGTGTTCTCCCTCGACACCGCGGGAGAGGTCCAGTCCCGGCTGTCCTTCCCGCTGTCCGGCAAGGACGAGACGCCGGGCGTGATCACGATGAGGCTCGGCGACCTGGTCGTCGTCTTCAACGCCACGCCCGAGCGGCAGGAGCAGCGCGTCACCGCGCTCGCCGGGACGGGCTACGGTCTGCACCCGGTGCAGGCGGCGGGCGGGGACGCGGTCGTGAAGACCTCGTCCTACGCGAAGGACACCGGCACGTTCACCGTTCCGGCGCGCACGGTCGCCGTGTTCACCAAGGCCGGCTGACCCCGGTAAAGAGCTGCGGCTAGTGTGAGCCCTCCTGACCTGGAACAGGAGGGCTCATGCCGCAGATCACCGTCGACTACTCCGAGCGCCTGGCGGACGGCTTCGACCGGCCCGCCTTCGCGCGGGACCTGCACACCGCCGTCGTGGAGATCGCGGCCGCCAAGCCGCCGGCGTGCAAGACCCGGTTCCGGCGGACCGAGGACATCGTGGTCGGCCCGGACACCGACGGACACGCCCTCGTGCACGTCCACATCGGCCTGCTGGCCGGCCGCACCGACGAGACCAAGGCCCGCCTCACCGAGACCGTGCTGGACCTGCTGCGCCAGTACGTCGAGCCGGCCGAGGGCCAGATGCTGCACGCCTCCGCCGAAGTACGCGACCTGGACGCGTCGTACCGGAAGTTCGAGGAGTAGGGCCGCTGGGTGTTTTGATCAGGAAGCGGCCAGCGAGATCAGCCGGGTGGCGAGGTCCGTGAACGGCCCGTCGCCCGGCTCGTTCTTGAGCAGCCCACGCAGCAGCGTGGCCAGCTCCTCGTCCCGCGCGGCGGCGACGGCGGCGAGCGCGGCGAAGTCCTGCACCAGCTGCGCCTCCAGCTCCTCACGCGGCACCCGCCGGCCGTCCAGCCAGATCAGCGCCGTCGACTCGACGAGCGAGATCCACGAGCGCACGACCAGTTCCAGCCGCGCCGACGCCGGTCCCACCACGCCCAAGTGCGACAGTATCTGGTCATACGCGGCCTGCCGTACAGAGTCGATCAGGGCGTTCGTGGCGGAGGAGCCGACGGCGGGACCGCCCCGCATCAGGGCGGCGAAACCCGGCCCGTGCTCCTCCACGAAGTCGAAGAACCGGGCCATCACCCGCCGCAGCCGCGACCCCAGCGGACCCTCGTGCGGCTCCACGAACCGGGACGCCAGATCCTCCGCGGCACGCCTCAACGCCGCCTCGTACAGGCTGAGTTTGCCGGGGAAGTAGTGATAGACCAGCGGGCGGGAGATGCCCGCCCGCGACGCTATCTCGTCGATCGAGACCTCATCGGGAGAGCGCCGGCTGAACAGTTCGAGGGCCACGCCGATCAACTGCTGCCGCCGCTCCTCGACTCCCATCCTGCGCCGCACCCCGGTAGTCATACGAACACCTTACCGATCGATTCCGGCCTCTCCCGGTCCGGACCAGCCGGCGGTGTTCATCCCGTCATCGCAGCCCGCTGATCGACCGCCCGTCCTCCAGTCTGCCCAACAGATCCGCCCGGGCACCCTTCTTCGCGCGGAGGGTCAGCAGAGAACCCGGGGCCGACCCCTCGACCCCGCCCTCCGCCCTCACCGACGTCACGTCGCGGCTCCCGGCGGCCAGCAGATACCAGGTGCCCTCCTCCGACCTCCACAGCACCCCGGCGAGCACCCGCGGCTCCCGCTCCCCGCACGCCGGGACGTCCTCGGCCTTCGCCGCCACCACCCCGAACCGCGCGCCCGGCGTGCGGAACTGCGCCAGCACCCGCGCCCCGCCACCCCGCCAGGTCTCCGCGCGGGTGCACACCCACTCCGCCCGGCTGCCCCCACCGGGCAGCGGCTGCTCGGCGAACGCCCAGGCGTTCACACTCCGCACGCCCGCCGAACGCACCGCGCCCAGTGAGCAGGCGTACGGCGCCCAGGTGCGCAGCGCCTTCGCGCCGGACGCTTCGGTGACCGCGCCGGGCCGCCCGGCGGTCAGCCGGGCCGGGACCAGTTCGCCGAGGTCGGTCAGCAGCCGGGTGCCGGTGGCGTCGGTCAGCTCCAGCACGTTCCAGGAGGTGCAGGAGCCGTCCTTCGACGCGGGACCGGCCAGGGGCGAGGTCACTCCGTCGACGAGGGCCAGGGCCATCGCGCCGGAGCCCGGCTCGCGCAGATCCCGCTCACCCGCCTCACGCACCCAGGGGGCGGTCAGATAGCGGACGTTGCCGTCGGCCCGGCTCAGCACCACCGCGCCCGACCCGGCCCGCCCGGCACCGTCCACCCGGGCGAGATCCAGCGCGGCGCCCCCGGTACCGTCCGCCGGCTCGGCGTACCGGACGACGCGCAGACCGTCGTAGAGAATCACCACCCGCGCGGCCCCGACCGTCCCCGCGTACAGCAGCTGGGGAGGACCCGCCGGGCCGCCGGAGGGGGTGCCCGGGGTCGCCGCCACCTGGACGGTCCTGCCCGGGCGGGCCCAGACGGCGAGGGCCCGCCGCAGCAGGGACCGGTCGTCGGTGAGGCGGCCGCGCGCGGGCCACACGGAGAAGTCGGTGCGCGCGGAGGTCTTCCACGCGTCGGGGGGCACCCGGGTCAGCTTCCCCGGATCCAGCGCGGCCTGCGCGGCCGGATTCCGCGCGTACGGGGGAGCGGCGGCACCGTCGGGACCCCAGCCGTCGCCCGGCAGGCCCACCAGCGTCCCGCACACCGCCAGCGCGGCCCCGCCGACCAGCGCGGCCTTCAGATGCCGGCGGCGGCGCAGCAGATCCGTGGGCCGGGCCTGGAGCGAACAGGGGTCGAACTCGGGGGACTCGAGCAGCCGGTAGGAGTCGGGGACCCGGTCCGCCTCGTCCAGCGCGGCGGCCACGTCGGTGACGCCCGCGGAGGTGAGCAGCGCCCGCACGTCGCCGTCCGGGAGCCGCTCCAGTCCGCGCAGCGCCAGGGCGGCGCGGGCCGGCCCGGACAGCGCCGACAGCCGCTGGTCCAGCGCGAGTTCGTCGGCGCCGCCCGGGCGCGGGAACAGCTTCAGCCCCCACACCTGGGGCAGCAGCGGCGGCAACTGCGCCCGCCTGGGCCAGGCGGCCCGCCGCAGCGGGCGGCCCGCTTCCAGTGCCGTGCGCACCACCTGCAGCCGGACCAGCGCATAGCCGGGGTCCCCGTGGCGCCCGGCCGACTGGGCGGGGATCACCGGGGCGGGGGTACGGCCGCGGGGCAGCGCCCGCTGGACCAGGGCGTGCGCGGTGAGCACCCGTCTGCTCCGTCCGATGCGGGCGGGCAGCACCAGATAGGCGAGCCGGACGAGCCGCGGATAGTGCTCGACGAGCGCGGCCTCGGCCTGCTCGACGTCCACCCCCGGACCGGCCGGGGAGGAGGGCACCGAGGGCGGGACGACATCCTGTGACTGCACGTTCAGCAGAACGAACGAACCGGTGGATGGTCACCTGACCGCTCGCCCGGCGGAATTTGAGCACAGCGGTCCTGGGGGACGTATCGAAGGCCGAGGGCCCCGTGCCGGGGCTCCGTGTGGCGTGTCGCCGTCACGATGCCGCCGTCAAGGACCGGAGGAACACATGAGGCTGACCCGACCGATGCTCGCGCTGACCGGCGCGGTGGCGGCCCTGGCGCTGGCGGGCTGCGGATCCGGCGGCCACGACGACGCGGACCACGTCCCGCCGACCGCCACCGGCAGCCTGGAGCACCTGGCCGCCGAGGTGAACTGCAAGCCGAACATGCAGACCGACGCGGACACCATCCGCCAGGCCCTGTGCAAGAAGGGCGGCGAGAAGTACGTCCTCGCCACCTTCGCCACCGACCGCGGCCAGCGCGAGTGGCTCAACACGGCGAAGGACTATGGCGGTTACTACCTGGTCGGCCGCAAGTGGGTGGCCGTCGGCGAGGAGAAGACCGTCACGGCGCTGCGCAACACCCTCGGCGGGACCATGGAGGAGGGCTCCGAGCACATGAACCCCGGTGGCAGCCACAACAAGGGCGGCCACCACGGCTGACGCCGCGTCCGCGGACGGACGAAGGGGCCGGCGGTGGGATCTCCCACCGCCGGCCCCTTGCCGCTACCGGACTACTGGCAGTCCTGGCCGCTGTTGATGCACTCGACCATCTCGTTCATCAGGTCCTCGTCGAAGAAGTTGATGAAGTCGTTGTGGTCGGTGATCGGCTTGTGCAGCTGCTCCGGGAAGGAGTCCACCGCGAACGGGTTCACCACCTGTCCGTTCTGGATCTGCGGGGCCGGGATGTTGTCGTAGACCAGGCGGACCTGGAGCTGCGGGATGGCCTGGAAGCCGTTCGAGCAGGTGCCGTCCGCCTCGACGAAGTCGACGTGCGTGCGGTGGTTGGCGCTGTCGATGTTCTGGCCGTCCCAGCAGCTCTGGAAGGCGGACGTGCGGACCACGCTGCTGCCCTCGGGGCAGATCGGGTACTTGTCCGTCACCTGGCGGTCCTCGAAGCCGGTGCAGCTCCACGCGGTGTTGGCGTTGTTCAGGCCGTTGGTGAAGGCCTTCGCGTCACCGGTGATGATGCGCAGGGCCGTGGGCATCGCGACGACGTCGCTCGTCCGGTTGCCGACGAACTTCAGGTCCACCTCGGTGGGCGCGACGATCGTGCCGACGTTGCCGTCCTGACCGCCACCCGGCTGGTTCTGGTCGATGTCCTGCGTACCGTCCTGGATCCGCAGGACCGGCCAGAAGTACGTCGACCGGTCGCCCTGGTTCTGGCAGGTCGTCTCCCCGTTGGCCAGGTCCTCGTCGCTTGCGAAGGCGGTGTTGGCCTGGTTGCCGACGTAGTCGTGCTGGTGCTGGGCACCGTTGCTGACACCGGGAGCGACGATCACGTTGTCCGAGTTGCGCAGCTCGTTCTCGTTGGTGCCGCACTCGGTGGTGAAGCTGCCCGTCGAACCGCCGTCGCCGTTCGCGGCCAGACCGTTGGGCAGGTTGCGCGAGCCCGGCTGGACGTCCTCGATGTTGATGAAGTCGTCCGCCGTGGGACCGTTGCCGGCCTGGCCGCCGTTGCCCTGGTCCTGGCCGTTGTCCTGGCCGCCGCCACCCTGGTCCTGGCCACCGTCGTTCTGGCCACCGTCGTTCTGGCCGCCGTCACCCTGGTCCTGGCCGTTGCCGTCGTCCGCCGGCTGTTCCGCGGGAACGCCCTGGCACTGGGCGAACCGGCCGAAGTCACGGGGCGCCTGGCCGCCGGCCCGGTTGATGGTGGTGCGGATCCGGTCCAGCGTGGCCGTCCGCTTGGACTTCAGCGGTGCGAGGATCGCGTTGTCGACGTAGCCGTCGTCACCCGCCTGGGCCTGGCGCGTCTCCGCGAGGCGCGTGTAGGCGTCCGTGATCTGCCGGTCGAGCTGGGACAGTTCCCTTGCGACACCCCTGCGCGCCTGCCGCGGCACCTTCGTCAGCTTCTGGCCGACGTCGGGGCAGTTGATCGTCGCGACCTGCGCGTTCCTCGACTTCGTCCGGTTGTGGCCTCCGTCCTCCTCGTGTGCCGAGGCATAGAAGTTGGCCCAGATCAGCCCGCCCCCACCGAGCGCTAGGGCCGCCGTTGCGGCTATGGCCTTGTTGGCCAGCGGCGTGCGGCGTTTTCTTGTGTTGCGTCCCATGGAACTCCTCTGACTTCCTTGCGGGGCATCCCATTGCGGGGCATCGAGGCGCCCGTTAGGAGTGAAGCGGCTCCCTTGAGTACGGCAGCCGCCCCACGGGTGTTCACCCGTCACGGAAATCGGTGAGAAGTCAGTACGGCCGCTGGTGTTTCAACAGCCCCTGAAATACCGGGAGTTGCGGATCACCCACCCCGGGTGAAGCGACGGGTCCGGTTTCACCGGCCATGGTCGGGAAGGGCGAGAACCGCCGGCGCGCGCCGGTTGTCGTCGTCCGAGACCTCACGACCCGGTTCGGCGGAGATGTTCTCGGTGTGCTGCGCGATCGCCCGTTCCGTCACCACCGGCCCACCCCTCAGGCGGTTGCCAGCACCTTCGCCTCCACCTCCGGGTCGAGCCCCTTGGCGGTCCGGTCCGCGCGCTGCGGCGCCGTGCCGCCGAGATCCGTCAGCCAGCGCCAGGTGTCGGCCACGGTCTCGGCGACCGGTCGGCAGCGCAGTCCCGTCGCCACCGCCCGGGAGACGTCCGCCGAGTGCAGCGCGTCGTGCAGATCAGTGCCCGGCGGCACCCACACCGGCAGCTGCGTCCAGGGCTCGATGCCCGCCTCGAGGATCACCTCCGGCGCGGTCCACCGGAGCTCGGCCGGACCGCCGGTCACCTCGACACACGCTTCGAGCAGCTCGCCCATCGTGGTGTGGCCCTGCGGGGACATCAGGTTGTACGGCCCGCTCAGCTCCCGCTCGGCCGCCCCGAGGATCCACTCCGCCAGATCGCGGACGTCGACGTACTGCAGGGGCAGTTCACGCGGGCCCGGAGCGAGGACGGGCCCGCCGCGCGCCATCCGGTTCAGCCACCAGGGCAGCCGGCCCACGTTCTCGTACGGCCCGAGGAGCAGCCCGGACCGCACCAGCAGCGAGCGGTCCGCGCCGAAGGCGTCCACGGCGGCCAGCTCGCCGCCCCGCTTGTCGCGCGCGTAGTCCGTGAGATCCGCGTCGGCGGAGGCGCCCCGCACCACGGGAGCGTCCTCGGTGTACCCGGCGGGCGGCGCCCAGGTGTACACCGAGCAGCTCGACACGTACACGTACCGCCCGGCGCGGCCCCGCAGCAGCCGTGCCGTGTCCCGGACCGCGCGCGGGGCGGACGACCATGTGTCCACGACGACGTCCCACTCCCCGGGGTCCTCGTCGAGCGCGGCCAGACCGTCGACCGCGGTGCGGTCGCCCAGCAGGGTCCGTGCACCCCGCGGTGACGCGTGCCGCCCCCGGTGGAAGACGGTCACCTCCCAGCCCCGCCCGAGGGCCGCCTCGGCGACGGCCCGGCCCGCGAACTCCGTACCACCCAGCAACAGAAGTCTCATACCGGCGACTCTGCCCGCCCGTGCGGCCCGGGGGAACGGGAATCTGCTGTTGGCAGACGCCGAGAGGGGCACCCACCGCTATCGGCGGGCGCCCCTCGCGGCGACTGCGGTGCGGATCAGACCTGGCCGGCCTTCTCCAGCGCGGTGCAGCACGTGTCGACCAGCAGACGGGTCACCACGTACGGATCGACGTTGGCGTTCGGACGGCGGTCCTCGATGTAGCCCTTGCCGTCCTTCTCGACCTGCCACGGGATGCGCACCGAGGCGCCGCGGTCGGAGACGCCGTAGGAGTACTCGTTCCACGGGGCGGTCTCGTGCAGACCGGTGAGACGGTCGTCGATGCCGGCGCCGTAGTTCTTGACGTGGTCGAGGGGCTTGGAACCCTCGCCCAGCGACTCGCACGCGGTGATGATCGCGGCATATCCGTCAGGCCCTTCGCGCATCGCCTTGGTGGAGAAGTTGGTGTGCGCGCCGGCGCCGTTCCAGTCGCCCTTGACCGGCTTGGGGTCGAGGGTCGCGGCGACGTCGAAGTCCTCGGCGGTGCGGTAAAGCAGCCAGCGGGCCAGCCACAACTGGTCGGCGACCTCCAGCGGGGCCAGCGGACCGACCTGGAACTCCCACTGGCCGGGCATGACCTCGGCGTTGATGCCGGAGATGCCCAGGCCCGCCGTCAGGCAGTTCTCCAGGTGCGCCTCGACGACGTCACGGCCGAAGATCTCGTCGGAGCCGACGCCGCAGTAGTAGCCGCCCTGCGGGGCCGGGAAGCCGCCCTTGGGGAAGCCGAGCGGGTAGGCGTCCTTGAAGAAGGTGTACTCCTGCTCGATGCCGAAGATCGGCTCCTGCGCGGCGAACTTCTCGGCGACCTCGGCCAGCGCGGCACGGGTGTTGGACTCGTGCGGCGTCATGTCCGTGTTGAGGACCTCGCACAGCACCAGGACGTCGTCACCGCCGCGGACCGGGTCCGGGCACACGAAGACCGGCCGGAGCACGCAGTCCGAGGTGTGCCCCTTGGCCTGGTTGGTGGAGGACCCGTCGAAGCCCCAGATCGGCAGGTTCGCGCCCTTGGCCTCGTCGCCCAGGATCTTCGTCTTGGAACGCAGCTTGGCGGTCGGCTCGGTGCCGTCGATCCAGATGTACTCGGCCTTGAAGCTCACGGTCCACATCCTTCGGGGTGGGTCTGGCGCTTGCGCGGGTGCCGCGGCGCTGCGGCACCGGGGCGCCGCCGTCGCTGCCCCGCAGCCTGTCAACAGGCGATTTCCCGGCCATTGCCCGCATGTGAACCCCGTGTTACCTGGCGGGCGGAGTGTAGGCGAGGGCACGCGAAGGGGCCCGCCGCTCCCGACCCCAGGAACGGCGGGCCCCTCCCTACGGACCCCGGGACGTCACCCCACCTTCTCGATCACCGCGCGG
The DNA here is from genome assembly GCF_040680275.1 of Streptomyces sp. NPDC052079. NCBI lineage: Bacteria > Bacillati > Actinomycetota > Actinomycetes > Kitasatosporales > Streptomycetaceae > Streptomyces > Streptomyces sp. NPDC052079. The sequence continues at coordinate 194,925 of NZ_JBFAWL010000009.1, forward strand.
CGGATCAGGAACTTGCCGGCCTCGCGGACCTGCTCGAAGGCCGCGTTGTTGAGCAGCACACAGCTGCCGGACACCGAAGTGACCTCCACCGTCGTGGACTTGTTGTTGTCCAGGTTGGTGACCTTCAGCTTCGTACCGGCCGGGAACTGGTTGCTGGACGCCGCCGGGGCGCCGCCCTCACCGGACAGGGTGACGGTGGAGCCGTTGCACACCTGCTCACCCGCGGCCGCGCCGGCGTCACCACCGGCCTGCTGACCCTGGCCGGCCTGCTCGCCCTGGCCGGGCTGCTCACCCTGGGCCGGCTGGGAAGGCGCGGGCTGCTCCGGCTGCGCGGCCTGGGAGCCCTGAGCCGACTCCCCAACCGTGCACCCGGACGCCTCCTGCTGCACCTTGATCTGGGCGATGACCGCCTCGCGGTTGGCGATCCGCGCCTCCGACTGCGCGTCGGGGTTGGCCTTCTGGCCCTCGATGAACCTCTCGTTGTTGCCGAGCGCCGTGGCGAGTCCCTGACAGACGCTCGAGTCCGCCGCCGCCTTGGTGGTGGCCTCGGGCGGGGAGGCGTTCGACGTCGTCGCCATGACGAAGGCGCCGCCTCCCGCCACCGTGGCGGCGCTCAGCAACAGTGCGAGCTTCTTCTTCGGACCGAGAGTTCTCTTGCGCGACATGCGCGCCTCCTCGAAGAGGTAGGGGGGCGTACGCCGCTATGTACGAGATACCGAACGGAGTTACTCAGCAGTCGGGCCAAGTTGACCAAGTGGCTTGTGTCACACGTCGGTTCGGCGGGAGAGGGCGTCCCGAACGGCCTCCTCCGTCCGGCCGACGACCGCCGTGCCGTCGTCCGCCGTGATGATCGGCCGCTGGATCAGCTTGGGATGTGCGGCGAGGGCCGCGATCCAGCGGTCCCGCGTACCGGCGTTGCGCTCCCACTCCTTGAGCCCCAGCTCCGTGGCGACGGCCTCCTGCGTCCGGGTGATGTCCCACGGCTCCAGACCGAGCCGCTCCAGCACCTCCCGGATGTCCTCCTCACCGGGCACCTCCTCCAGATATCGCCGCACGGTGTACTCGGCCCCCTCGGCGTCGAGCAGGCTGAGGGCGCTACGGCACTTGGAACAGGCGGGATTGATCCAGATCTCCATACCGCACACGGTACGCCGGCACCGCTCTGTTCGAATTCACCGCCGTCTCGCACGTGCCTGGCGGGAGCGCTGTGACACAGCGACAAAACCTGTGCTCACCAGGGTATTTGGTGGCCCGAGGAGGTCTGCTGATTGTCAGTGGCGGGCAGTAAACTGTTAGCAGTGTTCGAGGGAGTCGCCGGGGTCGTCGTGGACCTCGGCGGGCCGCCCCGACCGCGACAGGAGGATGCCCATGCCCGCTGCCGCACTGAAGCCGAAGCCCACCCAGTCCACCGCGGAGCGTCCCGTGCTGCTCGAAATGCCCTGTGCCCCGGTGGAGAAGCGTCCGCTGCCGCCCGGCCGCCCGCGTGAGTGGTACGTCACGCACAACCGCCGGCTCAAGGCGATGCGGCTCGCCATCGCCCTGCTCGACTCCGGCGTCTACCTGCCCCAGCAGGCGCGCAACGCGACGATACGGAGCACGGCGGAGCTGATCGGCGTGCACCCGCCGTCGGAGACCACGTGCCACATGGTGCGCGCGCTCATGCGCTACAACCGGCCGACGGCCACCCGAGGCTAGAGTCCCGGGTCTGCACAACCCGGGCCTGCGCAACGGCCATCCACTGGCTGTGTCGTTGCGTTTGCCGTTGCCTTTGCGTCCAGCCCCGTCCCGCGGTCGTGGGGGCGGGGCAGGGACGGAGAGATCAGTACGGACGGAAGTTGATGTAGCCGAGCAGCACGATCACCGCGACGACACAGCCGAGCACCACGGCCGTCGACACCCACGACGAGCGGCCCGCCGAGCCCCGGTGCTCCGGCTCACCCCGGAACGGGACCGGTCCGGGCGGGTTGTCCTTCCAGCGGGCGGCGAGCATACGGGCCCGTGCCGACGGCTCCCTGTACTCGGCGCCGTCCGCCCACTTGATGTCGAACTCTCGCTCGTCGTCCCTTTCGGACATCCCCGTGACCTTCTCTCGAACAGCAGTGTTAGACCAAGGATCCCTCCCCGGGCGCGGAGAGGGAAGCTTTCCGGTCACACGACGGCGCCCCCGCCCCTGGATCCATCCAGGGGCGGGGGCGCCGTCGGCCGGTCACACGTCGAAGTACATCTCGAACTCGTGCGGGTGCGGGCGGAGCTGGAGCGGGGCGATCTCGTTCTCCCGCTTGAAGTCGATCCACGTCTCGATCAGGTCCGGGGTGAACACGTCGCCCTGGAGGAGGAACTCGTGGTCGGCCTCGAGGCGGTCGAGGACGGCGCTGAGGGAGGTCGGGACCTGGGCCACGTTCGCGTGCTCCTCGGGAGGCAGCTCGTAGAGGTCCTTGTCGATCGGCTCGGCCGGCTCGATCTTGTTCTTGATGCCGTCCAGGCCCGCGAGGAGCAGCGCCGAGAAGGCCAGGTACGGGTTGCCGGAGGCGTCGGGTGCGCGGAACTCCACGCGCTTGGCCTTCGGGTTGGAACCGGTGATGGGGATACGCATCGCGGCGGAGCGGTTGCGCTGCGAGTACACCAGGTTCACCGGGGCCTCGAAGCCGGGCACCAGGCGGTGGTAGGAGTTCACCGTCGGGTTGGTGAAGGCCAGCAGCGACGGGGCGTGCCTGAGGATGCCGCCGATGTAGTAGCGGGCGGTGTCCGACAGACCGGCGTAACCCTGCTCGTCGTAGAAGAGCGGCTCGCCCCCCGCCCACAGCGACTGGTGGACGTGCATGCCCGAACCGTTGTCACCGAAGATCGGCTTCGGCATGAAGGTCGCGGTCTTGCCGTTGCGCCAGGCGACGTTCTTCACGATGTACTTGAACAGCTGAAGGTCGTCGGCGGCGGCCAGCAGGGTGTTGAACTTGTAGTTGATCTCGGCCTGGCCGGCGGTGCCCACCTCGTGGTGCTGACGCTCGACCTTCAGGCCGGCCCTGGCCATCTCCAGGGACATCTCGGCGCGCAGGTCGGCGAAGTGGTCGACCGGCGGAACCGGGAAGTAGCCGCCCTTGTATCGGACCTTGTAACCGCGGTTGTCCTCCAGCGCGCCGGTGTTCCAGGCGCCCGCCTCGGAGTCGATGTGGTAGAAGGACTCGTTCTCGGAGGTCTTGAAGCGCACGCTGTCGAAGACGTAGAACTCGGCCTCGGGACCGAAGTACGCGGTGTCCGCGATACCGGTCGAGGCCAGGTAGGCCTCGGCCTTCTGGGCCACGTTGCGCGGGTCACGGGAGTACTGCTCGCCCGTGATGGGGTCGTGGATGAAGAAGTTGATGTTCAGCGTCTTGTCGCGGCGGAACGGGTCGACCCTGGCGGTCGACAGGTCCGCGCGCAGCGCCATGTCGGACTCGTGGATGGCCTGGAAACCACGGATCGAGGATCCGTCGAAGGCCAGCTCGTCGTCGGGGTTGAACGCCTCCGCCGGCACCGTGACGTGCTGCATCACACCCGGCAGGTCGCAGAACCGGACGTCGATGAACTTGACGTCCTCGTCCGCGATGAACTTCTTGGCCTCGTCGGCGTTCTGGAACATCCAGCTCCTCCTACTCCCGACCGTCCCGCCGGGGTGGTAGATCGTTCGTGCGGCCAGTGCGGGTGGCACACGCTGCACTCGACCCTAGGGACGAGTCATTTCTCTGGCGTGACCCATTTGTTTCGCACAAGTTAACCGGGCCCACTCCCACGGTAGCCCCGACGCACCCTGCCGTGCTGTGGCCATATCCGGGAGCAGTACCGTGGACGGGTGGACAACAGGCAAGCAATCGGATCATGGCTGTCCGGGCCGCGTGCGGCGCTGGAGGAAGCCGGTGCCGAGTTCGGGTACCGGGGCGAGCAGCTGGGGCTGCCGGAGCACGGCCCGGGCTCGATCGCCCGCCCCGGCCGCAGGCTCGGCGCCCTCGCCGTCGACTGGGGTCTGTGCATGCTGATCGCATACGGTCTCATCACCGACGGCTACGACGGGCAGACGACCGGCAACTGGGCGCTGCTGGTGTTCCTGGTGCTGAGCGTCCTCACCGTCGGCACGGTCGGCTTCACCCCGGGCAAGCGTCTGTTCGGACTGCGGGTGATCGCCCTGGACAGCGGCCGGGTCCAGCCGCTGCGCGGGCTCCTGCGCTCGGCCCTGCTGTGCCTGGCCGTGCCGGCCCTCATCTGGGACCGCGACGGACGCGGTCTGCACGACCGGTTGGCCCGCACGGTTGAGGTTCGGGCGTGGAGTCCGCGCGGCGTCTGGAGGTCTACCGCGCGATCATCGACCGGTTCGGCACCGAACGGGTCGCCACGGTCGCCATGCCGGAGACCTACC
>NZ_JBFAWL010000010.1:0-190309 GCF_040680275.1 Streptomyces sp. NPDC052079
AAGTACCAGCTCCGCCCCCGCGACTGGGACACCGCCGAACGCCAGGGCCGCACCCTCACCCCCCTCATCACCCGGCTCAACACCATCCGCCGGGAGCACCCCGCGCTCCGCCGGCTCAGGAACCTCCGCTTCCACGGCACCGACAACGACTGTGTGATCGCGTACAGCAAGCGCAGCGGTTCCGATGTCGTGCTGGTGGTCGCCAACCTCGACCCCCACCACACCCAGGAGGCCACGGTCTCGCTGGACCTGCCGCAACTCGGCCTGGACCGGCACGAGTCGGTGCCGGTGTGCGACGAACTGACCGGCGCGACCTACCACTGGGGCAGGGACAACTACGTGCGGCTGGAGCCGGGGCGGGCTCCCGCGCATGTGCTGCACGTCCAGCGACCGCCCGCCGCACAGTGAACCGGAGGGCGAGGAACGCGATGACCGTGAACGAGCCGGTGCCGGACAAGTTCGAGGACACCCCCGCCAAGGACCGGGACCCCAACTGGTTCAAACGAGCCGTCTTCTACGAGGTCCTGGTCCGCTCCTTCCAGGACAGCAACGGTGACGGCGTCGGCGACCTGAAGGGTCTGACCGCCAAGCTGGACTATCTGCAGTGGCTGGGCGTCGACTGCCTGTGGCTGCCGCCCTTCTTCAAGTCGCCGCTGCGCGACGGCGGCTACGACGTCGCCGACTACACCTCTGTCCTGCCCGAGTTCGGCGACCTCGCCGACTTCGTCGACTTCGTCGACTCGGCGCACCAGCGCGGGATCCGGGTGATCATCGACTTCGTCATGAACCACACCAGCGACGAACATCCGTGGTTCCAGGAGTCGAGGAAGGATCCGGACGGACCGTACGGCGACTTCTATGTGTGGGCCGACGACGACACGGGCTACCCGGACGCCCGGATCATCTTCGTGGACACCGAGGCGTCCAACTGGACGTACGACCCCGTGCGCAAGCAGTACTACTTCCACCGCTTCTTCTCGCATCAGCCGGACCTGAACTACGAGAACCCGCGCGTGCAGGAGGAGATCCTGGCGGCCCTGCGCTTCTGGCTGGACCTGGGGATCGACGGCTTCCGGCTGGACGCGGTGCCGTATCTGTACGCGGAGGAGGGCACCAACTGCGAGAACCTTCCGGCCTCGCACGCCTTCCTGAAGCGGGTGCGGAAGGAGATCGACACCCAGTACCCGGACACGGTGCTGCTGGCGGAGGCCAACCAGTGGCCGGAGGACGTCGTTGACTACTTCGGCGACTACGCCGCAGGCGGCGACGAATGCCACATGGCCTTCCACTTCCCTGTCATGCCCCGCATCTTCATGGCCGTACGGCGCGAGTCCCGCTACCCGGTCTCCGAGATCCTCGCCAAGACACCGGCCATCCCCTCGGGATGCCAGTGGGGCATCTTCCTGCGCAACCACGACGAGCTGACCCTGGAGATGGTCACCGACGAGGAACGCGACTACATGTGGGCCGAGTACGCCAAGGACCCCCGCATGCGCGCCAACATCGGCATCCGGCGCAGGCTCGCCCCACTGCTGGACAACGACCGCAACCAGATCGAACTCTTCACGGCCCTGCTGCTCTCGCTGCCCGGTTCGCCGATCATCTACTACGGCGACGAGATCGGCATGGGCGACAACATCTGGCTCGGTGACCGCGACGCGGTGCGCACGCCCATGCAGTGGACCCCGGACCGCAACGCCGGATTCTCCTCCTCCGACCCGGGCCGGCTCTTCCTGCCGACGATCATGGATCCGGTCTACGGCTACCAGGTGACCAACGTCGAGGCGTCCATGGCCTCCCCGTCGTCCCTGCTGCACTGGACCCGCCGGATGATCGAGATCCGCAAACAGAACCCGGCCTTCGGCCTCGGCTCCTACACCGAGCTGCCCTCCTCCAACCCCGCGGTCCTCGCCTTCCTGCGCGAGTACGGCGACGACCTGGTGCTCTGCGTCCACAACTTCTCTCGCTTCTCCCAGCCGACCGAGCTCGACCTGCGCGAGTTCGACGGACGCCATCCGGTCGAGCTGTTCGGCGGGGTGCGCTTCCCGGCCATCGGCGAGCTGCCGTATCTGCTGACCCTCGGGGGCCACGGCTTCTACTGGTTCCGACTCACCAGAGTCGCGTCCCGCATCGGCCGACGACTGTGAGCGTGTGCCGGCGAGAGGAGGCGTCACCATGACGAAGACCGCATTCCTGCGCCCCCGGAGCGCTCCCGTCGAGCCCATGGAGTCGCTCGCCGGGCTGCTGCGCGACTGGCTGCCGCTCCAGCGCTGGTTCGCCGGCAAGGACCGGCCCGTCACCGACCTCGGTGTGCTGTCGATGACGGAGCTGTTCCGGGACTGTCTGCACGTACTGGTGTACGCCGGTCACGGAGGCGTGCCCGCCCCCGGGGGCGCCACCCCCGCCGGTGACTGCTACCAGCTCCTCCTCGGTGTGCGGGAAAACCCCTCGCCACGGCTCGGCAAGGCACTCATCGGCAGGGTGCTGGACGGCCGGCTGGCCGGACTGACGGTCTACGACGCCCTGCATGATCCGCGCGCCGCCCAGCTGCTCCTGGAACGGCTGCGCCACCCAGGTACGGAGGGGCCGCTGCGTTTCGAGTCCGCCGCCTCCCAGGAGGTACCCGCCCGGCTGGTGCCGCGCCTGATGACCGCCGAGCAGTCCAACACCTCCCTGGTCTACGGCGACGAGTACATCCTGAAGGTCTTCCGGCGCATCCAGCCCGGTGTCAATCCGGATCTCGAGGTCCCGGGGGCGCTGGCCCGCCAGGGGTGCCACCGGGTCCCCGCCCCGGTGGCCTGGTTCCACACCACCCATCCGTTCAGGGCGACGCTCGGCGTGCTCCAGCCGTATCTGCGCAACGCTTCCGACGGCTGGACGCTGGCCCTCGACGCGCTCGCGTCCGGTGACGACTTCACCGCGCAGGCCCATGCGCTCGGCCAGGCCACGGCTGACGTCCATATGGCGCTGTCGTCCGCGTTCCCCATCGGCGCCCCGGGGGAGAACGGGCGGACGGCCGCGGCGATGACCGAACGGCTGACCGACGCGGCGCACGCCGTGCCCGTGCTCCAGCCGTTCGTGCCGGGCCTGCGGACCGCCTTCGCCGCGCTGGCCACCTGCGACGCCGGGCCGCCCGCCCAGCGCATCCACGGCGACCTGCATCTGGGGCAGGTGCTGCGGGCGGGACGCGAGTGGTTCGTCATCGACTTCGAGGGCGAGCCGTCCCGGCCGCTGACCGAACGACGCAGCGCCCACTCCCCCGTGCGGGACATCGCCGGGATGCTGCGCTCCTTCGACTACGCCGCCCGGCAGCGCCGCCCCTGGCGCCCGGAGTGGGCGCGTCGCTGCCGTGAGGCCTATTGCGCGGGCTACGCCGCCCGCGCCGGCTGGGACCCGCGCAAGAAGCACGGCCTGCTCCGGGCCTATGAGACGGACCGGGCCGTGTACGAGGTGCTGTACGAGGCCCGGCACCGACCCGACTGGCTGCCCGTACCCATGGCGGCGATCGAGCGCCTCGCCGTGAGAGGAGACTGAAGCCGTGGCCCTGCATGACACCCCGTTTCCCGAATCGGCCGGGCCCGTCCCGTCCGCTCCCGCGGTCCCTGGGGCCGCGCCCGCCCTCGACCCGGCCGACCGGGGACGCCTGCTGGCGGGCGCCCACCACGATCCGCACGCACTGCTGGGCGCCCATCCGGTGCCCGGCGGGATCGCCTTCCGGGCGCTGCGCCCCTTCGCGCGCGACGTGGGTGTGGTCGTCGACGGCGAGCGCACCCCGCTCGTCTCGGAGGGCGACGGCCTGTTCTCCGGGGTCCTGCCGCTGGACGCGATCCCCGCGTACACCCTGACGGTGGCCTACGAGGACGGCGATGCGGTCGAGACGCACGACCCGTACCGGTTTCTGCCCGCGCTCGGCGAGTTCGACCTGCATCTGATCAGCGAGGGCCGGCACGAGGAGCTGTGGACCGCGCTCGGCGCGCACCCCATGACCCACCAGGGCGTCACCGGCACCCGCTTCACGGTGTGGGCGCCCAACGCCCAAGGGGTGCGGGTCGCCACGGAGTTCACCTACTGGGACGGCACGGCGTTCCCCATGCGTTCGCTCGGCTCCTCCGGTGTGTGGGAGCTGTTCCTGCCGGACGTCGGCGAGGGCACCCGCTACAAGTTCGAGATCCACTCGCGCTACGGCCACCGGTTCCTCAAGGCGGACCCGATGGCGCGGCGCACGGAGGCACCTCCGAACACGGCGTCCGTGGTGACCGCGTCGCACTACGAGTGGGGCGACGCCGACTGGTTCGCGCGGCGGGCCCGCACACCCGTGCACGAGGCGCCGTTCTCGGTGTACGAGGTCCATCTGCCGTCCTGGCGGCCCGGACTGACGTACCGGGAACTCGCCGAGCAGCTCCCGGCGTACGTCAAGGACCTCGGTTTCACCCATGTCGAGCTGATGCCCGTCGCCGAGCACCCCTTCGGACCCTCCTGGGGCTATCAGGTGACCGGCTTCTATGCGCCGACGGCACGGCTGGGCACCCCGGACGACTTCAAGTATCTGGTGGACGCGTTGCACCGGGCCGGTATCGGCGTGATCATGGACTGGGTGCCGGCGCACTTCCCGAAGGACGACTGGGCGCTGGCCCGGTTCGACGGGGATCCGCTGTACGAGCCCGGGGACTCCCGGCGCGCGGAGCACCCCGACTGGGGGACCTACACCTTCGACTACGCCCGCACCGAGGTGCGCAACTTCCTGGTCGCGAACGCCGTGTACTGGTGCCAGGAGTTCCATATCGACGGGCTGCGGGTGGACGCCGTCGCCTCGATGCTCTACCTCGACTACTCGCGCGAGGACGGCGGCTGGGAGCCGAACGCCTACGGCGGCCGGGAGGATCTGGCGGCGATGGCGTTCCTGCAGGAGATGAACGCCACCGTATACCGGCGCTGCCCCGGGGTGGTGACCATCGCGGAGGAGTCCACGGCCTGGGGCGGGGTGACCCGGCCCACCGACACCGGCGGCCTCGGGTTCGGGCTGAAGTGGAACATGGGCTGGATGCACGACTCGCTGGAGTACGTCTCCCATGAGCCGGTGCACCGCAAGTACCACCATCACGAGATGACGTTCGCGATGGTGTACGCCTACAGCGAGAACTATGTGCTGCCGATCTCCCACGACGAGGTGGTGCACGGCAAGCAGGCGCTGGTGTCGAAGATGCCGGGCGACTGGTGGCAGCGGCGCGCCACCGTCCGTGCCTTCCTCGGCTTCATGTGGGCCCACCCCGGCAAGCAACTGCTGTTCATGGGGCAGGAGTTCGTCCAGGGGGCCGAGTGGTCGGAGAAGCAGGGCCCGGAGTGGTGGCTGCTCGACGACGGCTACCACTCCGCGGGCGACCACCGTGGCGTGCAGGACCTGGTCCGCGATCTCAACACCCGCTACCGGGCGACCCCGGCCCTGTGGCAGCGCGACACCGACCCGTCCGGCTTCCGGTGGGTGTCGGTCGACGCCGCCGACGACAACGTCTTCGCGTTCCTGCGGTACGACACGGAGGGCCGGCCGCTGCTCGCGGTGTCGAACTTCTCCCCGGTCGTCCGGCACGACTACCCGCTCGTCACCGGCGACGACGTGGCCGCCTGGCACGAGCTCCTCAACACCGACGCCACCCGCTACGGCGGCGGAGGCGTCACCCACCCGGACCCGGTCAAGCCCGAGGACGGCCGCATCCGGCTCACCCTGCCGCCGCTCGCGACTCTCTGGCTGGCACCGGTTCCCCTCTGAGGCGCGGCGACGGCGCCAGGTGTCCCGGGCCCTTCGCGGGGCATTCGGGGTGCGTACGGCCGAGGGTCTCTCGGCGTCGTCGCGGCAGTCGCAGAAGGGCGAGCATCACGTGCGCACGGTGGGAGTGGAGGAGGAGCTCCTCCTGGTCGATCCGGAGACGGGTGAACCGCGGGCGATGTCCGCGGCGGTACTGGCCCGTGCCGAACGGGACGGTGGGGAAGGGGACGTCTTCGAGAAGGAACTGCACGAGGAGATGCTGGAGTTCGCCACGCATCCGCAGTCGTGCATGGAGAGTCTGGGCGCGGAGATCGCCCGCTGCCGCAAGGAGGCCGCCGCCCACGCCGGGGAGATCGGCTGCTCCGTAGCCGCGCTGGCCACGTCACCGCTGCCGGTCAGCCCGTCCATCGGTGTCAACCGGCGGTACCAGTGGATGGAGAAGCAGTACGGCATCGCTACCCGGGAGCAGCTCGTCATGGGCTGCCACGTCCATGTGTCCGTGGAGTCCGACGAGGAGGGCGTGGGCGTCGTGGACCGTCTGCGGCCCTGGCTGCCGGTGCTGACCGCACTCAGCGCGAACTCGCCCTTCTGGCAGGGCACGGAGACGGGGTACAACAGCTACCGCAGCCGGGTCTGGCAGCGCTGGCCGTCCGCGGGCCCGACGGAGATCTTCGGCTCGGCCGGGCGCTACCACCGGCAGGTCGCCGACATGGTCTCCACCGGCGTGATCCTCGACGAGGGCATGGTCTACTTCGACGCCCGGCTGTCCCAGCGCTATCCGACCGTGGAGATCCGGGTCTCGGACGTCTGTCTGCACGCGGAGAACGCGGGGCTGATCGCCACGCTGGCCCGCGGGCTGGTGGAGACCGCGGCGCGCGAGTGGAGTGCTGGCCGGGAGCCGCTGGACCCCGGGGTCAGTCTGCTGCGGCTGGCCGCCTGGCAGGCGGCCCGCTCGGGTCTGAGGGGTGACCTGCTCGATCCGCGGACGATGCGGCGGATGCCCGCCGAGGCGGTCGTGCGCGGTCTGCTCGATCATGTCGCCGAGGCGCTGGAGTCCTACGGCGACCTGGAGCGGGCCCGCGAGGGCTGCGCGCGGCTGCTGCGCGAGGGCAACGGCGCGCAGGTGCAGCGGGATCTGATGCGGCGCACGGAGAGCCTGAGGGCCGTCGTCACGGAGTGCGTACGGCAGACCCAGGCGTAGGCCTGTCCGGCGGATCATGCCGGGTACGCGGGGTCTGGCACGCCCATCTGCGGCGTTGCGGCGGTCGCCGACTCCCTCCTGGCCTTGCCGCTGGACGCACCGGATCCCGCTCACCTGGGTTGCACGGCGCCGCGCCTTTCCCCCGACGTGATCCGCCGGACAGGCCCTGGCGGCTGGGGGGGTCAGAGGATCAGGATCAGGGCGTAGACCAGGAAGAACGCCGCCATCAGGACCACCAGGACGAGGATCGCGGTCAGCGGGCCCTTGGCCCAGCCCTTGGGCGGGTTGTGCGTCTCCCGTGGGCCCGCCTCGGGCATGCTGCTCTCCGCGGGCGGGGTCTCGCCCGGGGGTACGCTGCCGCCCGGCTCCAGGCCGGTGGTGCGTTCCGGTTCGGGATCTGGGTTGACGTAGGTCATGGGGTCCGGGTCCCCCCAATCCGCCGAGATCATCAGTGCGGACACACTTGTCGCGATCCCGGCGCGGGGGAGGTCCGGCTCGGCTACATTCAGGCACCGCCGATGACCGTCCTCACCGGCCGAGTCACACCCCGTACACGTCAGGAGCAGCGCATGCGCGACCTCGCTCTCGCTCCCCGGTCCGCCTCGCCCCTGACCGGCGGTCTCGCCGACAGCCTCTTCGCGACGGCGGACGAGAGCCCGACCCTGCCGGTGCTCGCCCACCGCGCCGGTCCCGACTCCTCCACCTGGGAGGAGATCACCGCCGTGGAGTTCCGCGACAAGGTCGTCGGCCTGGCCAAGGGTCTGATCGCGTCCGGGATATCGCCGGGCGCACGAGTGGCGATCATGGCCCGCACCCGTCATGAGTGGACCCTCCTGTGCCACGCCCTGTGGACGGTGGGCGCGGAGGTCGTCCCGGTCTATCCCACCTCCTCGCGCGACCAGGTGGAGTGGATCCTGCGGGACGCCGGCTGTGTCGCCGTGCTGGTGGAGGACGAGCAGAGCGTGATGACCGTGGGGTCCGTGTGCGCCGCGCTGCCCCGGCTGCGGCACGTGTGGCAGCTCGACGCGGGCGCGCTGGACCAGCTGGTGGCGCGCGGCGAGTTCATTCCCCTGGCGACGGTCGACTCGATGCGGCGGATCGTGCTGCCGGACTCCACCGCCGTGATCGCCTACACGTCCGGCACCTCGGGTCATCCCCTGGGCTGCGCCCTGAGCCACCGCGGGCTGGCCTTCATCTGCGACACCCTGCTGGAGGGCTGGGGCCACACCGCGGCGCCGCCCGGGGAGCGGGGTGCCGTTCTCGCCTTTCTGCCGTTCTCGCACGTCTACGGTCTGATGATCCAGAGCCTGTGCGTCCGCGGCGGTCTGCTGATGGCGCACGAGCCCGATCTCAGCGGGGAGGCGCTGTCCTCGGCGCTGCGCACCTTCCGGCCCACCTATCTGTACGCGGTGCCGTCTCTGCTGGAGAAGATCTACAAGAACTTCCTGCGCGCGGCGCAGCAGCACGGGCGCGGCGCCCTGTTCGAACGGGCCGCCGACACGGCCCGGGACTTCGCCGCAGCGGTGGAGCGGCAGCGGCTGGGGCGCGGCTCCGGGCCGGGCTTCGACCTGCGGCTGCAGCACGCCCTGTACGAGCGCACCGTCTACCGCAAGCTGCGCGCGGCGCTCGGCGGCAGGGTGCAGCGGGGCACGTGCGGCGGATCGCCGCTCAACCGCGATCTCTCCCTGTTCTATGAGGGGATCGGCATCTATGTGCACGACGGCTACGGCCTCACCGAGACCAGCGGCGGGATCACGATGCAGCCGTTCGGCCGGGAGAAGTCCGGCACCGTGGGACAGGCACTGCCGGGTATGCAGATCCGAGTGGCCGACGACGGGGAGATCCTGGTGCGCGGGCCCTCGGTGTTCCAGGGCTATGTGGGCGACGAGGCCGCTACCCGGGCCGCGCTGCGCGGCGGCTGGCTGGCCACGGGGGATCTGGGGAAGCTGGACTCCGAGGGTTACCTCACGATCACCGGCCGCAAGAAGGACATCATCATTACGAGCAGCGGCAAGAGCGTGGCGCCGGCGGCCCTGGAGCAGCGGCTGCGGATGCATCCGCTGGTTCACCAGGCCGTGGTCGTGGGAGACAACCGGCCGTGTGTGGGGGCCCTGATCACGCTCGACCCGGACTTCCTGGCCGACTGGCGGGCTGCCCTGTCCCTGCCGGGCGACGCGTCGGCCCGTGAGGCGCGGGAGGAGAACGCGCTCCGTGAGGAGATCGCGCGGGCGGTCGCGGCGGCCAACAGCAGTGTGTCGCGCTCGGAGTCCATCCGGGTGTTCCGGGTGCTGCCCGAGCCGTTCGACGTGACCAACGGCCTGCTGACCCCCTCCATGAAGCTGCGCCGGGACGAGATCGTGCACCGGTACGCGCTGGAGATCGACGCGATGTACCACTCGCGGAGGCGTCCCGGGCGGACCCGGACCCCGGACGACTCCGCGGGCTGGGACGACTCCGACAACGTGTTCCGCTGATCTTGCGGACGGCCGGGGCGGGGTTTGTCGGCGACCGTGCCCGGGCATGCGGGCGCGTAGGCTCCGCCCTCACGGGAACCCAGGGACCGAAAGGACGCAAGGACGCGAACGACCGCCCCGGCGTACGGGGCTTGGAAGGCGAGATGGCACCCGAGCCGCGTAGGGACAGGACACTGGCCGGCGAGGAGATCACGAGTCGCATCGCCAGCTTCCCGGGGGAGCTGCACGATGTGACGGACGCACGCCTGGTCGCGGAGGAGTTCCTCCTCGACCTGGCCCGTGTGTCGGCGCCCTCGGCTCCGGAGCACTGGGACGACATTCTTCTGGTGGTCACGGAACTGGCCGCCAACGCGGTCCAGTACGCGCCCGGTCCCTTCCAGATGCGGCTGCGCAGGACCTTCGACGGGGTGCATGTGGTCATGCACGACACCAGCACCACCGAGCCCGCCCCGCGGCCCTTCCACCCGAACAGCGGGGGCGGCGGGATCGGGTGGCATCTGATCCATACGCTGTGCGACCAGGTCAGTGTCGTCGGCACCGCCTACGGCAAGGACATCCACGTCTTCCTGCCGTGGTGAGCGGCGGCCGTCCGGCGGCGGGGCTCACTCCGTGGGGTCCTCGCGGGGCGGCAGCCCTCGGTAGTAGTCGCCGACGGCGGTGAGGTAGTCCGGGTCCATGGTCTCGCTGTCGGTCCGGAACGGCGGCGCGGCCTTGACCTCGGCCCGGGTGCAGGACACCGTCACCCTCCGCTCCCCCGCGTGCACTTCGGTGACGAGGCCGACCGGCACGAGGAGGCTGCGGCCGAACACCCATACGCCGGTGTCGACGACGAGGTGCCGCATACCGTGATGGTCGGCCTGCCGGTCCACGTGACCGATGGTTCCGTCACTCGCCGCGACGGTGTAGTCCGTCAGGTCCCGCTCCAATGCCTCGCTCAGGCCGGGCGTGTACGACCAGATGCTGTCGGTGGACACCACTCGCTGCCTCCCCTGTGGACGTCTGCTGCGCGGAGCGGGCGACGTCGCCTCCCGCCCGCTCCCACAGCAGCAAATACCCGGCAGGCGCTCGTGCATTCGAAAGGTAGGGGCCGGAAACCGGGGCTTTCGGGCCGCGCCTCCGGGCCCTCCTCCTGGCTCTGCTCCCGGCCCCGCTCCCGGCCCGGCGAAATCCTGCCAAGTACCCGCGGAATGCGAAGGTATGCGCCTCGGCGGGCATTGTCTCCGACCCGTTTTCGGGGCGGCCTCCCGCTTTGTTCGGCACCCGTCACCTGGGTTAGCCTTCGGCGTATTTCTCATCGCGCACATCCGTGAACTGCGGAAACGCGCACTGACTCTGCCGGATTGAGGGTGCGCATGACCAGCACGAGCACCGAGGGGACCGACGTGGCGCCGGGGGACGAGGAACTGAGGCGGCTCCTGGCGGGGCTGACGGCGGTACGGGACGGGGACTTCGGCACCCGGCTGCCGGACGACGCGGACGGTCTCATGGGGGACATCGCCAAGGTCTTCAACGGTATGGTGGACCAGTTGTCGGTGTTCACCTCCGAGGTGACACGCGTGGCCCGCGAGGTCGGCACCGAGGGAGCCCTCGGCGGACAGGCACAGGTGCCCGGGGTGTCGGGCACCTGGGCCGATCTGACGGACTCGGTGAACGCGATGGCCGGCAATCTCACCGCGCAGGTCCGCAATGTGGCCCAGGTGACCACGGCCGTCGCCAAGGGCGACCTCTCGCAGAAGATCACGGTCGACGCCCGCGGCGAGATCCTTGAACTCAAGAACACCATCAACACGATGGTCGACCAACTCTCCGCCTTCGCCGACGAGGTCACCCGCGTCGCCCGCGAGGTCGGCACCGAAGGACGCCTCGGCGGCCAGGCCGATGTGCAGGGCGTCAAGGGAACCTGGCGCGATCTCACCCACTCGGTGAACTTCATGGCGGGCAACCTCACCGGCCAGGTGCGCAACATCGCGCTGGTGGCGACCGCCGTCGCCAAGGGCGACCTGTCCCAGAAGATCACCGTCGACGCTCGCGGCGAGATCCTCGAACTCAAGAACACCATCAACACGATGGTCGACCAACTCTCCGCCTTCGCCGACGAGGTCACCCGCGTCGCCCGCGAGGTCGGCACCGAAGGACGCCTCGGTGGCCAGGCCCAGGTGCGGGGGGTCTCCGGCACCTGGAAGGACCTCACCGACAACGTCAACGTGATGGCGTCCAACCTGACCGGTCAGGTCCGCTCCATCGCCCAGGTCGCCTCCGCGGTGGGCCGGGGCGACCTGTCGCAGCGGATCAGGGTCGAGGCCGCCGGCGAGGTGGCCGCGCTGGCCGATGTGATCAACACCATGGTCGACACGCTGTCGGCCTTCGCCGACGAGGTCACCCGCGTCGCCCGCGAGGTCGGCACAGAAGGACGCCTCGGCGGGCAGGCGCATGTGCCCCATGTCGCGGGCACCTGGCGGGACCTCACCGACAACGTCAACTCCATGGCCAACAACCTCACCGGCCAGGTGCGCAATATCGCGCTGGTGACGACCGCGGTGGCCAGGGGCGATCTGTCGAAGAAGATCGACGTCGACGCGCGCGGGGAGATCCTCGAGCTGAAGACGACCATCAACACGATGGTCGACCAGCTGTCCGCCTTCGCCGACGAGGTCACCCGGGTCGCCCGCGAGGTCGGCACCGAGGGCCGCCTCGGCGGCCAGGCCGAGGTGGAGGGCGTCTCCGGCACCTGGAAGCGGCTGACCGAGAACGTCAACGAGCTGGCGGGCAACCTCACCCGGCAGGTCCGCGCCATCGCCAAGGTCACCAGCGCCGTCGCCGAGGGCGATCTGACGCGTTCGATCAGCGTGGAGGCCTCCGGCGAGGTCGCCGAGCTCAAGGACAACATCAACGCGATGGTGGAGTCCCTGCGCCAGACGACCCGGGCCAACCAGGAGCAGGACTGGCTCAAGACCAACCTCGCCCGGGTCTCCGGTCTGATGCAGGGACAGCGCGACCTGCCCGTGGTCGCCGAGCTGATCATGGACGAGCTGGTGCCGCTGGTGTCGGCCCAGTACGGCGCCTTCTATCTGGCGGAGGACGGCGACGACGGCCCCGAGCTGCGCCTTGTGGGCTCCTACGGCTACCCCGACGACGACGCACGGCCCACCCGTATCGCCTTCGGCCGCACCCTGGTCGGCCAGGCCGCGCGCAGCCGCCGCACCATCACGGTGGACCAACTGCCGCCGGACTACGTGACGATCTCCTCCGGTCTGGGCCATGTGGTGCCGACCGCGCTGGTGCTGCTGCCGATCGTGGTCGAGGGTCAGGTGCTGGGCGTCATCGAGCTGGCGTCGGTGTCCCCGTTCACCCAGATCCATCAGGACTTCCTGGTCCAGCTGATGGAGACCATCGGCGTCAACGTCAACACCATCGTGGCCAACGCCCGTACCGACGAGCTGCTGGCGGAGTCGCAGCGGCTCACCGCCGAACTGCAGGAGCGCTCCGCGGAGTTGCAGGCCCAGCAGGAGGAACTCCAGCACTCCAACGCCGAACTGGAGGAGAAGGCCGCGCTGCTGGCGGCGCAGAACCGGGACATCGAGGCGAAGAACCTGCAGATCGAGCACGCCCGGCAGGAGTTGGAGGCACGGGCCCAGCAGCTGTCGCTGGCCTCGAAGTACAAGTCGGAGTTCCTGGCGAACATGAGCCATGAGCTGCGCACGCCGCTGAACAGCCTGCTGATCCTGGCCCAGTTGCTCGCCCAGAACCCCTCCCGCAACCTCAGCCCGAAGCAGGTGGAGTACGCGCAGATCATCCACTCGGCGGGCTCGGACCTGCTGCAGCTCATCAACGACATCCTCGATCTGTCGAAGGTCGAGGCCGGGAAGATGGACGTGAGCCCCGAGCGGGTCGAGCTGCGCCGGCTCGTCGAGTACGTCGAGGCCACCTTCCGGCCGATGACGATGCAGAAGAGCCTGGACTTCACGGTGATGACGGCGCCGGGCGCACCGGCGGACCTGCTCACCGACGACTCCCGGCTGCGGCAGGTGCTGCGCAATCTGCTGTCCAACGCGGTGAAGTTCACCGAGCGGGGCGAGGTCGAGCTGCGGATCGAACCCGCCGCGGACGACGAGGTGCCCGCAGGCGTGCTGCGGGGCGGGCCCGTGGTGGCGTTCCGGGTGCGGGACACCGGTGTCGGCATCCCGGAACAGCATCTGGAGTCGATCTTCGGCGCCTTCCAGCAGGCGGACGGCACGACCAGCCGCAAGTACGGGGGCACGGGGCTGGGCCTGTCCATCACCCGGGAGATCGCGCATCTGCTCGGCGGGGCGGTCACGGTGGACAGCGTCGCGGGCCAGGGCAGTACGTTCACGCTGTTCCTGCCCGTGGCCCGGCCGGACTTCGAGGAGCTGCTGCGGCCCGCACCGGTCACGGACCAGGGGGCGGCCGAGGCCCTGCCGGATGCGTCGTCCCGGCCGCTGCCGGTGATCGAGGCGGGGGCCGGGCAGGGCCGGCGTCCGCGGCGGCTGCTCGTCGTGGAGGAGCGGCCCCGGGGTCTGCTGACCCTGGTGGCGGAGAGCGTGGTCCAGGACGTCACCCGCGGCGACGGCGGGTCCCGGCCCTCGGTCGACATCATCACCGCCGTCGGCGCCCAGGAGGCGGCCGGCGCGCTGGCCGCCGATCCGTGCCACTGCGTGGTGCTGGAACTCGGCATGGAGGCCGAGATCACCCGGTTCCTCGAGGCGCTGCGCGGCGATTCCGCGCTGGCGAGCGTGCCGGTGCTGGTGCACAGCGGTCACCGGGCGGCCGACGCGGCGGTGGAGGAGAACCTGCGCTCCCGTGCCGAGGGGACGGCACTGGAGTTCCTGTACAGCCTCGACGAGCTGCGCGAACGCATCGCCCTGCACCTCTCCGCCGAGGAACCGGGTGACGTGCTGTCGCTGGTGCGGGCCGACGAGACGCACAGGGCGGCCCCGCAGACCGTCGTGGACGGCTCGTTCGCCGGCCGGACGGTCCTCGTCGTCGACGACGACGCGCGCAACCTGTTCGCGCTCAGCGGGATCCTGGAGCTGCACGGCTTCCGCGTCCTGCACGCGGAGAACGGCCGGGCGGGCATCGAGAGACTGGTGAACAACCCCGACGTGGCGCTCGTTCTGATGGATGTGATGATGCCCGAGCTGGACGGCTACGCCGCCACGGCGGAGATCCGCGCCATGCCGCAGTACGCCGACCTGCCGATCATCGCCGTCACCGCCAAGGCCATGCCCGGCGACCGGGAGAAGAGTCTCGCCTCGGGGGCCAGCGACTACGTCACCAAACCGGTCGACACCCAGGCCCTGATCGCCTGCGTGCGCCGTTGGCTGCCCGCATGAGCCCCGAGCCGCTGCCCGGGCATGCGTCGGCGGGGCCCGCGGGGGTGTCCGCCGACTCGCCCGTGGGCAGGCTCGCGGCCACGGTGGACCGGCTCAGCCGTGAGGTGCGGGCGGCACAGGCCGAGGCCGAGGGCCGGGCACTGATCGAACTGGCCAAGGGCATCCTGGTGGAACGGCTGGGGTGCGGTCCCGCGCAGGCCGCCCGCCAGCTCACCGAGCTGACCGAGCAGGCCGGGACGACTCAGCTGGAGTTCGCGGTCGAGGTCATCAACGAGGCCGCCCGGGACCGGATGTCCGAGGTGACGGGCGCCTTCCTGGCCGCCACCCGGGCCGCCGGGGACGCGGGGCCCGAGCCTGCCGCCGTACGGCTGCGCGCGGCGGAGAGCGGGGCGCTGGCCGCGGACGACACCCAGGCCGTGGCCGAGTCCCTCCTCGAACAGGCGCTGCGCCCGCTGGGCGCGGTGGCCGTGGCGATCTGGGCGGCCGGCGCCGACGGGTCGCTCACCCTGGCGGGCAGCGCCGGGTTCTCCCCCGCCGAAGCGGCGCGCTGGTACTACGTACCGCCGGACGTGGCGACGGTCGCCCGGTGCGCCCTCACGGAGCGCGACGGCCTGTGGATCGGGTCGACGGCCGACCGGGGTCTGCCCAGCGTCGGCCGGCACCACTACCCGGAGGGGGGCAGGGCGGCCGTCCCGGCCGGCACCGGGGGGCGGGTGTACGGCGTGCTGGAGATCGTCTGGCCGGCTCCGCTGCCCGAGCAGCCGCCGCAGATCGTCCGCCAGGTGGAGGCCCTGGCCGAGCTGTGCGCGCACACCCTGGAGACGTACACGCCGCCGAGCGGCCCGGCCCGGCGGCCGCAGGTGCTGCCGGACGCCGCGGAACTGATGGACCTGGCCGACGGACTGTACGACCCGGCCCTGGTCCTGGTGCCGCACCTGGACGCCTCCGGGAACCTGCTGGACTTCCGTATCCAGCACATCAACGGCCGCTTCCTGGACCCGGCGGGCCGGCCGCGTGCCATGGTCAGCGGTGCGCTGCTGCTGGAGGCGTATCCGATGGCCGCCGGGGACAGCGAGCTGTTCCAGCGGATCGAGCGGGTGTACGCCACGGGAGAGCCGTTCCGGGCCCGGCGCATGAACCTCACCGCCCTGGTCGACGAGGTGCCGCTGGCGGCGGTCGCGGACATCAGTGTCAGCCGGCACGGCTCCGGCATTCTGTTCATCTGGCGGATCGAGGACGAGACGGCGCGGCTGGCGAGCCTGCTCCAGCACGCCCAGCGGCTCGGCCGGATCGGGGGTTTCGAGGAGAACCTGCTGACCGGGGAGATCACCTGGAACGGGCAGCTGTTCGACCTGTACGGGCGGCCGCCGACCAGTCCCCCGGTGCCGCTCGAGGAGCTGCCCGCGCACGCCCACCCGGACGACGCCGTCACCATCGGCCGGTTCCTGCGCACGCTGCTGCACCACCGGCGCCCGGCCTCCGCGGCCTTCCGGCTGCAACGGCCCGACGGGGTGACCCGGCACATCCGCGTCGTCGCCGAGCCGGTCCTGGACACCGACGGCAGGCTGCTCACCACCCGCGGCGCCTACCAGGACATCTCCGCCCAGCACTGGACGGAGGTGGCGCTGGCCGCCACCCGCGACCAGCTCGCGCACACCGAACAGCACGCCAGCGAGCGGGACCGGCTGGCGCTGCAGCTGCAGCGCGCCATCATGCCCCCCACCCAGGCGCCGCTGCAGGTGCCGGATCTCGATGTGGCCGTCCGCTACCGGCCCGCGGAGGCCGAGCAGCTGGTCGGCGGCGACTGGTACGACGCCGTGGTGCTGCCGTCCCGGCTGGTGCTGCTGTGCGTGGGGGACGTCGCGGGGCACGGCATAGAGGCGGCGACCAGCATGGTCGTCCTGCGCAACGCGCTGCGGGGGCTCGCCGTGACCGGTGCCGGCCCCGGGCAGCTGCTGTCGTGGCTGAACATCGTGGCGCACCATCTCACGGGCGGCGTCAGCGCCACCGCGGTCTGCGGCCTGTACGACCCGGCCACGCGCACGCTGCGGTGGGCGCGGGCGGGTCATCTGCCGCCGGTGCTGGTGCGGGGTTCCGAGGCGGCTCCGCTTCCGCTGGTACGCGGGCTGCTGCTGGGCGCCGTACCGGAGGCGTCGTACGAGGAGGCGGAGGTGCGGCTGGCCGCCGAGGACAATCTGCTGATGTACACGGACGGTCTGATCGAACGCCGGGACCGCACCGTGGAGGAGTCCCTGACCCATCTGCTGGCCACGGCCGCGACGGCCCCGGGCACGCTTGACCAGCGGCTGGACCGACTGCTCACCTACAGCAGGTCGGACACCGACGACGACACCTGCATCGTCGGAATCCGCGTGGGATGAGCCCTCGCGCCGCGACGGACGACGGGCCGAGGCATGAGCGGGCGATTCGGGGGTACGCGCGGCTGCGCGACGAAGAGCTTGATCACCTTGTTGGAGGTACTCGTGCACATTGCCCAGGACCCGTTGTCCGTCGAGGTGACCCTTCCGCGTGAGGATGTGGCCCTACTGACGGTGGAGGGCTACTTGGACGTCGACACGGCGACCGAGTTCCAGCATCACCTGGCGAACCAGCTCCACCACGGCCGCCGGCACTTCCTGCTGGATCTGTCGGCGGTCCCCTTCATGGACTCGTCCGGCATGAATATCATCCTGCGCGTGTACCAGGAGGCGCGCGAGCTGCCGGGGAGCGTGCACATCATCGCGCCCGCTCCCGCCGTGCGCCGCATCCTGGACCTGACCGGGGTGAGCATCACCGTCCCCGTCTCGGAGAGCGTCGACGAGGCGCTGGAGCGGGTCGACGGGATGCCGGAGGCACCGGCCGAACCGGACGCCTGAACACACACCCCGCGCCGCGGTGCCCGAGGTGGGCTCGGCACAAGGCGACAAAGAAGAGGAGAGGAAACACGTGCCGCAGCACGAAACCGGCGGGACACCCGGCACACCGGCGCACGAGGTCAGGGACTTCCTGCTGCGCCGGAGCGAGCAGATCGCCCAGCGGTGGGCCGACGAGCCCCTGTTCCGCACGGTGTTCACGGTCTCCCGCGAGGAGGCGGTGGAGGCCGGCAAGGCGGTCGTCGACGCGCTCGCCCAGGTGGCCGACTCCCAGCGGGTCGAGGATCCGGACGCGGCCGGCTTCACCGGTGTGCGCGAGCAGCTGGCGCGCATGGGGGCGGCCCGCTCCCGCGCCGGGCTGTCCACCACCCAGGTGGCGGCCGAGCTGGCGGCGCTGCGTCCGCCGGTGGAGAACCTCCTGGTCGCCGATCTGGAGCAGGAGGCACCCGAGCGGCTGCGGGAGTGTTCGACGGCGCTGAGCGTGCTGATGGGCACGCTGCGCCTGGTGGCCATGCAGACCGCGCTGAGCGAGGGGCAGGCGCTGATCGACCGGCAGCGCCTCCAGCTGCTGGAGGTGGCGACCCCGGTGATCAAGCTCTGGGACGGCATCGTGGCGGTCCCGCTGATCGGGACGCTGGACAGCGCGCGCAGTCAGGTGGTGATGGAGACCCTGCTCAACGCGGTCGTCGACCAGCACGCGCGGTTCGCGATCCTCGACATCACCGGTGTGCCCACCGTGGACTCGCTGGTGGCGCAGCATCTGATGAAGACGGTCGCCGCGGCCCGGCTGATGGGCGCGGAGTGCGTGGTGTCCGGCATCCGTCCGGCGATCGCGCAGACCATCGTGCACCTCGGGCTGGACCTCGGCACGGTGAAGACCCGGGCGAGCCTCGCCGACGCCCTCGGGTACTGCCTGCACGAGCTGGGGGCGAACATAGTGAACGCGGCACCCGAGGGCGCGGGCCGGCGGTGAGCGAGGACTTCTCCCGCCCGGTCGCGGGACATGTGCCGGTGCTCCGGCTGGGGGACGTCCTCCTGGTCACCCTTCAGGGTGACCTGCACGACAGCATGGCGTTCCAGCTCCAGCAGGACCTCTCCGAAACGATCTCCCGCAGCCGGGTCACGGGGGTGGTGATCGATATCTCCGGTGTGGAGATCGTCGACTCCTTCCTCGGGCGGGTGCTGGCCGAGATCGCGGCCCAGACCGAGCTGCTGGCCGCGCGGACCGTGGTGGCCGGGATGCGGCCCGCGGTCGCCATCACGCTGGTGGAGCTCGGGCTGACGCTGCCCGGGCTGCGGACCGCGCTCACCACCGAGGCGGCACTGGAGCTCCTCGCGCAGCCCGTCGTGCCGGGCCGGGCCGGCGGCGCGCGCGAGGAGAGCCCGTGATGCACACCGGCGCGGGCCTGGAGGCCCGCCTGCCCATCCGGTCGGACATGGATCTGGTGTGGGTGCGTCAGCATGTGCGGCAGGCCGCCGCCACGCTCGGCTTCGGTCTGGTGGACCAGACGAAGCTGGTGACCGCGGCCAGCGAGCTGGCGCGCAACGCCCTGGTCCACGGCGGGGGCGGCGTGATGGAGGCGTCGCATGTCACCGCCGACGGGATCGACGGGCTACGGCTCATGTTCAGCGACTCGGGACCGGGCATCCCCGATCTCGACCGGGCGCTCAGCGACGGCTACACCTCCGGCGGCGGGCTGGGGATGGGGCTGGGCGGCGCGCGGCGGCTCGTGCACGACTTCTCGGTCGAGAGCACCCCCGGGTCGGGCACCACGGTACGGGTGACCTCGTGGGTGTCCCGGCCGCCGCGTCCGCGTGAGGACGTCTGATGCCCCGCGTGTGGGACATACCGGTCCAGGACCCGACCCGGGTGCGGGACGTCCGGGTCGCGGCGGAGCAGGCGGCGGCCCTGGCCGGGCTGGACGATCAGCGCACCGCCTCGGTGGCGCTGGTGGCGACCGAGCTCGCCACCAACCTCCTCAAGCACGCGCAGGCGGGTCAGGTGCTCATCGACGTGGTGGCCCCGTCCGTACCGCGGGAAGGCCTGCCGGACCGGGCGGTGCAGATCACCGCGATCGACCACGGGCCGGGGATCGCCGATGTGGACGCCGCGCTGCGGGACGGGTTCTCCTCGAGCGGCTCGCTCGGCGCGGGCCTCGGCACCTGCCGCCGGCTCGCCGACGACTTCGGTCTGCACAGCGTGCCCGGCCGGGGCACCGTGGCGGTGGCCCGCGTCGGCCGTCCGGGCCGGGGCGCGGACCCCTCGGGCGGCCCTGGTGCGCACGCCGGGGGCGTCAACGTCCCGTTCGCCGGCGCGGACTTCTCGGGGGACGCCTGGGCCTGGGTCAGGTCCGGTGACCGGCTGACGCTGATGCTGGCCGACGGGCTGGGGCACGGGAGCGAGGCGGCCCGTGCGTCGACCGCCGCCGTCGAGGAACTGCGCCACTGGGCCCGGCTGCCGCCCGCGGAGATGCTGCACAAGCTCCACACGGCCCTGGCCGGGACGCGGGGCGCGGCCGTCGCCGTGGCCCAGCTCGACATCTGGACGGGCCGGCTGCGCTTCGCCGGGATCGGCAATGTGTCGGCCCGACTACGGGACGGCGACCGCTGGCGTTCCCTGCTGTCCCGGCCGGGTATTGTCGGGGTGCACCGGCCGAACACGGTACGCGAGGACGAGGTTCCCTGGACCTCCGAGAGCCTGCTGATCCTGCACACGGACGGTCTGCCCGGCCGCTGGACGCCGCCCCCGGGCACCGGCCGACCGCCGGCCGACCCGGCAGTGACAGCGGCCGTGACCGTCCGGGACGCCGGAAGTCCCGCACGCCCGGTACGGGACGACACCGCCGTGGCTGTCCTGGCCCCCGCCCCGCCGGAGCACCCATGACACCTATCCGGCCGACCGACACCGCTCCCGCCCCGGCACCCGCCCGCCCCACCACCCCCCGGCCGGCCGGCGCCCCCCGGCACCCGGTCCGGAACAACACCAGCCCCGCCCCACCAGACCCCATGGCACCCACCCAGCCGACCGACACCACTCCCGCCCCGGCACCCGCCCGCACCACCACCCCCCGGCCGACCGGCACTCCCCCACCCCCGGTCCGGAACGACACCACCCCCGCCCCACCAGACCCCATGACACCCACCCAGCCGACCGCTCCCGCCCGCACCGCCGCCCCCCGGCCCACCGGCGCTCCCCCGCACCCGCGACGGGACGACACAACCCCCGCGACCCCGCCGCACGCGCCCGGCGCCGCTGCGGTCGTTCCGGCTCCTGGTTTTCCGGGGCTGCGATGACGTATGTCTGGCGGATCGAGACGGTCACCGAGGCGGCGCGCGCACGGATCGCCGTCGCGCGGCTGGCGGCGGAGTGCGCGGTGCCCACCGTGGAACGCACCCGGCTGGCCACGGCGCTCGGCGGTCATCTGCGGCAGTGCCTCGCCAAGGGCGGCACCTGGGAGCTCCGGTTGGAGGCTTCGCCCGCCGGGGAGGCGGTCCTGCGCGCCGTGGTGTCCCCCTCCCCCGGCGCGAACGCGGACGCCTCCGTCGACACCCCCTGGACGCTGACGGTGCCCTGTCCCGAGCCGGGGCGGATCGCCGCCGGCGCCGGCCCGGAGAGCGAGGACCCGGCCGGACTGGCGGAGGCACTGCTGGGCGCCGACGAGGACACCGCCGTAGTGCTGGAGATGCTCGCCGAGAAGGAGGAGCTGGTCGCCTTCCACCGTGAGGAGCTGCACCAGACCAACCAGGGCGTGCTGGCGCTGCATGCCGAGCTTGACGCGGCCGGAAGGGCGCAGCGGGAGGCGTTCGCCGCCGAGCGCCGGGCGCGCGAGGAGGCGGAGAACGCCCGGCGCCGGCTGAGGTTCCTCGCCGACGCGAGCGCCGCGCTCAACGCCTCGCTGAACCACGACGAGATCGTGCGCCGGCTGCCGGAACTGCTCGTGCCCCGCTACGCCGACGGAGTCGACGTATGGCTGTTCGACGAGGAGGACGACCGGCACCGGCCCACCGCCCACCCGGGTGCGGCGGTGCTGGCCGCCCGCACCGGCCGACCTCAGTACGCCGCCGACCACCCGGGAGGGCTGCCCGGCGTGGACGACCGGCCCCCGTCGGCCCTGGACCCGGCGCGGCCCCTGCTGTGCATCCCGCTGCTGACGCCGCGCCGCGCCCCGCTGGGGGTGCTCACCCTGTGGCCGCCCGGTGAGCGCTGGGACCCGGACGACGCCGTGACGCTGATCGAGCTCGCCCGGCGGGCCGGCATCGCCATGGACAACGCCCGGCGTTTCGAACACAACCGGGACATCGCCGAGACGCTGCAGCGCGCCCTGCTCACGGAGCTGCCGACGACGCCGGGTCTGAGCCTGGCGGCCCGCTATCTGCCGGCCACGCACGGACTGAACGTCGGCGGCGACTGGTACGACGCGTTCCGGCAGCGCGACGGCAGTCTGATCACCGTCATCGGCGATGTCACCGGGCACGGGCTGCACGCGGCGGTGATGATGAGCCAGCTGCGCACCGCACTGCGCGCGTACGCCGTCGACGGCGGCGGCCCGGGCCGGCTGCTGACCCGGCTGCACGACTATCTCCGGCACCTCCAGCCGGACCTCTTCGCCACCGCGGTCATCGCGCGGTTCCATCCGGACGAGCCCACGCTGACGTGGGCCGCGGCGGGTCATCCGCCCCCGGTGCTGCGGCTGCCCGACGGACGGGTGCGGGTGCTGGACGCCAAGCCGGGCGCGATGCTCGGCATTCCGCTGCGGCAGGAGATCGCCGACCACACCGAGCGGCTGACGCCCGGTGCGACGCTGGCGCTCTACACGGACGGGCTGGTCGAGCGGCGGGCCCGGGGCATCGACCCCGGTATCGAACGGCTTGCGGGGGTCCTCGGGGCGTACGGTTCCGACGCGCTGGACACGGATCTGGAGAAGTCGGCGGACGGGATCCTGCGTCCGCTGCTGAGCGACTCCGAGCGCGAGGACGACGTGTGTCTGCTGCTGTGCCATCTGCACGGGTGAGGCGGGGACGTCCGCGGTGACCGTCGTGGCTTCCCGGTGCGTTCCGGGGCGGGTACGGGCATCGTGGTGCTGAACAGGGGCACGCGTCAGGCATCGACAGCCGAGGCGGACCGCCTGCAGCCACAGGAAGGGATGGACACCGTGACACGACCCAGGATCCTTGTGGTGGGCGCGGGCTTCGCCGGCGTGGAGTGCGTACGGCGGCTGGAGCGCAGGCTCGCCCCGAACGAGGCCGACCTCACGCTGGTGACCCCGTTCTCCTACCAGCTCTATATGCCCCTGCTCCCCCAAGTGGCCTCCGGGGTGCTGACCCCCCAGTCGGTCGCGCTCTCCCTGCGCCGCAGCGAGAGGTACCGCACCCGGATCATCCCGGGCGGGGCCATCGGCGTGGATCTGCGGTCGAAGGTGTGTGTCATCCGCATCATCAACGGCGAGATCGTCGACGAGCCGTACGACTACATCGTGCTGGCCCCCGGCAGTGTCACCCGCACCTTCGACATCCCGGGGCTGACGGACCACGCCTTCGGGCTGAAGTCGCTGGCCGAGGCCGCCTACCTCCGTGACCACGTCATCTCCCAGCTCGACCTGGCGGACGCGAGCCACGATCCGGCGGAGCGGGCCTCCCGGCTGCAGTTCGTGGTGGTGGGCGGCGGTTACGCGGGGACGGAGACGGCGGCCTGTCTGCAGCGGCTGACGCACGCCGCCGTCAAGCGCTATCCCCGGCTGGACCCGGGCCTGATCAAGTGGCATCTGATCGACATCGCGCCGAAGCTCATGCCGGAACTGGGTGAGAAGCTCGGGCGCAGCGCGCACGAGATCCTGACCCGGCGCGGCATCGAGATCTCCCTGGGGGTGTCGATCGAGAAGGCGAGCGCCGAGGAGGTCACCTTCACCGACGGCCGGGTGGTGCCGACGCGCACCCTGATCTGGACCGCCGGTGTGGTCGCCAGCCCCCTCATCGCGACGCTCGACGCGGAGACCGTCCGGGGACGGCTCGCGGTGAACGCGGACATGTGTCTGCCGGGTCACGACGGGGTGTTCGCCCTCGGCGACGCGGCCGCGGTGCCCGATGTGGCGAAGGGCGACGGCGCCGTGTGCCCGCCGACCGCGCAGCACGCGCTGCGGCAGGGGCGGCACGTCGCCGAGAACGTCATCGCGACGCTGCGGGGCCGGCCGACGCGGCCGTACGTCCACAAGGACCTCGGACTCGTGGTGGACCTCGGCGGCACCGACGCGGTGTCGCGGCCGCTCGGCTTCGAACTGCACGGTCTGCCCGCCCAGGCGGTGGCCCGCGGATACCACTGGTCGGCGCTGCGCACGAATGTCGCCAAGACCCGGGTGATGACCGACTGGCTGCTCAACGCCATCGCCGGCGACGACTTCGTCCGCACCGGGTTCCAGGCGCACCGGCCCGGCAATCTGCGGGACTTCGAGTATCTCGACGCCTATCTGACACCGGAGCAGGTCCGGGCGCACGTCGAGGAAGCGGGCCGGGCGGCTCGGTGATCCGTCGCGCGCGGGGCTGCTCGCACCCCGCGGTGCGGGGATCCGGCCGGCCGCGTGCGAGGGGGGAGGGTACGGCGGAGTGAAGGAGGCGGCGCACTCGCGGCTCACCCGGCTGCGGGACCACCTGGTGGCGTTCGATCCCGGTCTGCTGCGGCTGACGGCCGCGCTGCGGACGGTGGGGGCGATCGCGCTGACGCTGGCCGTGCTCGCCTCTCTGGGGTTCGACATCAACCGGCTGGTGGCGGGGGCGATGACGGCGATGGTCGCCACGTTCGCCATCCGGGAGCGGCAGCGCGGTGCCCAGGCGGTCACGCTGGCCTTCGGGCTGCCGCTCGCCCTGGTGTCCGCGTCACTGGGCGCGGTGCTCGGCGAGCGGGGGCTCGTCGGGGAAGCCTTCTTCGTCGTCCTGATCTTCTGTGCCGTCTACAGCCGGCGGTTCGGCGACCGCGGGACCGCGCTCGGCCTGATCGGCTTCCAGGCGTACTTCGTGTCCCTGTTCGTCGGGGCATCCGTGTCGGAACTGCCGGGCCTGTGGGTCGCCCTGGCCGTCGCCTTCGCGAGCAGCGCCCTGGTGCGGTTCGCCGTCCTCCCCGTCACCCCCACCCGAGTGCTCGAGCGGCTGCGCCAGGCGTTCCGGGCCCGGCTCGGCCAGCTCGTGTCCGCACATCTGGCGCTGCTCGACGCCGGGCCGGACGAGGTGGACAAGGCGCTGGAGGAGGTGCGGGAGGGCACCGCCCGGCTGCACGAGACGGCCTTGATGATCCAGTCCCGGCTCGAGGAGGGAACGCCCGACGAGCAGACGGCGCGGCTTGTGCAGCGCCGGATCGCCGACGCCGAGATCGCCGCCGAGCGGCTCGGTCTGCTGCTGCTCTCGGCCCGCAGCGCCGAGCGGGCGGACACCCTCACCCTGCATCTGCCCGGCGCGCCCGCCCCCGAGGTGGGCCGGCTGCCCGGCCCGGACGAGGCCATCGACCGGCTGCGCCGGGATCTGCTGGCGCTGCGCGCGCTCGTGCTGTGGACGGGGACGGCGGGAACGGGCATGGCCCACCTGCGCAACCGGCTGCTGGCCTACCGGGACGAGGAGAATCTGCCGCCTGCCTCGCCGGCGGTGCAGGACGTGTTCCGGGCCATCGGGGAGACCGCCCGCGCCGTCATGGGCCTGCGCGTCGCCCTGGACGGTCCGCAGGACGAGTCGGACGACAGCCCGGCGACAGCCAGGAGCCGGGAGGAGCTGGACGCCGAGGACGCCGCCATCGACGCCGGTGAGGAGCCGGAGCCGGAGGCCTCGCGGACGGGGCTGCAGCGTCCGACCACGCGGGCCGCCGTGCAGGTGACCGTCGGGTCGGTCCTGGCCATCGTCGGCGGTGAGCTGCTGTCCAAGGGCCGGTGGCAATGGGCGGTGCTGACGTGCTGGATCGTCTTCATCAACACGGCCTCGACCGGCGAGATCCTGGTCAAGGGCTACCGGCGGCTGCTGGGCACGGTGTTCGGCGTAGCCGCGGGGATCGCGCTGGCGGCCGTGGTGGGCCGGCACACCCTGGCGGCTTTCCTGCTGGTACTGGTGCTGATCTTCGCGATGTTCTACACGGCGCCGCTGTCCTACACGTTGATGTCGTTCTTCGTGACCGCGATGCTCGGGCTGCTGTACACCCTGCTGCACACCTACAGCTGGGAGGTGCTGGTGCTGCGCCTGGAGGAGACGGCGCTGGGCGCGGCCTGCGGGGCGGTGGCGGCGGCACTGGTACTGCCGGTGAACACCGACCGGCGGACCAACGAACTGCTGGTCACCGTGCTGGAGCGGCTTGCCGAGGTGACGGAGGCCGCCGTGGGCCAGCTCAGCGGAGGGCCCGCCGCCGACCTGCTGGACAAGGCCCGGGAGCTGGACCAGGCCCTGGGCGACCTGCGTGGCGCGACCCGGCCGCTGACCCACCCGGTCACGCCGTTGCGGGCGCGGCGGGCGAACGCCCGTTATGTGGTGGCGCTTCTCGAGACGTGTGCGTACCACGCGCGTTCGCTGGCGGCGACGGCGGAGCTGCTGCCGTCGCATCCGTCGATCGCGGCGGACCCCCGGCTGCGCGGGGCGGCGGAACGCACGGTGCGCAACATCAGGACCATCGCGGCCCGGGTATCGGGCGAGGACACCACCGGGACCGTCGAGACGGGCCCGAGCATCGCGTCCCTGCTGGGCGAGGAGGGCACCGGCCGGTACGGCAGCATCACCGGCCGGGTGCTGCGCCATCTGGAGCGGCTGGACGAGGCCGTGGTCGGCCTCGCCCGGCCCCTGCGGGTTGAGGTGTCGGCACCCGACCGCTGAACCGGCCGACGGCCGGACGGGTCAGAAGTCCGTGGGCAGGCCGCTGGCCTCGGCGATGCCGCGCAGTTCCTCGTTCTGGCGGTTGCGGTCCCTGATGAAGTCGGCGATCTCGCCGAGCCGGGAGGGGTCCGCGGCGGTCGCCGCGTCGGTGACCACGCGGATCGGTCCGCTCTCGTCGACATCCAGCTCGACCACCTCGTTGTCCATGCGGCCGGTGACAGCCGTGGCGATGACCAGGGCGGCCTCGTCTCGGACCTCCTGGGGCAGTTCCTCGTCGCCGCCGTCCAGCGCCAGGTCCAGACCCGACAGGCGGTGTTCGTCGATCGCTTCGAGGACCGGCTCCACCACACGGAGCAGAAGCCGGTAGTCCTCGGTGTCCATCCGGACGCGCAGGAGGTCGAGGTAGACGTCCACGGGCCGGCTTTCCGGGGGGATCTCGGATTCGCTCATCGGCCACGGGTTCCCCGCACCCGGCCACTCATACGGAGGCGTGCCGTGCGGTCCGGGCCGGGCCGGGTGCGTCCTCCGCGGCCAGCCAGCGGTGTGCGGTGGTGAGCGCGTGCCGTACGTCCCGGGTGCCGGTGGACACGCAGAGGGTGTACGCCAGGTCGGTGATCCGCGCGGCCCGGGCCGCGTCGGGGGTCCCGGCTGTGGGGACGGCCAGGGACTCGTACTCCTCGACGAGGCGGCGCAGCACGGTGGGGTGGGGCTTCAGCATGTTTCTCGCATTCGTTGGTGGCGGGCGCTGTTCACGCCGTCGCCGAGTGTCCGCCGGTGCCGCGGGGGCCCCTGCGCTGTCCCATCACGTCGGCGCGCACCCGGGCACAGCTGCGGCTGATGAGACGGGAGACGTGCATCTGGGAGATTCCCAGGTGGTCGGCGATACGGCTCTGGGTCATGTCCTCGAAGAAACGCATGTAGAGAATGGCGCGCTCGCGCTCCGGCAGCCGGCGCAGGCCCTCCTTGGCGGACTCGCGGTCGACCACGACGTCGTACGAGGCGTCCGAGGCGCCGAGGGTGTCGGCGAGGCTGTAGCCGTCGTCGTCGGTGGACAGTTCCGCGTCCAGCGACAGGGTGCTGAAGCTCTCCAGCGCCTCCATCCCGGCGCCGACCTCCTCCTCGGTCAGTCCGGTGTGGGCGGCGATGTCCGCCACCGACGGCTCGGGGCTTCCGGGGTTCTGGGTGAGCTCGCGTCGTGCCACCCGCACCTTGTTGCGCAGTTCCTGCACCCGGCGGGGGACGCGCAGGGCCCACATCCGGTCGCGGAAGTGCCGCTTGACCTCACCGGTGATGGTGGGGACGGCGTAGCTCTCGAAGGCGCCCCGGCTCGGGTCGAACCGGTCGATGGCCTTCACCAGGCCCAAGGCGGCCACCTGGCGCAGGTCCTCGATGGACTCACCGCGGTCGCGGAAACGGCCGGCGATGCGGTGGGCCATGGGCAGCCACGCGGTGGCGAGCTCGTCACGGACCGCGTCCCGCTCGGGGCCGTCCTCCAGGGACGCCAGCCGGGCGAAGAGGGCGGTGGTGTCGGGGGCGTCGTCGTGGCGCCTGCGGGGTGGTGCGCCGGTGGTGTCGGAGGAGCCGGGACGAGGGGCGGACGTGTCAATGAGCATGCGGTTTCGCTCCCGAACGGTGGTTTGTGTGGGACTACCGCGGGTCGGCGCCGCCGGGACACACGGAGGGTCCTCAGCGGCTTGCCGCTCCCGCTGGCGCGCCTCCGGTCCGAAGCACGAACCTCCGATTGCCCCCGACCCGGTGGAACAAACTCCGCTTCGCCACGGAATCTGCCGGGGCTCAGATCAAGGGGACGACCGCGGTGATGCACTTGCCGCCCGTGGGGAGGTCGGACACCCGGACGTCGCGGGCCAGCCGGCACACGATGGGCCATCCGTGGCCGCCGGGCCGGCGGCGTCCCCGCTGGTCGGTGTGGGGTATGACGACGGGAAGTTCGTCGCTGCGGTCGCTCACGGACAGCCGTACTCCGGGCCCGCTGACGTCGACCCGGAAGTCGGTGACTCCGCCGCCGTGCAGGATCGCGTTGGTGGTGAGTTCGGAGGCGACGAGCAGGGCGTCCGCCAGGGCCGCGGTGTCGCAGTCGGTGTGCGTGGCACGGCAGCGTTCGGACACCGCCCGTGCCACGGCCTCGCGCACCTCGGCCGGACGGCGCGGAAGGGATGTCCCCGCCCGGCGCGCGCCGGGCGGCTGGGCAACGGGGTCGGTCATGTACTCCTCAGACATGCTGCGGCTCCCTGATTCGGTGACGAAGGGCCCGGATGGACCTTGAGGGGCGATGAGGAACGCCTCGGACCTCCCTTTTCGGCTCACCTGTCCCGGTACGGGCAAACCTCCCGGCCGTTTCCCGTACCACCGACATTTCAACGGCGCACAGGGGTACGTGTTGTCGTATGACCGATGTGGTGGACTCGGACGAACTGCTGCGGCGCATTCAGCGGGCGAGGGCCTGCGCCGCACAGGAGGAGCGGACCTGGCGGGCCCGCGGTGACGCGCTCGGGCGGGAGAATTCCGGCGACACCGTCGCCGCGCGCGACGCCGATGTGCGGAAG
This sequence comes from Streptomyces sp. NPDC052079, assembly GCF_040680275.1. Lineage (NCBI taxonomy): Bacteria > Bacillati > Actinomycetota > Actinomycetes > Kitasatosporales > Streptomycetaceae > Streptomyces > Streptomyces sp. NPDC052079. Next base: position 29,057 of record NZ_JBFAWL010000010.1, read on the forward strand.
GTGGCCTACGGGGTCGTGCTGCGGGTGCTGGACGAGATCCTGACGCCGGGCAAGCATCCGGCGACGCGCTGAGCGGCCGGGGGATTCGCAGCGCCCGGACGGGGGCACCCGGGTGCCCATGACGGTCGATCACAGCCGGGCGCCGGTTCTGCAAGCGCTGGAGGACTACCACCGCGAGGGGCGGCTGAGCTTCACCCCGCCCGGGCACAAGCAGGCCCGTGGTGCCGACCCGGCGGTGCGTGAGGTGCTCGGTGACTCGGTGTTCCTGGGCGATGTGCTGGCGACGGGCGGCCTGGACGACCGGCTCACCCGGGGGCGGGTGCTGCACCAGGCCCAGGAGCTGATGGCCGACGCGGTCCACGCCGAGCACACCTTCTTCAGTACGTGCGGGAGTTCCCTGTCGGTCAAGGCGGCGATGCTGTCGGTCGCGGGTCCCCACGAGAAGCTGCTGATCGGGCGGGACGCCCATAAGTCGGTGGGGGCGGGGCTGATCCTGTCCGGTATCGAGCCGGTGTGGGTGGAGCCGCGGTGGGACGCCGAGCGGCGCCTGTCGCACCCGCCGTCGGCCGCCGAGTTCGAGCATGCCTTCGAGGCCCATCCGGACGCCCGCGGCGCCCTGGTGACCAGCCCGACGCCGTACGGCAGCACCGCGGCGCTCGAGGCGATCGCCCAGGTGTGCCACCGGCGCTCGCTGCCGCTGATCGTGGACGAGGCCTGGGGCGCGCATCTGCCCTTCCACCCCGATCTGCCGTCCTGGGCGATGGACGCGGGCGCCGACGTCTGTGTGACCAGCATCCACAAGATGGGCAGCGGTCTCGAACAGGGCTCCGTGTTCCATCTGCGCGGCGACCTCGTGACGCCGGCAGTGCTCGGCATGCGGGCCGATCTGCTGGGCACGACCAGTCCCTCGGTGCTGATCTACGCCGGTCTTGACGGCTGGCGGCGGCAGATGGCCCTGCGCGGCAAGGAGCTGATGGGGTCGGCGCTCGGCCTCGCGGCCGAGGTCCGGGCCGCGATCGAGGAGATCGACGGGATGCACGTCAACGACCGGGACGACTTCTGCGGCCCGGGGCTGGCGGACGACTTCGACCCGCTGCCCTGTGTCATCGACATCGCGGACCTCGGCATCACCGGCTACCAGGCGGCGGACTGGCTGCGCGGTCACCGGAGCATCGTCGCCCATCTGGTGGACCACCGCCGTATCGGGGCACAGATCACCCACGCCGACGACCGGGAGACGGCCGGAGAGCTGCTGTCGGCGCTGCGGGAGCTGGGCCGGGCGGCGCCCGGTATGCCCACGGGCCCGCGGGTGGAGGTGCCGCGGCCGGAGGAGTTGCGGATGGAGCAGGCGATGCTGCCGCGGAACGCGTTCTTCGGTCCGGTCGAGGAGGTACCGGCGCAGGACGCCGCCGGGCGGATCTCCGCCGAGATGATCACTCCCTATCCGCCCGGGATCCCGGCCGTAATGCCGGGCGAACGGCTCAACGAACCCGTGCTGCGCTATCTGTCCACGGGGCTGGCCGCGGGCATGTATCTGCCCGACGCGTCGAGTCCCGGCCTGGAGACGGTCCTGGTCGTGGACGAGCGGGCCGGGTGAGCCCGGTGCACGACGTCACGCGGCCCGATTACCGGAACCTTGGCTGAATGGTTTATCGTTCACTCATACGTGGTGACGGAGTCGACGCCCTGTCCTCCGGATACCACCGCGTACGGCCCTGGCTGGCTTCCCCCGTCCAGCCAGGGCTTTTTCATGCCCGGACGGCCCCCGGCGCCCGGGTGCGGAGATCTCCCGGCCGCCGAGGTGCCCCGAAAGGCGGCAGCGGCTGAAATGAACGTAGGGAAAGCACCGCAACCGATTGCCCGGCGAGGAGCCCCGCGCCATGACCAAAGCCATCAAACTCCTGAGCGCCCTGCCCCCTCCGCAGCGGGAGCGTCTGATGGCGCTGGCGCGGGAGGTGTCCTTCCCCGAGGACACCCACATCTTCGAGCCGGGCGGGCACGCCGACCGCTTCTGGGTGATCCGCTCCGGCGCGGTCTCGCTGGAACAGCAGGTCACCGAAGTGCACCGGGTGATCGTCGCCCAGCTCGGCGCGGGCGACCTGCTGGGCTGGTCGTGGCTGTTCCCGCCCTACGAGTGGGACTTCGGCGCGGTGGCCTTCAGCCCGGTGCGCGCCTACGAGTTCGACGCGGCGGCCGTGCTCCGGCTGTGCGAGGAGGACCCGGAGCTCGGGCTGATGCTGGTGCGCAAGGTCGCCGAGATCCTCGCCCACCGGCTGGAGGCGACGCGCGGCAAGCTGCTGGACCAGTACGCGATACCCCGGCGGGGCGGGACGACGCTGTAGCCGGGGCCTCCCACCCGGCGGGCGGCGCGGGACGGCCCGGGCCTTGGGCCTGTCCGGCGGATCATGCCGGGACGCGGGGCCTGGCACGCGCATCTGCGGCGTTGTCGTCGGCCGCCGACTCCCTCCTCCGCCTTGCATCTGGACGCACCCGCCGGACAGGCCCTACGCTCCCGCGACGAGCGTCAGACCGAGGACGATCATGGTGGCGGCGACCAGTCCGTCCAGGACCCGCCAGGCGGCCGGACGGGCCAGGAAGCGGCTCAGCAGACGGGCGCCGAAGCCGAGCGCGGCGAACCAGCAGAGGCTGGCCAGGACGGCGCCGAGGCCGAAGGTCCAGCGCAGCGGGCCGTGGTCGGCGGCGACCGAGCCCAGCAGGAACACCGTGTCGAGGTAGACGTGCGGATTGAGCCACGTCATGGCGAGGCAGGTGAGCACGGCCCGTCGGCGGGAGCTCGCCGCCTCGCCCTCCGTCCGCAACCCGGCGCCGCCCGGCCGGAACACCCGGCGGGCGGCCAGGGCGCCGTAGCCCAGCAGGAACGCGCCGCCGATCCAGCCGACCGCCGTCAGTGCGCCGGGCCACGCCACCACCACCGCGCCGACACCGCCGACGCCCAGGGCGATCAGCGCGGCGTCGGACAGGGCGCAGATGCCGACGACGGCGAGCACGGCGTCGCGGCGGATGCCCTGGCGCAGAACGAAGGCGTTCTGCGCGCCGATGGCGACGATGAGGGACAGGCCGGTGCCGAATCCGGCCGCGGCGGCGGTGATCGAGCTGGTCATGCCGAGGACGCTACGGGCCAGGCGTATGTGCAGTACAGCTAAGTATTCTTACGTACCCTTAGCTCTCGTGATGACGGACCTTCCGCTGGACCAGGTGCGGACCCTCCTCGCGGTGGTCGACGAGGGGACGTTCGACGCGGCGGCCGCCGCGCTGCATGTGACCCCGTCCGCGGTGAGCCAGCGGGTGAAGTCGCTGGAGCAGCGGACGGGCCGGGTGCTGCTGCTGCGCAGCAAGCCGGTGCGGCCGACCGAGTCGGGCGAGGTCCTGGTGCGGCTGGCCCGCCAGGTGGCCCGGCTGGAACGGGACGCGCACGCCGAGTTGGGGCTCAGCGGGGCCGAGGAGCCGACCCGGGTGTCGGTCGCGGTGAACGCCGATTCGCTGGCGACCTGGTTCCTCGGGGCGCTCACCCGGCTGCCGCCCCAGGCGCGGCTCTGTTTCGAACTGCGCCGGGAGGACGAGGCCCACACGGCGGCCCTGCTGCGGGAGGGGACGGTGATGGCGGCGGTGACCTCGTCACCGGAGCCGGTACCGGGCTGCTCCGTGCGGCACCTGGGCCGGATGCGGTATCTCCCGGTGGCCCGGCCAGAGTTCGCGGCCACGCATCTCGCGGGGCCGCTGCACGAGGTGCTCCCCGAGGCGCCGGTGGTGGTGTTCGACCGGCGGGACGACTTCCAGGACGGCTTCCTACGCCGACTCACGCGCGGACGCGCCGAGGCGAGCGTACGACGGCACTACGTGCCGACCTCGGAGGGCTTCGCCGAGGCGGTCGCCTCCGGCCTCGGCTGGGGCATGGTCCCGGAGCACCAGGCCGGCCCCCTGCTCCGCGCCGGCCGCCTCACGGTCTTCGCCCCGGGCCACGAGGTCGACACGCCCCTCCACTGGCAACAGTGGAAACTGGACTCCCCCGCCCTGGCAGCGGTGACCCACGCGGTCACAGAGGCGGCAGCGGAGGCGCTGTACCGCTAGTTAGGGGTTTCGTTGCCCTGGCCGCGCGCCGACGCGGGTGTGCCGGGCGTCGAGGGGCAGGCGGGACGGGACGGCGGCGGCCCCGCGCACCCGCTCGTGCACCCGGAGGGCGACATTCCCGCGTCCGGCGTCCGGGGCGTCGGTGTCCTGGCCGCGGACGGCCCATGGAAGGGCGGGCCCGGCACCGCGGCGAGAGCGGGAGGCGCCCGACCGGGCCTACCAGGGCGCATAGCCCTCCACGCTGGTCAGGAGCATGCCCAGGACCCTCCGTGTCCCGGCCGCGGACGGCCCGTGGAAGGGCGGGCCCGGCACCGCGGCGAGAGCGGGAGGTGGCAGCCGCCCGACCGGGCCTACCGGGGCGCGTGGGTGTCCGTGCTGGTCAGGAGCATGTCCAGGGCCGTTGGGTAGGCGCTGGTGAGCATGCGGGTGGCCAGGAGGGGGGCGGCCTCGGCGATGTGCGGATGGGTGGCGGCGGGGAGGCGGGCGTAGGCCGAGCGCCACATGTCCTCGTCGGCCCGCCGTGCCGCGGCGGGCAGCGCGAGGGACGCGGCGTCGAGGGCGGCGAAGGCCAGCGTGGTGTCGATGAAGGCGTGGTAGATCCGCACCGTCTCCGGCAGGGGGAAGCCCGCGCCGCGCAGCACGCCCAGCACCGCCTCGTCGGCCGCGAGTTCGTTGGCCCGCCCGGAGACCCGGCTCGCGGTGAGGACCGCCGCTTGAGGGTGCGACAGATAGGCCGCGTGGATGCGCAGCCCGATGGCCCGCAGATCGTCGCGCCACTGCCCGGTCGGGCGCCAGCCCCGCAGCGCCCGGCCGATCAGCGCGTCGCCGATGGCGAGGGTCAGCTCGTCCATGCCGCGGAAGTAGCGGTAGAGGGTGCTGGGGTCGCAGTCCAGGGCAAGGCCCAGCCGGCGGGCGGTGAGCCCCGCGCTGCCGTGCTCGTGCAGCAGCCGCAGCGCGGTCTCGACGATCAGCGTCTCGGACAGCACCCGGCCGCTCTTGGTCGGCCTGCGGCGCCGTCGCCGCTCCTCGGGAACCACGCGTTTCGGCATCGCCGTCTCCTCTCGGGCCCTTATGCCAACGCCATTGACCTTACGACGGCGCAGGCGTTGTATCCCACCCAGGACCCATGAGGAAGAAAGGGAGTGCTCCGTCATGCGTGTACTGCTCGTGGGAGCGGGCGGGGTCGGCACCGCCATCACCCGGATCGCGGCCCGGCGGCCGTTCTTCGACCGGATGGTCGTGGCCGACTACGACCCGGCCCGGGCCGAGGCGGCCGTCGCGGCACTCGGCGCGGACGGCGCGCGGTTCCGCGCCGAGCGCGTCGACGCGGGCGACGAGGCGCAGGTCACCGCGCTGCTCGAACGGCACGGCTGCGACGTCCTGCTCAACGCCACCGACCCCCGGTTCGTGATGCCGCTGTTCCGCGCCGCGCGCGACGCCGGCGTCACCTATGTCGACATGGCGATGTCCCTGTCCCGGCCGCACTCGGAACGGCCGTACGAGGAGTGCGGGGTCAAGCTCGGCGACGAGCAGTTCGCGCAGGCCGGCGAGTGGGAGAAGGCCGGCGCGCTGGCACTGGTCGGCATGGGAGTGGAGCCCGGTCTGTCGGACGTGTTCGCCCGGTACGCCGCCGACGAACTCTTCGACTCGATCGAGGAGATCGGCGTCCGCGACGGCGCCAACCTCACGGTGGACGGCTACGACTTCGCGCCGTCCTTCAGCATCTGGACCACCATCGAGGAGTGCCTCAACCCGCCCGTGGTCTACGAGGAGGGCCGCGGCTGGTTCACCACCGCCCCGTTCAGCGAGCCGGAGGTGTTCGACTTCCCCGAGGGCATCGGCCCGGTGGAGTGCGTGAACGTCGAGCACGAGGAGGTGCTGCTCGTCCCGCGCTGGGTCGACGCGCGCCGGGTCACCTTCAAGTACGGCCTGGGCCGCGAGTTCATCGACACCCTCAGGACGCTGCACCTGCTGGGCCTGGACCGTACCGAGCCGGTGACCGTGCCCGGTCCCGACGGGCCGGTGCGGGTCTCCCCCCGGGATGTCGTCGCCGCCTGCCTGCCCGACCCCGCGACGCTCGGCGAGCGGATGCACGGCAAGACCTGCGCCGGCACCTGGGTGCGGGGCATGAAGGACGGGGCACCGCGCGAGGTGTACCTCTACCACGTGGTCGACAACCAGTGGTCCATGGCCGAGTACGGCTGTCAGGCCGTGGTGTGGCAGACCGCCGTCAATCCCGTCGTCGCCCTCGAACTGATCGCCGACGGCAGCTGGACGGGTGCGGGAGTGCTCGGCCCGGAGGCGTTCCCGGCGGGTCCCTTCCTGGATCTGCTCACCGCGTACGGCTCGCCGTGGGGGATGCGCGAACAGTGACCGCTCGCACGCCGTTACGCTGTTTCACCGTCTGTCCACAGGTGACCCGGGAGCGAGTAAGGCATCCGACAAGGGTGTGTACCCGACTCCCGATCGCAGGTGACTCTCGATGGACAACTGGCGGAACAGCGCGGCCTGCAAATCCGAGGATCCCGACCTCTTCTTCCCGATCGGCACCTCCGGACCCGCCCTGCTGCAGACGGAGCAGGCCAAGGCGGTGTGCCGGCGCTGCCCCGTGCAGGAGCAGTGCCTGGAGTGGGCGATGGAGACCGGGCAGTCCATCGGCGTGTGGGGCGGCACGAGCGAGGACGAGCGCCGTGCGCTGAAGCGCCGCATCGCCGCCCGCCGTTCGTCGCGTTAGCCCCGGCCGGCGCGGCGGTGTGCCGACGCGGCCGGTGGACCGTCCGGTGCGTCCATGAGCCACCTCCCCGTGCGCCGCAGTAGGCTCGCGGCACACCACGGAAGGGGCAGACGATCATGAGCGTGCGTGTACGCCGGGTCTACGAGGAGCCCGAGCCGGATGACGGCGTCCGTGTCCTGGTGGACCGCCTGTGGCCGCGCGGTCTGGCGAAGGACGCGGCACAGGTGGACGAGTGGCCCAAGGCGCTGACCCCGTCGACGGAGCTGCGCCGCTGGTACCACGGGGACGAGGGCTCCTACGAGGAGTTCCGCAAGCGGTACGAGGCGGAACTGGCCGCTCCCGAGGCGGCCGAACTCCTCGGCCGGCTACGGGAGCTGGCCGGGAAGGGCACCGTGACCCTGCTGACGGCGTCCAAGGACATCGAGCACAGTCACGCCGCGGTGCTGGCCCGCCTCATCTCCGGCTGACCGGCCGAAGGGGCGGGCCCGCACCGCCCGGTCACGCCGTCTGCTCGGCCGCCGCCCGGCCGGCCGCCCGGCCCGAGAAGAGGCAGCCGCCGAGGAAGGTGCCCTCCAGGGCGTTGTATCCGTGCACGCCGCCGCCGCCGAAGCCGGCCACCTCGCCCGCCGCGTACAGGCCCTCGACCGGCGCGCCGTCGGCGCCGAGCGCTCGGGAGTCCAGGTCGGTCTGGATGCCGCCGAGGGTCTTGCGGGTGAGGATGTGCAGCTTGACGCCGATCAGCGGGCCGGCCGCCGGGTCGAGGATGCGGTGCGGCGTGGCCACGCGGCCGAGGCGGTCGCCGATGTAGCGGCGGGCGTTGCGGATCCCCTGGACCTGGGCGTCCTTGCTGTAGGCGTTGGCCAGCTGCAGGTCGCGGGCCTCGATCTGGCGCCGCACGACGGCGGCGTCGAGCAGGGGCTTGTCGGTGAGGGCGTTCATCTTCTCGACGAGCTGCTCCAGGGTGGGGGCGGTGACGAAGTCCGAGCCCTTGCGCAGGAACGCGTCCACGGGTCCGGGAGCGCCCTTGCCCAGCACCCGTTCGCGGAGGAACCCGGCGCGGTCCTTGGCGGTGATGTCGGGGTTCTGCTCGGAGCCCGACAGGGCGAACTCCTTCTCGATGATCTTCTGGGTGAGGATGAACCAGGAGTGGTCGTGACCGGCGATGTCCTCGGTGGTGCGCAGGTGCTTCAGCGTGCCGAGGGTGTCGTAGCCGGGCAGACAGGGCTCGGGCAGCCGGCGGCCGAGGGCGTCGAACCACAGGGAAGACGGTCCGGGCAGGATGCGGATGCCGTGTCCGGGCCAGATCGGGTCCCAGTTCCGCAGGCCCTCGGTGTAGTGCCACATGCGGTCCCGGTTGACCAGCCGCACTCCCGCGCGGGCGCTGATGTCCAGCATCCGCCCGTCGACGTAGGCCGGGACCCCGGTGACCATCTCCCGGGGTGGGGTGCCCAGCCGCTCGGGCCAGTACCGGCGGACGATGTCGTGGTCGGCGCCGATGCCGCCGCTGGTGACGATCACGGCCTGGGCGGTGAGTTCGAACTCGCCGGTCTTCTCGCGGCTGGACGCGACGCCGCGCGGTGCGTTGTCCTCCGCCAGTACGGTGCCGCGCACCCCGCGCGCCGCGCCGTCGCCGATGACGAGCTCGTCGACCCGGTGGCGGTGGTGGAAGGTGAGCAGCCCGTCGCGCGACGCCTGCCGGGCGTGGCGGACGAAGGGCTCCACGACGCCGGTTCCCGTGCCCCAGGCGATGTGGAAGCGGGGCACGCTGTTCCCGTGGCCGCCGGCGCGGAGGTCGCCGCGCTCGGCCCAGCCGACGGTGGGCAGGAAGGTGATGCCGTGACCGTTCAGCCAGGACCGCTTCTCGCCCGCCGCCCACTCGACGTAGGCCCTCGCCCAGCGCACCGCCCAGGCGTCCTCGTCGTCGAGGCGGTCGAAGCCCGCGCTGCCCCGCCAGTCGTTCCAGGCCAGGTCGAAGGAGTCCTTGATGCCCAGGCGCCGCTGCTCCGGTGAGCCCACCAGGAACAGCCCGCCGAACGACCAGTAGGCCTGGCCGCCGAGGTTGGCGGCGTTCTCCTGGTCGACCAGGGCGACCCTGCGGCCCCTGCTGGTCAGCTCGTGGGCCGCGACCAGGCCCGCGAGGCCCGCTCCGACGACGATGACGTCGGCATCCATGGCGACCGTCCCTTCCTTCATGCGGTGAGCAGCGCGGTGAGCAGTTGTTTCAGCCAGGCCCGGGCGCGCTCGACGTCCCGGTCCAGCAGCAGTTGGGTGGTGACACCGTCGTAGGCGGCGATCACGGCGTGGGCGGCGGCCTCGGTGTCGCCGGTGTGGCCGAGCACGGCGGGCAGCCCGGTGTGGCCGCGGGCCCGGGCCAGCCGGTCCGCGATGGCCCGCCGCAGCCGCGCCCGGTGCTCCAGCAGGGAGCGCGCCACGCGCGGGTCCCGGGCGGCGTACACCAGGAAGTCGGTCTTCACCAGCAGCCAGTCGCGGTCCAGCAGCAGGACCTCGGTGACGCGGTCCACGGCGGCGGGCACGTCGAGGTCGGGCCCGTCCTGGGCGAGGGCCGCGGCCACCTGCTCCGCGATCAGCTCGGCGCGCTCGGCGTACAGGGCGAAGAACAGTTCGTCCAGGCCGGCGAAGTTGGAGTAGAAGGCGCCCCTGGTGTAGCCGGCGGCCTCGCAGACCTCCTCGATCGAGACATGCCCGAAGCCCTTGGCGGCGAAGACGGTGAACGCGGCCTCCAGGAGGTTGGCGCGGGTGCGGAGCCGGCGCCTGGTGACGCGCCCCGCCGTACCGTCCACCGCCATGGTCGTCCGCCCCCCGTTCGATGCAGGAACGTATCCGATACACCGGTGTATGGAACAGCCCCAGGAGGCAGGAAACTCCTCCCCGCGGCCCCCTCTAGAACGTATTTTCGAATCAGGGTTTACGCTGGAACCATGAGCACGCACCACCCCCCGGCGCTCCAGGGGTCTCTGTTCGACCAGACCGACGAGCCGCGCCTCGGCCCGCTCGACGGGCTGCGCCGCACCGAGCTCGGCCGGGGCGCCTGGATCGACGTACTGCCGGGATGGCTCGCCGGCTCGGACACGCTGTTCCAACAGCTGGCCGCCGAGGTTCCGTGGCGGGCCGAGCGCCGCCAGATGTACGACCAGGTCGTGGACGTACCCCGGCTGCTCTCGTACTACCACGCGGACGACCGACTCCCCCACCCGGTGCTGGACGAGGCGCGCGACACGCTCAGCGCGCACTACGCCGGCGAACTGGGCGAGCCGTTCGCCACGGCCGGGCTCTGCTACTACCGCGACGGCCGGGACAGCGTCGCCTGGCACGGCGACCGGATCGGCAGGGGCGCCCGCGAGGACACGATGGTCGCCATCCTCTCCGTGGGCGCGCCGCGCGATCTGCTGCTGCGGCCGATGGGCGGCGGCGGCGACACCCTACGCCGTCCGCTCGGGCACGGCGACCTCATCGTGATGGGCGGGTCCTGTCAGCGCACCTGGGAGCACTCCGTGCCCAAGAGCACGCGCGCCGCCGGTCCGCGCATCAGCATCCAGTTCCGCCCGCGCGGCGTGAACTGACGGCGGAAGCGCGCGCTCCCCCACACGCGGGGACACGGAACAGGGGGACACCGCGCCCGCACGGTGATCTGCTTTCCTTGTCGCGTCGGACAGCAGGGAACTCGGACTCGGGACGGTCATGCGGGCAACAGTGCGGCGCGTCAGGGACGGCATCCATCTCGTGCACGGCACGAGCACCAACTGGGTGATCCTCACCGAGGGGGACGCCGTCACGCTCATCGACACCGGCTACCCCGGCGACCGGGAGGGACTGCTCGCCTCCCTGGCCGAGGTCGTGAGCTCCCCCGAGGCGGTGACGGCCGTGCTGATCACCCACGCCCACAACGACCACCTGGGCTCCGCCGAGTATCTACGCGCCACGTACGGCACGCCCGTCTACACCCACCGGGCCGAAGTCCCGCACGCCCGGCGGGACTTCCTGCACCAGGTGACCGTGGGGGAGGTGCTGCGCAACGGCTGGCGGCCGGGCGTGCTGCCCTGGGCGGCGCACGCCCTGCGCGCCGGCGGCACGGCGAACACGGCGGTCGCCGCGCCCGAGCCGTTCCCGGGGCCGGGCCCGCTCGATCTGCCCGGCCGGCCGGTGCCCGTGCACACGCCCGGGCACACCGCCGGGCACTGCGCGTTCCACCTTCCGGACAGCGGAGTGGTGGTGTCGGGCGACGCCCTGGTCAGCGGTCACCCCACCTCACGGACCCAAGGACCGCAGATGCTGACGGACATGTTCCACCACGAGCGCGCCGCCGCCGTTGCCTCACTGGACATCCTGGCGGAACTCGACGCCGACCTGATGCTGCCCGGGCACGGCCCGCTGCACGAGGGGCCGGTACGGGACGCGGCCCGGCTGGCTCGCGAGCGGGCCTCGTAAGGTGAGGTGACGATCACCCGCGAGACGAGGACACCGCAGCCATGGCACTGCAGATCAACGCCACCAACCCGGAGCATCCCGCGCTCCTGTTGGAACTGCCGTGGCAGCTGCCGCTGGAGGAGTGGCCGGAGCGGTATCTGGTGCCGCTGCCGCGCGGCATCTCCCGGCACGTGGTGCGCTACGCCCGCGCCGGGAGCGAGGTGATCGCGGTGAAGGAGCTCGCCCAGCGGCCGGCACTGCGCGAGTACGAGCTGCTGCGCGACCTGGACCGGATCGGCATCCCGGCGGTCGACCCGCTCGCCGTCGTCACGGGCCGCTCCGACCCGGCCGGGGAGCCGCTGGAGAGCGTCCTGGTCACCCGGCATCTCGGCGGTTCGATGCCGTACCGGTCGATGTTCGAGACGACGCTGCGCCCGGCGACCATGCACCGGCTGATGGACGCGCTCGCCGTGCTGCTGGTGCGGCTGCACCTGGCCGGGTTCGCCTGGGGCGACTGCTCGCTGTCCAACACGCTCTTCCGGCGGGACGCGGGCGCCTACGCGGCCTATCTCGTGGACGCCGAGACCGGCGAGCTGCACCCGGAACTGAGCGCCGGCCAGCGGGAGTACGACCTCGATCTCGCCCGGATCAACATCAGCGGCGAGCTGCTCGACCTGGAGGCCTCCGGGGCGCTGCACCCCTCCGTCGACCCGGTCGAGTTCGGCAGCGAGATCTGCGCCCGCTACCAGAGCCTGTGGCAGGAGCTGACCCGCACCTCCGTCTACCCGGCGGGCAAGTACCACTACATCGAGCGGCGCATCCGCCGGCTGAACGAACTCGGCTTCGACGTGGCCGAGATGCAGATCGAGCACGCCTCCCACGGCGACACCGTCACCTTCGTGCCCAAGGTCGTCGACGCCGGCCACCACCAGCGGCAGCTGCTGCGCCTGACCGGTCTCGACGCCGAGGAGAACCAGGCCAGGCGGCTGCTGAACGACCTGGAGAGCTGGATGGCCACCCAGGACGACTACGCCCCGGGCGACCCCCTCGGCGCCCGCCCGGAGGTGCTCGCCCACCGCTGGGTGCGCGAGGTGTTCCGGCCCACCGTGCGGTCCGTGCCGCCGGACCTGCGCGGGCCGATGGACGCGGCGGAGATCTACCACGAACTGCTGGAGCACCGCTGGTACCTGTCCGAGCGGGCCCAGCACGACATCGGTCTCGACACGGCCGTCGAGGACTACATCAGCAACATCCTGCCGAAGGCGCGGGCGACCCTGCAGCCGACGGACGACTGAGCTCGGCCGCGGCTCAGGCCGGCGGCACCACCGCCACGGGGCAGTCCGCGTGGTGCAGGACCCCGTGCGCCACCGAGCCGATCCGGGCGCCCACGGCCGTACGGCGGGCGCGGCGGCCCACGACCATCAGCTGGGCGGTGCCCGCCACCGACAGCAGCACCTGGCCGGCGCTGCCCATCTCCACGTGCTCGACCACATGCACGTCGGGGTAGCGCTCCCGCCACGGTGCGAGCGCCGCCGCCAGGGACTTCTGCTCGTACGGCTCAAGTCCCCCGGCCTCGTCCAGGAGCTGGAGGGAGGCGGGGCTGTAGGCGAACACCGGCGGCAGGGTCCAGGCCCGCACGGCCCGCACGGTGGCCCCGCGCCGGGACGCGGTCTCGAAGGCGAAACCGAGCGCGGCGGCGCTGTCCTCCGGGTCGCCCTGCTGTCCGACCACGATCTCGTGCCCGGCGACCTCGTTCGACGGCTGATCCCCGGCCCGGACGAACACGACCGGACGCCGCGCGTCGACGATCACCTGCTGGCCGACCGAGCCGACCAGAAAGCCCATGATCCGGCCGTGCCCGCGCGAGCCGAGCACCAGCATCTCCGCGTCGGCGGCGACGCCGGTCAGCGTCTCGACGGCGTCGCCCTCCAGGACGTCCGTCGTCAGGGCCAGTTCCGGGTGCCGGCCGCGGACGGTACGGGCCGCCTCGCCGACCGCGTCGCGCACCCACTGTTCCTGGGTGGCTCTGTCCCCGGCGTCCACCGCGTCGCCGCCCGCCTCGAAGCGCCAGGCATGCACCACCCTGAGCGGCAGTCCCCTGCGAACCGCCTCCCGGGCCGCCCAGTTGAGCGCGGCAAGGCTCTCCTCGGTTCCGTCGATCCCAGCCGTGATCGGGCGCGTCATGCGGTTCCTCCCGGTGTCGTGGTCCACTGCGCGGGATCCAGTCTTCCCTACGCTGCCCTCATGAGTCTGATGTGGGAGCAGGTAGTGATGGACGCGGCCGACCCGGTGACCCTGGGACGCTGGTGGAGCAAGGCGCTGGGCTGGGTGGTGGTGAACGACGCACCCGACGAGTTCGAGATCCGGCCGGCGCCGGACCGGCTGCCGGGGCTGATCTTCGAACCGGTACCGGAGGGCAAGGCGGGCAAGAACCGGCTGCACCTGGACTTCCGGCCCGACGACCAGGAGGCGGAGGTCGCCCGGCTGCTGGCCCTCGGCGCCCGCCATGCGGACATCGGGCAGGGCGAGCAGCCGTGGGTGGTCCTCACGGACATCGAAGGCAACGAGTTCTGCGTGCTGTCCTCGCGCCGCGCGTGAACCCCTGCCGTCTCTGAACGGACGGGCGCGCACGCACCTACGACGGGCAGGGCGAGCCCGGTGGTCGGCCCGGGAACCGCCGTGCCGCCCACCGAGCTGTACGAGTCCGGTCCCGACCTCGCCCCGCCCGTGAGCCGCCCGACCGCCCAGCCGGCGCCGGGCCCGGCGGACCGGGGCCCCCGGACTGAGCCGAGACACTGCGCCGCTGACCGTCCGCCCGGGAACCCGCGCCGCCGGCCCGTCGTTGTCCGGACACCCCCCACCGGTCCGTGTGCCACGACGACTCCATCAGGGCGGCGCTATGAGCGAGTTGGTTCCCGGCGGCAATCTGCTCCTCCCGGGCGGCGCCGTCTCCGTCCGGGTGCCCGGGCCCTTCGACGTGTCCGCGCTGATCACGGACGACGGCGGGAAGGTGCGCGGCGACGGCGACTTCGTGTTCTACAACCAGCCGGCCGCCCCAGGAGCCCGGCTGAGCGGTGACACGCTCACCGTGGACCCGGCGGCGCTGCGGCCCGGCGCCACGCGGGTCACGGTGGCCGTCAGCCCCGCTGAGCCCGGCGTCCCGCTCAGCGGGCTGCCCGTACCCGTGCTGGAGGTCGCCGGCGGCGGACGTCCGCTCGCCCGGTTCTCGCCACCGCGCCCCCGGCAGGAGACCGTTCTGCTGCTCGCGGAGATCTACCGGCGCGGCGACCGCTGGAAGCTGCGCGCCCTGGGGCAGGGGTACGCCGACGGACTGGCCGGTCTCGCCCGGGACTTCGGAGTCGACGTGGAGGAGGACGACGGGGCCGTCTCCACCCGGACGGGCCCCGCCGCACCGCCCCGCCCCCAGGCCCCGCCGTCCGCCGGGGACGGCTTCCTGGAGCTGGTGAACTCGGCCCGGACCGCGGTCGGTTCGGCTGCGGTCGCCCATGACGCGCGGCTGGAGGAGGCGGCGCGGGACCACGCCGCCGTGATGGCCCGGGGCGGACGCCTGGGTGTCGAGGGCGTCGACGGTGTCTCCGTCCACCGGCGTGTCGTGGCCGCCGGATACCCGTATCTCACCGTCGGCGAGCACTTGGTGTCGGGCCCTCCCACCGTCGCCCTGTTCCTCGACCACTGTCTGCGTCACGAGGCGGCCCGGCGGACCGTGTGCGACCCGGCCTTCGTACACGCCGCGGTGGCGTCCGCCCGCGGTGCCGGCTCCGGCGAGACGTACTGGACGGCACTGTGGGCCAGTCCGCTCACCCCTGAGGGCCTGGAGCGGACCGCGGCCGAGGTCGTCGACCTCACCAACCGGGAGCGTGCCCGGGCCGGGCTGCCGCCGCTGTCCCGTGATGCGCTGCTGGCCGCGGCCGCGCAGGCGCACTGCGCCGACATGGCGGCCCGCGACTTCTACTCCCACACCGCACCGGACGGCAGCCGGCCCTGGGACCGGGCGGCGGCCGCGGGCTCCGCGCGGCGCACGATCGGCGAGAACATAGCCTGCGGCCAGCGCTCGGCCGCCGAGGTGGTGCGGGGGTGGATGAACAGCCCCGTTCACCGCGCCAACATCCTCAAGGCCGAGTTCACCCACATCGGCGTCGGTTTCGCGGGCGGGGGCCGGTCGGGCACGTACTGGACGCAGCTCTTCGGAGCCTGACCCGCGGCGCCCGCCGTGTCGGCTGTCGTGTCGGCTGCCGTGATCCTGGCGGAGGGGGAGCGTCCGGGCGAGGATGCCTTCATGAAGGGTGACCTGTTTTCCAGTCAGCACATGGTGCAGCCGGCCACGGCCGCGGGCATGACGGTCGACAACCCCAAGTGCCTCCGCTACACGGTCGACGGCGAGATGCTCGCCCGTCAGGGCGCGATGGTCGCCTACCGCGGCAGCCTCCGGTTCGAGCGCAGGGGCCAGGGCGTGGGCGGCATACTCAAGCGCGCTGTGACCGGCGAGGGACTGCCGCTGATGGCGGTGAGCGGACGGGGCGAGGCCTGGTTCGCCCACGAGGCGCAGAACTGCTTCGTCGTGGAGATCGACCCGGGCGACGAGTTCACCGTCAACGGGCGCAACGTCCTGTGCTTCGACGCCTCGCTGTCGTACCGCATCGCGACCGTGAAGGGCGCAGGGATCACCGGGGGCGGCCTGTTCAACAGCGTCTTCACCGGGCACGGCCGGCTGGGGCTGGTGTGCGACGGGAATCCGCTGGTCATCCCGGTGTCACCCGAGTACCCGGTGTACGTGGACACGGACGCGATCGTCGGCTGGACCGCGGGCCTGGACACCTCGCTGCACCGTTCGCAGTCGCTGGGCTCGATGCTGCGCGGCGGGTCGGGCGAGGCCGTGCAGCTGATGCTGCGGGGGCAGGGCCATGTCGTCGTCCGGCCCAGCGAGGCGACACCGCACAGGGTCCAGCAGCACTGAGCATGGTTGACCCCGTCCGCCGCGCGGGTCAGGGTGGATCACGGCGCGGACCACCCGCCCCCGTGCCGGAGAGGTGGCAGTCGTGATCGGGATCGCCGGGATCGAGACCGCGGCCGAGCGGATCGCCGGGCATGTGGTGCGGACCCCGACCGTGCCGAGCCCCGGGCTTTCGGCCCTGCTGGGTGTCCCGGTCACGGCGAAGCTGGAGCTGCTGCAGCGCACCGGTTCGTTCAAGGTGCGGGGTGCGGCGGCGAAGCTGCTGTCGCTGAGCGAGGCCGAGCGGGCCGCCGGGGTCGTGGCGGTGAGCGGCGGCAACCACGGGATCGCCCTCGCGGAGATGGCCGCCGCACTGGATGTGAAGGCCACGGTGGTGATGCCGCGTTCCGCACCCGTCCGGGCGGTGGAGCTCGCGGAGTCGGCGGGCGCCTCGGTGCGGCTGACCGACGACATGGACAGCGCGTTCGCGCTCATGAAGCCGCTCCAGCAGGAGGGGCTGACGCTGGTCCATCCCTTCGACGACCCGGTGGTGATCGCCGGGCAGGGCACCGTGGGCCTGGAGTTCGCCGCGGACGCCGGGGACCTGACGGACGTACTGGTGAGCATCGGGGGCGGCGGACTGATCTCCGGAGTCGCGGCCGCACTGCGGGCGCTGCGGCCCGGGGTGCGGGTCTGGGGCGTGGAGACCGAGGGGGCGCAGGCGATGTCCGAGGCGCTGGCGGCCGGCGGCCCGGTGCCGGTGGAGCTGAGGTCGATCGTCTCCACGCTGAGCGCCCCGGCGGTGTCGCAGCTGACGTACGAGCATGTGTCGGAGCTGGTCACAGAGGTTCTTGTGGTGCCGGACCGGGAGGCGGTGCAGGGCTCCCTGGATCTCGCGGACCACGCCAAGCTGTGGGCGGAGCCGGCGGCCGGCTGTCTGCTGCCCGCCGCGCGGCGGGTGCTCGAGCGGGTCGGCGAGGGAGCGCGGCTCGGTCTTGTGGTGTGCGGCGACAACGCCACGACCGGCGACATGATCGCCTGGACGGAACACTTCGAGCTCCGCTGATCCCTTCTTTGAACTTTGAACGCATCCGGCCCCCTCCCCCGTACCACTGGGGACAGCGGGATACAGCGGTTCGACGAGGGATGGCCATGGGCAGGGCGCACGTCTCCACAGACCAACCGGTGGCCGGCCGGTACCGGCTGGTCGAGATCAGTCATCGTGAGACCAACCGCGTCAGCTGGTACGCCGAGGACCTCCAGACGGGCCGCCCGTGCCTGGTCACCCGGACCGAGCTGCCGCAGGACGCCGGGGAGGCCGCCCGCCGCATCCCGTCGCGCGTCCTGCGGGCCACGGAGAGCGTGGACCGGCTGTGCCCCGGCCGCATCGCCACGGTCGTCGACACCGTCGAGGAGGACGGCTGTCTGTGGACCGTCACCGCCTGGATCGACGGCACTCCCTTGAACCAAGTGCTCGCCGAGCAGGGCACGTTCAACTATGTGCGGGCCGCGCGCATCGCGCTGGAGGTGCTCGACGTCCTGGACGCCGCGCACGCCGAGGACATCATGCACGGTGAGCTCAGTCCCGGTCAGGTGTTCCTGCGCGAGGGCGGCCCGGTCGTCGTCACCGGGTACGGCCTGGCGGGGAACACTTCGGCGCCCCGGCTCACGGCACCGTCGTACGCCTCTCCGGAGCAGGCCCGTGACCAGCGGATCGGTCCGGCGGCGGACCTGTGGGCCCTGGGGGCGATCCTCTACACGATGCTCGAGGGCCGGCCGCCCATCCGGGACCGCGGACGGCCCGAGGCCACGCTGAAGGCCGTGGACCGGCTGCCGCTGCGCGCCCCGGTGCGCTCCGGGCCGCTCACCCGGGTGGTCCAGGGACTGCTGCGCAGGGACGCACGGGAGCGGCTGACCCGCGAGGTGGTCCGGGAGGCGCTCACCCGCGTGCTCCGCGAGGATCCCGTGGCCGTGGAGGCGCCGATGCCGGGCCCGTGGCTGCGCGGTGCGTACACCGCGCAACTGCGCCGTGCGGGCAGCGAGTTGAGCCGGAGAACCATGGTGCTGGGCACCACCCTGGCCGTGGCCACCGTCGCGGTCGCCGTGCTCGCCGCGACCCAGGGGCTGCCGGGCACCGGCTCCGGCGAGGACTCCGCGGCCGACGCGCCGCCGGCCTCGGCGTCCGCGCCGACGGGTTCCGCCGCACCGGACGGCGGGAGCGACCCCGGTGGGGCGGACCCGGCCCCGCCGTCGACCGCACCGTCCCCGTCGGGCACGGGCGGCCTCCCGCCCGGCTACCGGACCTACAGCGCCCCCGAGGGCTTCTCCGTGGCGCTGCCCGAGGGCTGGAAGCGGCTGGACACCTCGCGTGCCGGTGACCTGGCCTACCGCGTGACCTTCGGCGCCGAGGACGATCCGCGCACGCTCGCCGTCACCTACAGCACGCGCGTGGGATCGGACGCCGTGGCCGTGTGGCGGGACGACGTGGAGCCGCCGCTGGAGCGGTCCGGCGGCTATGAACGGATCGGCGCCATCAAGGCGCGGACCTACCAGGGCCGTGAGGCGGCCGACATGGAGTGGTACGCCGACGACGACGGCACCCGGCTGCGCACCTTCGGCCGCGGTTTCCTGCTGGGCGGCGGGCGTGGCTTCTCGCTGCGCTGGACGACGCCCGCCGCCGACTGGGAGGAACCCGCGAGCCGGGAGGCGCTACAAACCTTCCTGCGGACGTTCCGCCCGGGCGCGGACTGAGCCGCGTGGGGCACGCAGTCGGCGCAGGGGCCAGTCGCCCAGCGGCCGGGTGAGCCAGCGGGCCCGGAAGGTTCCGTCGGGGAGGGAGCACAGCACCCGCAGACGGTGCGGCGTCTCCAGGAACGCCAAATCCGCGGTGAAGGTGTCCGCGTCGGTCGTGCCGCCGCTCACGGCGACCGGGACGGGCTGCTCGGTGACGGTCCAGCCCGGTCCCTCGTACCGCACGTCGAACGGCTCGCCGTCCTCCGTGAGGCGCAGCGTCCAGCCGCCGGCGTCCGCCGTGATCCTGGCCTCGGTCAGCTTGGGCAGGTCGGCACAGGCGCCGCCCTCCGGGGTGAACACGGCGTCCGGCCGGTCCCCGGCCCACTGCGGCGGGACCGGGCCTCCGTCGGCCGGGGGGAGGGCGAGCGCGTCGAGGCGCTCGCGCAGGGCGGTGTCCGCGTCGTCGCGGCCGGTCAGCGGTCCGGGACGGAAGGCGGGCAGGAGGTGCTGCCAGACCAGGTCGAGGTACTCCTGCATCCGCTCGGTCCCGCTCGTCGCGGCGATCACCGCGTCGTGCTCGGGCAGGACGATGCAGAACTGCCCGTAGGCCCCGTCGCCCCGGAACCCGTGCCGGGACATCCAGAACTGGTACCCGTAGCCGCGGATCGAGTCCTGCCGGTCCCCCACCAGCGTGGCTCCGGCGGTGGGTATGTGCGGGTGCGAGGCGCGGGCGACCCACCCCTCGGGCAGCAGCCGTTCGCCGCGCCACACCCCGTCGTCCAGATACAGCTGGCCGAGCCGCGCCACGGCGTCGGTGGCGGCGTGCAGTCCGCTGAAGCCGATCTCGCGGCCGGTCCGGTCCCGCTGCCACAGCGTCTCGCCGATGCCCAGCGGGTCGAACAGCCGGGGCCGCAGGTATGCGGTGAGCGTCTGCCCGGTGACCCGCTGCACGATCGCGCCGAGGGTGTAGGTGCAGGGCTGGTTGTACGCGAAGACGGTGCCCGGGTCGCGCTGCGGCGGCTGGAGCAGGAAGCCACGCACGGGTTCGTGGGGGTCGGTGCCGTACGTCGCGTCGACGGTCTCGTCCTCGTGGCCGCTGGCCATGGACGCCACATGCCGGACCAGCATCGCCCGGCTGCGCGGGTCGGTGATGTCGGCCTCGAACTCCGGGAAGTACGACAGCACCGGGGCGTCGAAGTCGATCAGCCCCTCGGCCTCGGCGAGGGCGGCGGCGGTCGCCGTGAAGCTCTTGCTGAGCGAGTACAGCAGATGCGGGCGCCGCGCGGTGTACGGCGACCACCAGCCGGCGGCCACGAGGTGACCGTGGCGCAGGATCATCAGGCTGTGCGGCTCGATGTCCGGGTCGGCTTCGAGGGCGTCGAGGAAGGCGTGCACGCCGGACGCGTCGACGCCCTGGGCGGCGGGGTCCGCGGTGGGGAGCGGGTGAGCTGTCATGAGGGGCATCCTGCCCGGGAAGCCTCCGGGTGATCCACCGTTTTGTCCCTCCCGGGCCGGGGGACCCGGGCGATATGGTGCAAATCGGATACACGATGATGACCGAACAGGCCGGGCCCCGTGAGCTGGTCCAGCATGTGGTGCGGGCGGAGGAGGTGGGGTTCGACTTCTCGGTGACCTCCGACCACTACTTCCCCTGGCTGGACTCGCAGGGGCACTCGCCGTACGCCTGGAGCGTGCTGGGCGCCGCCGCGCAGGCCACCTCGCGCATCCCGCTGATGACGTACGTGACGTGCCCGACGTTCCGCTACCACCCGGCGGTGGTGGCGCAGAAGGCGGCGACGATGCAGTTGCTCTCCGAGGGCCGGTTCCGGCTCGGGCTCGGTTCCGGGGAGAACCTCAATGAGCACGTGGTGGGCGCGGGCTGGCCGTCCGTGGATGTGCGGCACGAGATGCTCGAGGAGGCGCTGGAGATCATCCGGGCGCTGTTCGGGGGCGGGCATGTGAACCATCGGGGCAACCACTTCGACGTCGAGTCCGCCCGGCTGTGGGACATGCCGGACGATCCCGTGCCGATCGGCGTGGCGGTGTCCGGCAAACGGTCCTGCGCGCTGGCGGGCCGGTTCGCCGACCTGGTGATCGCCACGGAGCCGGAGGCGAAGCTGCTCGACGATTTCGACCGGCACGGCGGGCAGGGCAAGCCGCGGGTGGGACAGCTGCCGGTGTGTTACGACCCCGACCGGGACGCGGCCGTGGCACGCGCCCACGAAGAGTTCCGCTGGTTCAACAGCGGCTGGAAGGTCAATTCCGAGCTGCCGCACCCGGATTCGTTCACCCAGGCGACCCAGTTCGTCCGCCCGGACGACATTGCCGGGGCCATTGCGTGCGGGAACGACCCGGCGGACTTCGTGGAGGCCGTCCGCCCCTACGCCGAGGCCGGCTTCACCGAGATCGCCCTGGTGCAGGTCGGCGGCGATGCCCAGCTGGGGTTCCTGGACTGGTCGGAGAAGACGCTGTTGCCGGCCCTGCGGGACGCGCTCGGCTGACGCCCGCGGGACCGGATGACGGTGTTTCACCCGTTGAGCTGAGCATCTCGCGCGGATGCGGGGTACTAGAGGGCCCTACGCCGGTACTTCCCGAAAGGCCCTCTCGTGACTTCGTTCGTGCACAAGACCCTGGTGGTGGAGCTCCAGGCGGGGGTCACGGACCGCTTCCCCGTGCTCGCCCACCTCAGTTACGACCCGTCCGACCCGTTCGCCGTCACCGTCGTCTTCAGTCACGACGGCCGGATCCTAGCCCGCTGGCAGCTGGACCGGGAGATGGTCACCGCCGGTCTGACCCGCCCGGTCGGGATCGGGGACGTGCGGCTGCGCCCGGAGTCCCGGGGGGTCGGCAGGGAGCTGCGGATGGAGTTCCTCGGCGAGGCGCACGCCGATGGCGGCCGGCACCACGCGGTGGTGTTCGCCTGGGCCGAGGCCGTCGGCGAGTTCCTGCGGGAGACCCGCCGGGCGGTCCCGCCGGGGCGCGAGGAGGTGCACGTGGACGACTTCCTCGCGGACGTCCTCGCCGGGAGCTGACCCCCTCGGGCGTGCGGGGAGCCCGCGCGCCCTTCGTCACCGTGCCGTGTGGCGGTACCGGGTCCACATCGGCAGGCCGAACCAGCACAGCAGATACCAGCAGACGACTCCGGACACGATGTACGGGACGTAGCCGTTGTGGGTGGCCACGCGCAGGATGAGCAGCAGCGAGGCGCTGGTGGTGGCGAGCAGCAGCAGCAGGCCGAGCAGGGTGAGCCGCGACGCCCACTGCACCGCCTGCGGTTTGATGAGCCGGCCGGAGACGAGCCGGTGCAGCGAGACCGGACCGATGAGCGCTCCGGTCGCACAGGCGCCCAGCACCACCGTCACGATGTAGATCGTCCTGTCGCTGTCGGACAGGTCGTCGTACGTCGGCGTGAACACGACCGTCAGCAGGAAGCCGAACAGGATCTGTACGCCCATCTGGGCGACGCGGACCTCCTGGATGAGTTCCGTCCACATCCGGTCCGCCCGCTCCTCCTCGGTCTCGTTGCGCCCCCGGCGCCTGCTCCCGCCCCGCTCCGTGTCCGACACAGTGCCTCCCTGTACTCGCGGCCTCGGTGGGTGTCCCCTTCCCGGTTTCCCCGAAAGCCGCGGTGCTCCCCGGGCCGGTCGCCGGTTTGCCGGCCCGGGCCACGGTTACACGGACGGCGATGACACCGAGGCCGGGAGGTCGTGGGACGCATGACGGACACCCAGCTCACCGTGACGCTCAGCGGCGGCGGCGTCGACGACGCCCGGGCGGTCGTCCGGGCGCTGGAGGGCGCCTTCGGGGCGCCGGACCAGCGTCCCTCCGACGAGCGGGCGACGGTCCATGTGGCGACGTTCGCCGGGGAGGGACAGGGGGCCGCCGGGCAGACGGACGCGGGGGCGCTGTCCGCACCGGTGTCCGTGACCCTGCAGGGCACCCCGGACGCGGTGCGGCGGGCGCACGACACCCTGAGGCGGTCCTTCACCACCCGCGACGAGGGCGCCTCCTCCGGGGACCAGGAGCAGGAGAGGCAACTGCTCCTGGAGCCGTGACCGCCGCTGCTACCAGCGGTTCTCCACCTGGTCCTTGATCCGCCGGTCGTAGAGGTCGCCGATCGCGCTCAGCGTCGCGTCGGAGAGCTCCGGCAGCCGGGCGGCCGCCGCGTTGGCGCGGGCCTGCTCGGGCGAGCGGGCGCCGGGGATGACGGTGGTGACACCGGGCTGCTGGACGATCCAGCGCAGGGCCAGCTGGGCCGGGGTGTATCCCTCGGGGGCGAGCGCGGCGAACTCGGCGGCGGCCTCGACACCGGTCCCGTACTCGATGCCGGAGAAGGTTTCGCCCTGGTCGAAGGCCTCACCGTGCCGGTTGAAGGTGCGGTGGTCGTTCTCGGCGAAGACGGTGTCCCGGGTGTACTTGCCGGACAGCAGTCCGGAGGCGAGCGGAACCCGGGCGATGATGCCGACGCCCGCCTCCCGGGCGGCCGGGAGCACCTCGCGCAGCGGCTTCATGCGGAACGGGTTGAGGATGATCTGCACGCTCGCCACGTTCGGCCGCGCGATGGCCGTCAGGGCCTCCGCGCAGGTCTCCACGCTGACGCCGTAGGCGGCGATGCGCTCCTCCGCCACCAGGGTGTCGAGGGCGTCGAAGACCTCATCCCTGGAATAGACGGGGGTCGGCGGGCAGTGCAGCTGCACCAGGTCGATGCGGTCGACGCCCAGGTTGCGCCGTGAACGGTCGTTCCACGCGCGGAAGTTGTCCAGGACGTAGTTCTCGGGGATCTGATCGAGCCGGCGGCCCATCTTGGTGGCGACCAGCACATGCAGATCGGGCCGTCCGCTCAGGAACGACGCGATGGTCTGCTCGCTGCGTCCGTCGCCGTAGACGTCGGCGGTGTCGAAGAAGGTGACTCCCGACTCGGCGGCGGCCTCGAGGACCGCCAGTGCCTCCTTGTCGTCGACGTCGCCCCAGTCCGCCCCGAGTTGCCATGTGCCGAGACCGACCACGGAGGCGTGCTGACCCGACCTGTCGAATGTGCGCTCGTCCATGACGCCAGTCTGTCATCCGTCACGGCGGGCGGCTCGGGCACCGGTCCGGTGACGATCCGCGCAGGTCATCCGTGGGATCGCGCCAATCTCGCGGGGTGACGCGGGCCACAGGTCGGACAGCATCCATGGAAGATCATCCGGGGGGCGCGCCACAGGGAGCGGAATTTCCCCTTCCATCACCACGGACCGGCACTCCGCAACAAGATCATCTTCGTTCAAGTCGGTACGACATGGCAGCAATTGCCCGGATCGCAGCCAACCGCCTCGGCGGCATTTCTCCCGTTACCGGCACCGGCGATAGGGATGCGGGGTCCTGACCTCGAAACGACCCGAGGAGATCCGTATGCCGGAACTCAGCCGTCGCCGCGCGCTCACCACGGCGGCCAGCCTCGCCACAGCCGCCGGTGTGCCATCGGCCCTCGCTCCGTCCGCACGGGCCGCCGGGGGCGCCGGGCGCCGCCAAGACTCCCCCGCGGACTTCGACGAGGTCTAACGGGGCCGCCTGATACGGGGCACCTCGTCCGCGGCCGGCAGTCACCACCACCACGAGCCCGGATATGCCGTGTTCGTGGACGCCGTGGAGCTGCATGTGATGCGGAACGCCGACGGCAGCTGGATCAGCGTCGTCAGCCACTACGACCCGGTCCCCTCCCCGCGCGCGGCCGCCCGTGCCGCGGTGGACGAACTGCAGGGCGCCCCGCTGCTTCCCCCGCCCGCCAACTGATCCCCCAACAAGCACCCTCGTAGCACCCCGCACATGACCGTCCGCAAGAACCAAGCGAGCCTGACCGCCTCGGAGAAGCGCCGTTTCGTCGCCGCACTGCTGGAACTCAAGCGCAGCGGCCGTTACGACGAGTTCGTCACCACCCACAACGCCTTCATCATGTCCGACACCGATCACGGTGAGCGGACGGCCCACCGCTCACCGTCCTTCCTGCCCTGGCACCGCGGATTCCTCCTGGAGTTCGAGCGGGCCCTGCAGTCGGTGGACGCCTCGGTGGCCCTGCCCTACTGGGACTGGAGCAGCGACGCCGCCCGTGCCTGGGCGCGCTGCCCGCTGTGGGCGCCGGACTTCCTCGGCGGCAGCGGGCGCAGCCGTGACGGCCAGGTGACGGACGGGCCGTTCGCCGCCTCCACCGGGAACTGGCCGATCACCGTGGGGGTGGACGGCCGCACCTATCTCAGGCGCGCGCTCGGCGCCGGCGGACGCACCCTGCCGACGCCGGCGGAGGTCGAGTCGGTGCTGTCGATGTCCACGTACGACATGCCGCCCTGGAACAGCGCCTCGGACGGTTTCCGCAACCACCTGGAGGGCCGGCGCGGGGTCAACCTGCACAACCGGGTCCATGTGTGGGTCGGCGGGCACATGGCCACCGGGGCCTCCCCCAACGACCCGGTGTTCTGGCTGCACCACGCCTACGTCGACAAGCTGTGGGCCGAGTGGCAGCGCCGCCACCCCGGCTCCGGCTATCTTCCGGCCGCCCGGACGCCCGGCGTCGTCGATCTCCACGAGACCATGCGCCCGTGGCACGACACGTCCCCCGCGGATCTGCTGGACCACACCCCGCACTACACGTTCGACGTCTGAGCGATCTCTTCAGGCGCTCGTGACGGTCCGGCACTCGGGATGGCCCCAGCCCTTGTCGTTCTTGGCGATGGGCTCGCCGGCCCCGTAGGACCGTCCGCAGGGGCAGCGGCCGGGGAACTTCGCCTTGATGGTGCGGGACGACGCGCCGCCGCCCCGCTGCCGGGGCGGCCCGGCCGCGCGGGAGCCGCGCTTGGCGGCGCCGCCCGCCGGACGGTCCGGTGCCGCCGGCGGCTCGGGGGAACCCAGCGCGCTGCCGGCGTCCTCCTGGGCGGTGGCCGCCTGACTTGCGGCGCGGTCGGCGAAGTCGTTGAGCCGGTCGCCGTCGACCTGGTGGGCGGGGACGTAACGGAACTCCACGGAGCGGTTCTGCAGCAGGCCGTCGATGCGCACGACGAGTTCCTGGTTGGCGACCGGCTTTCCGGCCGCCGTGCGCCAGCCGTTGCGCTTCCAGCCCGGCAGCCAGGTGGTGACGGCCTTCATGGCGTACTGCGAGTCCATCCGCACCTCGAGCGGCACGGCGGGGTCGGTGGCCGCCAGCAGCCGCTCCAGCGCGGTGAGTTCGGCGACGTTGTTGGTGGCCGTGCCGAGCGCGCCCGCCTCCCAGCGGACCGGTGTCTCGGACGCATCGGCCACCACCCAGGCCCAGCCGGCGGGCCCGGGATTTCCCTTCGAAGCCCCGTCGCACGCGGCCACCACACATTCACACATGGGCCCGATCATGCCAGACCGGGCCGGGGAGCCCCGCCCGCTCAGTCCACCTCGGTCATCTTCGGCATCTCGCCCTTGGTGGTCGTGATGTCGATCACCGAGAAGTTCGCGCCCTGGGGGTCGCTGATCGCCGCGAACCGTCCGAACGGCGTGTCCATCGGGCCGAACCGCAGCACACCGCCGCGCTCGGTCGCCTTGGCCACGGCCTCGTCGCAGTCCGTGACGGTGAAGTAGACGTTGATGTAGGGCGGCATCTCGGGCGGGAAGTCGTCCGTCATCCTCATCCGGCCGAGTACGCTGCGGTCGCCGAGGTCGTAGATCCGGAAGTCCATCTCCTCCTCGATGAACTTCTTGGAGCGGTAGGAGAAGACGGCGGGGAAGAAGGCGTCGGACTTCTCCGGCTCACGGGTGAAGACCTCGGCCCAGCAGTACGCGCCGGGCTCGGCCATCGCCTCGAAGCCCTCGTGGGTACCCGCCTGCCAGAGGCCGAACACCACCCCGCCGGGGTCGCGGGCGAGGCACATGGTGCCGAAGTCGCCGACCTGCATCGGCTCCATGAGCACCTCACCGCCGTTGTCGCGGATCCGGGCGGCGGTCGCGGCGGCGTCCCGGGTCGCGAAGTAAAGGCACCACTGCGAGGTTCCCTCCTGCCCGGGCATGGGCGGTACGACGGCGGCGACCGCCTTGCCGTTGGCGTACGCCAGCGTGTAGTTGCCGAACTCCGACGAGGTCTCGCCGTAGGTCCAGCCCAGCACGTCACCGTAGAAGCTCTTCGCTCCCTCGATGTCGTCGAACATCGCGTCGGCCCAGCAGGGGGCCCCTTCGGGTTGTACGGCCATGGCTGCGGCCCTCCGGACGGCATGGTCGGTCCGCTTCCTCACGCTAGCCACCCCCGCTCCGGCCCGCGCGGCGAGCGGCCGCCCGGCGGGGAGTGCGTCTTCCCCGGCGGCCCGGCTGTGCTTGCCTGGGGGCCGTTTCGCCACCGCGCGGGGAGCCTTTCGTATGCGCAAGCCGTGGATCGGTCCGTGATGCTCGCACCCGCGCCGGCTCGACGCGTGCACCGATCCGTCGTCGGGACCGGTGACCGGGCCGCCACCGGCCGCCCCGCCGCAGCCGTCTACCACCACACACCAGCGGCCCACCGCCTCCGCACCGCGCGGCGTCCGACCGAGCAGAGCCGTACGGCGGGCGGGAGCGGGGGCCGCGGATCGTCTGGGTGCTGCAGGGCCCGAACCCGGTCACACCGACTGGGTGCGCCGGGTGAACGCGCTCTACGAGCGGCGGGCCGGGCTCCGGCGATGGCCGACGCGGGGAGGACGGTGAGCCCGGCGGGGGCGCGGTACACGTGGGCGCGGTACCTGCCGTTCGACGCCTACGAGCGCAGCCACCCCGACCACTGCACCGACCCGGAACCGGACGGCCCTGCACCGGGACGACGACCCCCTGCACTTTCTGTCTGGGCTCACGACGTGCATGCCCCGGGTGTGCCCGGTCCCCTCCCCCGGCATCGTGCGCATCGCACGGGAGATCACCCAGGCGCTCGGCGATCACGTCCGGGGCGGGTGAGCGGACGGTGCGAATCCGTTCCCCCTGGGCCCTCGCCGCGAACGCACGCCGGCCGACCGCGGGTAGCGGCGGGACCGGTGTACCGGGCCCGCCCCCGTCTCATTCGCCCGCGTACGCCTTCTCCAGGGCGGCGATGTCGAGCTTGCTCATGGTCATCATGGCCTTCAAGGCACGGTCGGCCTTCTCGCGGTCCGGGTCGCTGATCATCTCGGTCAGCCGCACCGGGTTGACCTGCCATGACACGCCGAACCGGTCCTTGAGCCAGCCGCACGGGCCGTGCTCGCCGCCGCCCTCGACCAGCTTCTCCCAGTAGTGGTCGATCTCCGCCTGGTCCTCGCAGTCGAGCTGGAAGGAGATCGCCTCGTTGAACGTGAACTCGGGTCCGCCGTTCAGCGCGACGAACCTCTGGCCGTTGGCCGTGAACTCGACGGTGAGCACGGAGCCCTCCTCGCCGGGCGCGGCACCGGTGTTGTGGACGATGTCACCGAGGCTCGAGTTCTTGAAGACCGAGACGTAGAAGTTCGCGGCCTCCTCCGCCTGGCCGTCGTACCAGAGACACGTGGTGAATCCGTCGGTCCTCATGAGTACCTCCCGGGGATGGATCGCGGTCATGGGTGTCGACTCCCGCGCGAGCCGGAACTCATCGGTGCCCGGCGCACCGGGAGCCGGACGGGCGCTCTGCCCGTGGCGAATCTGCCGCGGGCAGAGATTTCCCCGCTGGCCCGCCCGTCCCCCCGACAGTGGGTGACACGCACGGGCCGCGTTCCGACGAGCGATCCCAGGAGCGCCGATGTCTCCACTCACCGCCGGCTCATGGCCGGCCACGCTGCCCCGGGCCGAGGAGGGCGACACCCCGCCGACCCGGTTCGACGACCATCTCGCCGCCCAACTGCTCGCGCAGCGGATCGTGCTGCTGGGCACGCAGGTCGACGAGGTCTCCGCGAACCGGGTCTGCGCACAGCTGCTGATCCTGTCCGCCGAGGATCCCCGCACCGACATCAGCCTGTGCATCAACAGCCCCGGCGGTTCGGTACACGCCGGACTGGCGATCTACGACACGATGCGGCTGATCCCCAACGACGTCTCCACGCTGGTGATGGGCTTCGCGGCCAGCATGGGCCAGTTCCTGCTCTGCGTGGGCACGCCGGGCAAGCGCTACGCCCTGCCGAACGCGCGCGTCATGATGCACCAGCCGTCGGGCGGCATCGGCGGAACCACGGCCGACATCGAGATCCAGGCGGAGAACCTGGAGTTCACCAAGCGCACCATCGAGCGGATCACCGCCGAGCACACCGGACAGACCCCGGAGACGATCTCCCGGGACGGAGACCGGGACCGCTGGTTCACGGCCGAGCAGGCGCGGGAGTACGGGATGGTCGACCGGGTGGTGGAGTCGCTGGACGACGTCCGCCCGGCGGCGACACGGCGCAGGATGGGGCTGCAGTGATGGGGACGTACACGATTCCGAACGTCGTCGAGCGCACACCGCAGGGCGAGCGGTCGTACGACGTGTTCAGCCGGCTGCTGTCCGAGCGGATCATCTTCCTGGGGACGGAGATCGACGACGGCGTCGCCAACGTGGTCATCGCCCAGCTGCTCCACCTGGAGTCGGCGGCCCCGGAGAGCGAGATCGCGGTCTACATCAACTCCCCCGGCGGCTCGTTCACTTCGCTGATGGCGATCTACGACACCATGACGTTCGTCCAGGCGCCGATCTCGACGTTCTGCGTCGGGCAGGCGGCATCCACAGCGGCCGTGCTGCTGGCGGGCGGGGACCCGGGGCGGCGGTTCGTGCTGGAACACGCGCGTGTGCTGCTCGGGCAGCCGGCCTCGGGCGGGGCGCGCGGAACGGCGTCCGACCTGTCGCTCCAGGCCAAGGAGATGGTGCGGATCCGCTCCCAAGTGGAGGAGGTGCTGGCCCGGCACACGCACCACGACGTGGCGACACTGCGCGCGGACATGGACCGCGACAAGGTGTTCACCGCCGCCGAGGCCGTGGCCTACGGTCTGGCCGACGAGGTGCTGGCCCGGCGCCTGGCGCCTGTCTGAGGCGCCGGGCGGTGTGACGGGCGCGGTCAGGCGGCCAGGCAGAGTCCGCTGTGGGCGGAGCCGGACACGCCCCGGGCGGTGGGTGTCCGCCGGCTGGTGACGCGGACCAGCTCGCCCTGGGCCCGGTGCAGCAGGTCGCCGAGGCCGAGACCGAGCGCCTGGGCGGCGGCCGCGAGGACCTCCGAGGAGGCCTCCTTGCGGCCCCGCTCCACCTCCGACAGATACGGCATGGAGATCCGGGCCGCGTCGGCGACGTCCTTCAGCGTCCGTTCCTGGGCGAGCCGTTCCCTGCGCAGCACGTCGCCGACGAGGTCGCGCCACAGCGGCTCTCGCGGGGCGGGGGCCGGAGCCGGCGCGGCCGTCGGGGCGGCATCGGATCGCAGGGGTATGACGCGGGCGTGGTTCGGCGCTTGATTGGTCACCTGCTCAGCCTAGGGATGGTGGCCCGGAGGGGAAGGGAGCGGCATTCCGCCCTGAGTGAAGGCCGTCCGGGCTGCCCCGCGGAGTAGGTGGGCGTACCCTCGAACTCAGGCGTGACGACCCGTGCGCACCGTGTTTCCGGGCTCCCGGAAAACCGGTGGGCATAGGTTCGTGCGCCCTGGGTACTCGCGGGGCTCAGACACAGGGCATCCGTGACGTTCGTGGGGAGAGGTAATGGAGACCGCCGTGATCCGGTCGCAGGCACAGGGAGCCGACGGGCGCACCGAGGCCGGGACGGGCGGCGGAGACCTGTGGGAAGTGGTGGACCCGCGCGCCGTCGCACCACGCGACGCCAGGGAACTGTCCCGCCAGTTCTTCCGGCGCATGGCGGAACTCGAGGAGGGGACGCACGAGTACCAGTACGCGCGCAACACCCTCATCGAGATGAACATGTCGCTTGTGCGGTTCGCGGCCGGGCGGTTCCGCGGCCGGGGCGACGACATGGACGACATCGTCCAGACCGGCATGATCGGCCTGATCAAGGCGATCGACCGGTTCGAGCTGGCGCGCGAGGTCGAGTTCACCTCCTTCGCGCTGCCGTACATCGTCGGTGAGATCAAGCGCTTCTTCCGTGACACCACCTGGGCCGTGCATGTGCCGCGCCGGCTGCAGGAACTGCGGGTGGAGCTCGCCAAGGCCCGCGAGGAGCTCGCCAGCCGGCTGGACCGGGAGCCGACGGTCGCCGAGCTGGCGACGTTGATGAACATCACCGAGCAGCAGGTCGTCGAGGGGCAGCTCGCCGCGAACGGGTACAACTCCTCGTCGCTGGACGCCGCGCTCACCGGTGACGGGCCGGAGAACGGCGAGGCGGTCCTCGCCGACTTCATCGGGGTCGAGGAGGAGGGCCTGCGGCTGGTCGAGGACTTCCACGCGCTGGCACCGCTCATGGCCGAGCTCAGCGAGCGCGACCGGGAGATCATCCACCTGCGGTTCGTGGAGGAGGCGACGCAGGCGGAGATCGGTGAGCGCCTCGGCTGCTCCCAGATGCATGTGTCCCGCCTGATCAAGCGGATCATCGCCGGTCTGCGCGAGGGGATGCTGGGCGAACTCGGCTGCGCCTGACGGAAAAACGGGACAGAACCTCAGCCCGGGACGAGGCTCAGCACCGCGCGTACGCACTTGCCGACCGGCACCCGCTCCACGCCGACGTCCCGGGCCAGCGCCCGGACGATCTCCAGCCCGTGCCGTCCGACCCGCTGCGGATCGCGGGGGAAGACGCGGGGCAGGGTGCCGTCACTGTCGTAGACCGCCACGGTGAGCGAGGTGTCCGTGCCCTCCAGCTCCAGGATGTACGGGCCCTGGCTGTGCCGGTCGGCGTTGGTGACCAGTTCGCTCACCACCAGCAGGACCGCGCCGTCGGTCCGCGCGTCGATGACGGCGCACCATTCGGTCCTCAGCTGCTGGAGGAACTCCGCGGCGAAGGCCCGCGCCTCGGCGATGTTTCCCGGCTCGCCGGTGAAGTGTGCCGCGCGCCGCAGCGGTTCCACGGGCACGTCGAAAGGGGTCGGTATCACTGCCCCGTCCAGGTCATAGGTCATGCGTGTTCTCTCTGCCAGGCCGGGTGGCCGGTCGATCTCCACCAGTCCTGGTACCCCGGCTCCGGCGGCGCAGTCCCACCTGATCGGTGTCCGGTGCCGCGGGCGGGGAACCCGGATGCCGCGGGGCCGGCTGGAAGGGTGTGCCATGAACGGACTGACGTCGGTGCGGGCCCTGACGACGCTCCCCGTGGTGACGCTGGGCGGTGACGCCGTGGCCCATGTGAAGGACACGGTCTTCGACACGTCGGCCGGGCGGATCGCGAGTTTCACCCTCACCGGCCGGACCCTGCTGTCAGGGCCCCTGCCGCTGGACCTGCCCTGGCCCGCGGTGCACTGTCTGGGCCGGGACGCGGTCATGGTCCGCGACGCGGGGGCGCTGTGCGACCTGCCGCTGTCGGCGGCACGCCGCGACGCCGCACGCGGGCGGCTGCTCGGGGCGCAGGTGATGACCGACGACGGCGAGACGGTGGGCACGGTGCTCGACGTCCTGGTCGAGGGCGGCACCAGTGGCCGGCTCGTCGCGTTCCGGCTCGCCGCGCAGCGTGAGCTGGTGCACGGCTCCCGGCACCGCCGGCACCGGGTGTACGTGCCCCGGGGCGAGGCGGTGAGCCTCGACGGCCGGACCCTGGTGATCCCCGCACGCGCGCGGACGTATGTGACCGACGATCTGCCGGCCTTCGTGGCCCGCGTCGGAGCCGGCCACGGCCTCGGGAGGGAAGTGGCCTCGTGATGCTGTTCTCGCGGGCGCGGGGGCTGCCCGTCCTGACCCCCGGCGACGCGGACCGTGTGGGCGAGGTGCGAGGGCTCACCGTGGACGGGGCTCCCTGGCGGGTCACCCATGTCCTGATCTCGCGGGGGCGGCTGCGCAAGGGGGCCATGGTGGCGTGGAACGCCCTGCGCGCGGCAGGACCCGACATGCTGGTGGTGCGCCCGGCCCGGGGCCCGGACGAGATGCCCCCCCACCGCGAGCTGGTGGGGAGCCGGGTGCTCACGGAGTGCGGCGAGGAGCGCGGCACGGTGCTCGACGCGGCGTTCGACCCGGTGACGGCACGCATCGAGGCGGTGCTGACGACGCGCGGCGAGCTGCCGCCCGACCGTCTGCTGGGTCTTGGCGACCACGCCCTGGTGGTCCGCTCCGGCGCCGCGCACCACCGGGAGTAGCACGACGCGTACGGACCTCCCGGCAGGCGGCGTCGGCGAGGGCTGCTTAGCGTGCACACGTGAGCGCACGCACCTCTTCCGGCCCCTCGGTCGCCCGGCACGGCTGGGCCCAGGCCCTGGCCGCGGTCCTCGGCGCACTGGTCGCCATGGCGGTCGTGGCGGCCCCCGGGCTGTGGGCGGCGGGTGCGACGGGCCTGCCCGGCGATGCCTTCCCCCAGGTCGTCGCGGCGACGCTCGTGACGGCCGTCGGCGGCACGGTGAGGCTCTCCGGCGATGCCGGCGAACTGGCCGGAACGGAGGGCGGACTGACGGTCATCCCCCTGTCCGTCACGCTCACCGGGGCCCTGGTCCTCGGCTGGTGCTTCCGGCGTCCATTGCGTCACCGGGTGGTCGCCGGGGCGCCCGAGCTGGCCGTCTGGGCCGCGCGGATCGCCGTGCTGTGGCTGGCGGCGCTCCTCGGCCTGGGGCTCGCCGCGCGGCACACCTTCGAGATCTCCCTCGGGGAGGGTCCGCTCGGGGACCTGGGCGAGCTGTTCGGCATCAGGCCGATGGCCGGCTTCGCCGCCGACGTGCCGCTGACCATGCTGATCGGCCTGGTCTGGCTGGCGGGGGTGCTGCTGGTGACGCTGCTGGTGTCCCATGGGGCCCCGCTGCCCGCCGGGCTGCTGCGTTTCCAGACGGCGGCGCGTCCCGCGGCGCAGGCGATGGTGATGCTGCTGCTCGCCTCCGTCGTCATCTGCCTAGTCGTCGCGCTGGTCGTCGCCGCCACCCGGGGCCACCCGGTCGAGACGTTCGCCGTGGTGCTGCTCGGGCTGCCCAACGTGGCCTGGCTCGCGCTGACGGTCGGGCTCGGCGCCACCTGGGAGGGCAGGGTGGAAGGGCCCTTCGGGCTGCCGATGCCGCAGGTGCTGGACGAGGTGCTGCGCACTCCGGACGTGTCCGAACTGAACCTGGGCACGCTGGTGGAGCACGACGGGAACAGATGGTGGTGGCTGCTGGTGGTGGACGCGGTGCTGCTGCTGGCCGTCGCGTTCCTGACGGCGGCCCTGTCCCCCGCCGATGTCCGGGTCCTGCGGCACGCCGTGTACATGGGGGTGGCGCTGGCGCTGACGGTGCTGATGATCTGTCTGATGGCCCGGATCTCCGCGCGGATCGGTCTGTCCGTGCTGGGCATCGGCGAGCTCGCCGAGGGGTTGTCCGGGGAGGTGCTGCTGAAGGCGCGGCTGCCGAGCGCCCTGGGGCTGGCCCTGCTGTGGGGGACGGCCGCCGGGTTCGCGGGAGCGTGGGGCGCACGTGCGGTGCGCCGGCGGGGCGGCGGGGCGGGCCGCTGACCCGGCCGCGGGCAAGGGGCCGGTTCCGGTCACGCGACCGGGACGCCGAGCACACGGGCGGCGCGCTGCATCCGCAGGGCGTCCACGGATTCGGCCAGCAGTTCGTACTCGGTGGTGTCGTCACCGGTGGCGACCCGCACCAAGCGTCCGGCGGCGAGCGCCTCGGCGACGTCCTCCTGCCGGTCGACGTCACCGCACCAGGCGCGCAGCACGGCGGGTACGTCGGGCACGCCGTCCGGGACGGGGACGAGCGCGCCCGGCGGTAAGTGCTCGGCTTCGGGCTGCGGGTCGAGCCGCTCGGCGATCCAGGAGGCGCGGTCGCGCAGCCACCACAGGGCCAGGGCGAGGGTGGGCGCCCGGTAGGTGCCCAGGGGTACGCCGATGCGCCGGCCGTCGCAGACCCCGTACGCGGTGACATGGCACAGGAATTCGTCGTGCACGTTCCCTCCCCCGCTGCGTTGCGCGCCTGCCGGGAAGGGCCGGCTGCCCGCCCCCGTGGGCTCGCGTGCTGTGCGTGAGGGCGCCGTCGCGCGGTGTGAAGCGCTCTCGCTGTCGAGTATGTTCACCGCTGAAACAGTGTCACCACGTGTTTCCGGCCAGTCTCCTGGCATATGCACGGGGGGATGCCTGGCCGAAACGGGCCCGGTTCCCGTCGCCGGAGCGGATGTGATCACGCTCGACGCCGGGACCGGGCGCGTGCCGTGTACGGGACTCTGGACCGACTACCGCGTGCCGTGCACGGATTCCGGGCGGACTACCGCCTCACCACCGCGTCGATGCGCCTCAGCTCGTCCTCGGTGAAGTCGAGGTTGCGGGTGGCGGCCACGCTGTCCTCGAGCTGCTGCGGGCTGCTCGCGCCGACCAGGGCGGAGGTGAGACGGCCGCCGCGCAGCACCCATGCCAGCGCCATCTGCGCCAGGGTCTGCCCCCGGGAGGCGGCGATCTCGTTGAGCGTACGCAGCCGGCCCACCAGCTCCCCGGTGACGGCGTCGCTGCTCAGGAAGGGGCTGTCGCTCGCCGCCCGGGAGTCCTCGGGGATGCCGTCGAGATAGCGGCCGGTGAGCAGGCCCTGCTCCAGCGGGGAGTAGGCGATGGAGCCGACCTGGAGCTCGTCCAGGGCGTCCAGCAGTCCCTCGTCCTCGGGACGGCGGTCGAGCATCGAGTAGCGGGGCTGGTTGATCAGCAGCGGTGTGCCCAGCTCGCCAAGGATGCGGGCGGCCTCGCGGGTCTGCTCGGCGGAGTAGTTGGACACGCCGACGTACAGCGCCTTGCCCTGCTGGACGGCCGTGTGCAGGGCGCCCATCGTCTCCTCCAGGGGAGTCTCCGGGTCGAAGCGGTGCGAGTAGAAGATGTCGACGTACTCCAGGCCCATCCGGCCGAGGCTCTGATCCAGCGAGGACAGCAGGTGCTTGCGCGAGCCCCATTCGCCGTAGGGGCCGGGCCACATCAGGTAGCCGGCCTTGGTGGAGATCACCAGCTCGTCGCGGTACCGCGCGAAGTCCGTCCTCAGCGCATCGCCGAAGGCGGTCTCGGCCGCGCCGGGCGGCGGCCCGTAGTTGTTGGCCAGGTCGAAGTGGGTGATGCCCAGGTCGAAGGCGCGGCGCAGGATGGCGCGCTGGGTCTGGGCCGGACGGTCGGGTCCGAAGTTGTGCCACAGGCCGAGCGAGAGCGCGGGGAGCTTCAGGCCGCTGCGTCCGGTGCGCCGGTAGGGCATGTCCGCGTAACGGTCGGGGTGTGCGGTGTACAACGCGACTCCAGAGGGGTTGGCACGTCTTCCGGCGGTTCTGTCGAACCGTTACTCCACTCTGTCGTGACCTGCGGGCAGTGGTCCAACAGAAGAATCCGATGGAATTCAGCGGATACGGTTCTCAATCATGGAACTGCGTCACCTCCAGCACTTCGTGGCCGTCGCCGAGGACCGGCACTTCACCCGCGCGGCGGAACGGCTGATGGTCTCCCAGTCGGGCCTGTCCGCGTCGATCCGCGCGCTCGAGCGGGAGCTGCGGACGCCGCTGTTCGTACGGACGACCCGCAGGGTGACGCTCACCGAGGCCGGGCGGGCGCTGCTGGCGGAGGCCGAGCGGATCCTGGCGCAGGTGCGGGCGGCGCACGAGGCGGTGGCCGCGGTGCAGGGTGTGCTGCGCGGCACGCTGGCGCTGGGCACGGAGCAGTGCATCGCGGGGGTGAACGTGGCCGGGCTGCTCGCCGCGTTCCGGCGGCTTCACCCGGACGTGGAGATCCGGCTGCGCCAATGGGGCTCGGCCGCGCTGGCCGAGGAGGTAGCGGCGGGCCGGCTGGACCTCGCCTTCGCCTACCGGACGGAGGCCGATCCCGAGCATCTGCGCTGCGTGCCGCTGACGGGTGAACCGATGACCGTGCTGTGCCATCCGGACCACCGCCTGGCCCGGGACGGGGTGCCCCCCACGCCGCGCGACCTGGCCGGCGAGGTCTTCGTCGACTTCCACCCCGACTGGGGCCCGCGCCGTGCCACCGACGCCGCCTTCGCCGCGGCGGGGGTACGGCGCACGGTGGCGCTGGAGGTGAACGACGTGCACAGCCTGCTGGACCTGGTCGACGAGAACCTGGGCATCGCCGTGGTCCCGCGGCACTTCCGGCACAAGCGCCCGGCGCTCACCGCGCTGCGGCTGAAGGGCACGGGCGAGGCGGCGTACGAGACGGTCGCGCTGGTGCCGGCCCCGCGGGCGACCAGTCCGGCGGCGCGGGCCCTGATGGCCCTGCTGGACGACGGGGGCGCGTGAGGCGCGCGGATGCGCGAGGGTGGACCCATGCATGCCAAGGACATCCTCATCGACGGCTTCGGCCGCATCCGGGAAGAAGTCCACGCCGCCGTCGAGGGCCTCGGCCCGGACGAGCTCGCCGCCCGGCCCGGCCCGGAGGCGAACTCGATCGCCTGGCTGGTCTGGCACCTCACCCGCATCCAGGACGACCATGTCGCGGACGCCTTCGGCCTCGACCAGGTGTGGCTCTCCGACGGCTGGGAGAAGCGCTTCGGGCTCGGTCTGCCGCGCCACGACACCGGGTACGGCCACACCCCGGCGCAGGTCGCCAAGGTGCGGGTCGACTCCGGCGACCTGCTGACCGGCTACTACGACGCGGTGCACGAGCAGACCCTCGGGGCCCTGCGCACGCTGACCGCCAAGGATCTGGAGCGAGTCGTCGACGAGCGCTGGGACCCCCCGGTGACGCTGGGGGTACGGCTGGTCAGCGTCCTGTCCGACGATCTGCAGCACGTCGGACAGGCGGCCTACGTGCGCGGGCTGGTCCGGACCGCCGCGTCGTAGCCGGGCAGCACCACGTCACGGAGGAGGGCGGTCCGCTCGTCGAAGGGCAGGAAGGCGCTCTTCACCGCGTTCACCGTGACCGTGCGCAGATCCTCGATCGTCCACCCGGCCTGCTCGACCAGCAGGGACATCTCCCGGGTCATGGTGGTGCCCGAGACGAGGCGGTTGTCGGTGTTGAGGGTGACGCGGAAGCCGAGGTTCTTCAGCGCGGTGATCGGGTGGCCGGCGATCGAGGCCGCGGCGCCGGTCTGGAGGTTGGACGTGGGGCACATCTCCAGCGCGATCCGGCGGTCGCGGACCCAGCCGGCCAGCCGCCCGAGCTTGCCCGCCCCGAGGTCGGGGATGTCCTCGGTGATGCGCACACCGTGCCCGATCCGCTGGGCCCCGCAGACCTGGAGGGCCTGGTGGATGCTGGGCAGTCCATGGGCCTCGCCGGCGTGGATGGTGAACGGCACGCTCTCGCGCCGCAGATGCTCGAAGGCGGCGAGGTGGTCCGCGGGCGGGAAGCCGTCCTCGGCGCCGGCGATGTCGAAGCCGACGACTCCGGCGTCCCGGAAGGCGACGGCAAGGTCGGCGGCCTCACGGACGCGGTCGAACATGCGCATGCCGCAGAGCAGCGTGCCGACCCGGACGGGCGTCCCGGCGGCGGCCGCCTTGGCCATACCGGCCGCGAGCCCCTCCTGGACGGTCTCCACGACCTCGCGCATCGTCAGCCCGCCCCGGGTGTTCAGCTCGGGGGCGTAGCGCACCTCGCCGTAGACGACGCCGTCGGCGGCGAGGTCGAGCACGTACTCCTCGGCGGTGCGCAGCAGGCCCTCGCGGGTCTGCATGACGGCGAGGGTGTGTTCGAAGGTGGCTATGTAGCGGACCAGGTCCCCGGAGTTCGCGGCCTCGACGTACCAGGCGGCGAGCTCCTCGGGATCGGTGGTGGGCAGGGTGTGGCCGACCGCCTCCGCGAGCTCCACCACGGTGGCGGGGCGCAGACCGCCGTCGAGGTGGTCGTGCAGGACGGCCTTGGGGAGGCGGCGGATCAGTTCGGCGTCTACACGCGTAGCGTTCATACGGGACTTCCTTGAGCGGGCGGTTCGAAAGCAGAAAAGCGGGGGGGGGAGAGGTCAGGCGGCGGGCTGGAGCAGGTCCCAGCGATTGCCGTACAGGTCCTGGAAGACGGCGACCGAGCCGTAGGGCTCATGACGCGGCTCCTCCAGGAAGGTCACGCCGGCGGCGGTCATGCGCGCGTGGTCGCGGGCGAAGTCGTCGGTGTGCAGGAAGAAGCCCACGCGCCCGCCGGTCTGGTCGCCGACCCCGGCCCGCTGGGCGTCGCCCTTGGCGCGGGCGAGCAGCAGTCCGGCGCCGGTGTGTCCCGCTTCCGGTTCGACGACGACCCAGCGGCCGCCGTCCGGCCGGGGCGCGTCCTCGGCGAGGCGGAAGCCAAGGGCCTCGGTGTAGAACCGGATCGCCTCGTCGTAGTCGTCGACGACGAGGGTGACCAGGGCGATGCGTCTCATCGTGACCTCTCGCGGGTGGTGTGACCGGAGAGGTTATACGTAAAACTGCCGTGGGCGCCACTCCCCTCCCCGAGCGGTTCCCCCGGGGAGGGGACCGGTCGGCCCCTACGGGTAGATGTACGTGTTGAGGTCGGCGACGGCGGCCGCGGGGTTGCCGAGGTCGTAGCGGTCCACGGCGAGGTAGTTGGGCTTCTTGCGGGCGGCCGGCCCGCAGAACCGGCGGGCGCGGTCGGCGAGCTTGGAGTTGTCCGTACCGGCCGTGGAGGCCATCGCCGCGTCCCGGAAGTGGTTCATGACGAACAGAGGCCTGAAGCCCGGCTCGGTACGGGTCAGCGGGATGTTGGTGCCCGCGTCGTACCAGCGGCTGTAGCAGGACCAGTCGGAGGCGCCCAGGCCCGAGCCCATGGACCAGTAGTTCTCGACGGTCCACTCGCGCTGGTACATCACGCCGAAGGTGTCCCGGGTCAGCCCGGCGGCCTCGTCGGCGGCGCGGCTGTGATCGGAGAAGATCAGCAGCCGCTGCCCCGCGGCGGTCAGCTCCGCCAGGGCAGGCCAGCCGTTCTCGCGGACACCGGTGCGGTCCGGCCGGTACAGCACGTCCGACAGCCCCTGGACGCGGGCGAGTTCGGCGCGCAGGACGCCCGGGTCGACGTAGTCCTCCAGGAAGACGGTGACGAACTGGTCGGGGCGGGCGCGCAGGAAGTCGACGATCCGCTGGAGGTCGACCCACAGGGCGACCGGCCCCCGGACGAGGGTGCAGCTGTTGTGACAGAGGATCGCACCGTCCGGCGTCTGGTGGATGTCGAGCATGAAGCCCCGGACCCCGTCGGCGAGCTGGCGCTCGATGCCACGGGTCTGGTTGGGGAAGAGGTCGACGAAGGGCGGGGCGAAGCCGCCGTCCACGCCGTTGGCGTAGGCGTTGTGGGCGGTGAGGAAGGTGACCTGGTCCAAGGTGCGCCGGCTCTCGGGCGGCATGGGGCGGGTGACCGGGTCGACCGGCGTGAGGTACCAGGCGGCGAGGTCACCGGTGCCGGGGCCGACGGCGAGCGGGGCGGGGTGATTGGCGCCGGAGGGCTTGGGGGCGACGGTGAGGCGGCGGTCCGTGCCGGGGACGGTGAGCGTGAACCGGTCGGCGCCCGCGGAGGCGATCTCCCAGCGCGCCTCGGGGCCGTCGCAGGCGACGGTCCGGGCGCGGTCGCCCGCGCGCCCGAGGCATATGCCGGGGCTGTCGGTGCTCTCCAGGGTGCCGTCGGCGCTCAGGCTCCACTGCTGGTGGTCCTCGTTGCCGCGCGGTCTGTGCTGTTCGACCGCTCCCGCGCTGTCGGCGGCGTTGAGCCCGGTCACCGCGCTCTGCACGTAGTACGTGCCGGGCGGCGGGAGGGCGCCGGCGGCTGCGGCGGACACGGCGGGCGCCGGTGCCAGGACCGTCGCGGCCAGCGCGGCCGAGACGGTCACGGCGAACAGGGCGTGGGGGGTGCGCATGGCGGATGCCCTTTCGTCCAAGTACGGCCGGGCGCGCGAGGTGCGCGCCCGGCCGTGCGGATGGTCAGGGGCATGACATCACGGAGGGCGTCAGCAGTACAGGTTGCCGCCGGGCGACGTACCGAGGATCTGGGCGAACTGCTGATACTTGGTCACCCTGCTCTGCACCTGCGCCGGGTTCTTGCCGTCGCACTCCACCCAGCCGTTGATGGCGCGGATCGTGTGGCCGAACCCGGCCTGGTTGACCATGGCGCTGTGCGCGGTCATCGACCCGGGACCCCGCTGGGTGTTCCAGTACCACAGGGCGGTCTTCCAGGCGACGGTGGAGTCGTTCTGCACGAGCCAGGGGTTGTTCAGCAGATCGATGCCGAGCGCATCGCCCGCCGCCTTGTAGTTGTAGTTCCAGCTCAGCTGGATCGGGCCGCGCCCGTAGTACGCCGCCTGTCCGGCCGGGCATCCGAACGGCTGCCCGGAGTCGCAGTAGTGCGGGTAGTTGGCGGTGTTCTGCTCCACGATGTGCACCAGACCGCCGGTCTCGTGGTGGACGTTGGCGAGGAAGGCTGCGGCCTCCTGCTTCTTGACCGCGTCGCTGCCGGTGTTGGCGAAGCCCGGGTAGGCGCTCAGGGCGGCGGTCAGCCCCCGGTAGCTGTAGAAGGAGTTCCGGCCCGGGAACATCTGGTTGAACTGCGCCTCGCTCACGACGAAGTTCCCGACGGGCGCGCCGGGGCCGTTGTCACAGGCGTAGGGCTCCCAGTACCAGGTGCTGATGACCGGGTCGTAACCCGGGTTGGCGTGCTCGGCGATGTACGCCTTGCCGTCGGTGTAACGCACGATGTCACCGGCGTTGTACGACCTTCCGGCGACCCAGTTGGGATAGCTGGAGCAGGAGGCGGCGGAGGCGGTCGCGGCGGGGAGCAGTACGGGGGCGCTGCCGGCGAGGACCAGGGCGGCCGTCATGGCGGCGATACGGCGTCTCGACAAGGGATCAACTCCTTTGGGGGCACGGCCGCTCCCGGGCGAGGACATGCCTGAGCGAAGCCTCGCCCGCACGCGCCGGCGGGGCCGGTCACGGCAGTGGGGGGCGGCCGCGGTGGGGGTGTGGAGCACACTCAAGCGCTTTGGTCTGTACCAGTCAAGGGTTTAGACCAGTCATCACAGCAGACCGGTTGACCGGATTCCGCCCCCAGGCTCTACACATAAAGACGAGATAAGCGCAAAATAAGACTTATGCGGCTCTTATGTCGCATACCACACAAGACGCAGTCAGGCTTGCTAGTCGAAGGAGAGGAGTCATGGCCAACGTCTCGCACCCGCGCGGTGACCTCGCGAGCCATCCCGACGCAGCGGAGCTGCGGGCACGGTACGACCGTGTGCTCGGCGGTCGTGACGTGGTCCTCGTGGACGGGCCGGTCTTCCTGCTCGGCCTCTACTGTGCGGTGTCCCCGTGGATTCTCCATTACACGGCGAGCCAGCCCGCTCTCGTGCCCCACAATTTGATCGTGGGCATCGCGATCGGCCTGCTCGCCCTGGGGTTCACCGCGGCCCCGGCCCGTATGTACGGCCTCAGCGGAGCCATGTGCGCCGTGGGCATCTGGATGATCATCTCTCCGTGGATCGTCGGCGACGGCCCGGACGCCGGTGTGATCTGGAACAACGTCGTCATCGGCGCCCTCGCCGTGGCACTCGGCACGGTCTGCCTGGCCACCGCCGCCAGGACCGGGCGCAAGGCATAGACAGGCCACGAAAGGAGCGGAGCGCCGGCCCGCGTCGACCGCGGGCCGGCCCTTTCGTGTCCGGGCCGGACTGTCCCTCCGGCGAGGGGGCAGACGCACAGCAGCGGGGACACGAGGAAAAGGGGCGAGATGGAGATCGACGGCATCATCAGTGCCATCCTCATCGGCATTGTCATCGGCGTTCTGGGCCGGCTGGTGGTCCCGGGGCGCCAGCGCATCGGGGTCCTGTGGACGATCCTGGTCGGCATCGTCGCCGCACTGATCGGCTCGGCGCTCGCCGCGGCCTTCGGGGTGGCCGACACCAAGGGCGTCGACTGGATGGAGTGGCTGATCCAGATCGGCCTCGCCGGACTGGGGGTGGCGGCGCTGGACCGCACGAAGGCCGGCCGCTGACGGCCGTCGCCGACTCGCGTCAGAGCGTGGCGGGCCACTGCTCGTACCGGGTCACCGTGGCGTGCACGGTGTCCCCGAGCGGTGTCTGCGCCATGACGACTGTGGTGTGCGGAAGGAGGCCGTCGCGGCCCGGGCGGACGCGTCGCTGCCGG
This sequence comes from Streptomyces sp. NPDC052079, assembly GCF_040680275.1. Taxonomy (NCBI): domain Bacteria; kingdom Bacillati; phylum Actinomycetota; class Actinomycetes; order Kitasatosporales; family Streptomycetaceae; genus Streptomyces; species Streptomyces sp. NPDC052079. The sequence goes on from NZ_JBFAWL010000010.1 coordinate 72,028, forward strand.
AACGGGCTGTCCCGCCTTACCGCGCGGGCGCGCACGCACCGGAGTCGTCGTGCTTACGGCGCCGGTGCGTACACGTACGGAGTCGTCGTGGTGAGGGCGGCGAAGCCGAGGCGTTCGAGGATCGGACGGCTCTGTTCGGAGGCGTCGACCTGCAGGTAGCGGTAGCCACGGTCCGCGGCGAGCCGGGCCCGGTGGGCCACCAGGGCGCGGTAGATGCCGCGTCCGCGCCACTCCCGCACGGTGCCCCCGCCCCACAGTCCGGCGAACCGGGCACCCGGCACCAGTTCCATGCGGGCCGCGCTCACCGGCTCCCCGCCGGCCAGGGCGAGGACCGCGACAACCGTGTCCGGGGCGGCGGTCAGCCGGTCGAGCAGCTGCTGTCGGTACCGGGAGGCGTCGGCCCCGAACGCCTTCTCGTGCACCTCGGCCACCAGGTCGACGCCCGCCCGGTCGGTGACGGGCACGACACGGATGCCCTCGGGCGGCTCAGTGTCGAGGGAGAGGCCGGACACCTCGCCGATCATGAGCGTCTCCTCCGGCCCGGGCGTCAAGCCGGCGGCCACGAGCCGCTGCCCGAGATCCGCCGGGAGGTCATGGCCGTACAGCTTCCATTCGAACTCGAGGCCGAGCCCGGTGAAGTACGCGATCTGCTCCGCGATGGCCGCGTCCACGTCCCCCTCGTCCAGGGCCGAACAAACGACGCCGTTCCAGCCGTGCGCGGGAGCCGTCTGCCGGACCACCCCGCCCACGCGCTCGACGCAAGCGCCGGGGCCGTCGGGCCGCGCCCCCTCGCGCATGTCACGGTCGAACAGGGCGAGTACGGCGGCGTGGTCCATGCGCATGAGTCGACCATGGGCCGCCATGGGGAGCAACGGAATTAGGGTTGCTGTCGATCACGCCGTCACGAGGAGGCCGGACGATGGTCGTGAAGGATGACGAACTGCCGTATCTGCGGCGCTGTGTGGAGCTGGCGGCCGAGGCGCTGGAGTCCGGCGACGAGCCGTTCGGTTCGGTCCTGGTGGACGGCGACGGTGCGGTGCTCGCCGAGGACCACAACCGGGTGGCCTCCGGAGATCGCACCCGGCATCCGGAGTTCGAGCTGGCGCGTTGGTCGGCGGCGCACATGTCGCCCGCCGAACGGGCCGCGGCCACGGTGTACACGTCCGGGGAGCACTGCCCGATGTGCGCCGCCGCCCACGCCTGGGTGGGCCTCGGACGCATCGTGTACGTCGCCTCCTCCGAGCAGTTGACCTCCTGGCTGTCGGAGCTGGGTGTGCCCGCCCCGCCCGTACGGATGCTGCCCGTCCAGGAGATCGCTCCGGGCGTCGCCGTGGCCGGGCCCGTTCCCCAACTGGCGGAGGAGGTCAGGGAGTTGCACCGGCGTTTCCACCGCGGGCGCGGCTGACCCGCGGGGCCCCGCCGGACGGTGCGGGCGGCGGGACCACGCGGGCCTGATCGTTTCTCCGGGGACGTCAGCCGTCCGTCCGCGGGCGGGCTCGGCGGTACAGGGCCACTCCGCCGAGGAAGAGGGCGGCGCCGGTCGCGAGGACCGGCAGCGTCCGGTCGGCGCCCGTGTCGGCGAGGGCGGCGTCGTCTCGCGGGGCCGCGTGCGGCGCCGGATCGGGGAGGGTCCGCGGCGGCGTGGACGGCTCGGGCTCCGGTTCCGCCGGGCGGTCGGGGCGCTCGCCGGAGGTGTTGGTGGAGGTGTTGTCCGTCGACCCGTTGCCGACGCCGGCCAGGTTCACACTGTTCCCGCTGACATTGACCGGGAGGTCCACCGGCAGCTGCACCCCGTTGCCGGACACCACGCCCGGGGAGTCCTGCGTGTCGCTTTCCGCGGCCGCCCCGGCTGCGGAGTCCGCGGCACGATTCTCCTCGCGCGTGTCCTCGTTGACACAGGTGTTGCCCGCGGCGGGGTTGAGGAGGCCCGCCACGTTCACCGTGTTCCCGCACACGTTCACCGGGAGGTGCACCGGGAGCTGGACGGTGTTTCCGGACACCACTCCGGGTGAACCGGCGGCGACGCCGTCCGCCCCGGCGTCGGCGTGCGCCGGCACCGCCATGGCCATCGCGCCCGACGCGGCGGCGACGGCGATCACACCGTTTCGGGTAACCCGTCTCATAGGTTCCCTGCCCTTCCAGACTTGGTCACGAGCGCTCGCCCGTACCGGAGAGAACGCGGCTGCGGCATCCGGGTTATGGCTCATCCGAATGCCGCAGCCGGTTCACCCCATCGGGGGTACCGTCGCTCGAACCGCGGGCAAAGGCCGTCGAACTCATGGCGGACGCACGCACGGCACGGCCCGCCCGGAGTACCGCCGTACGGCCGACAGGCGGGTGCCACGGGGCGCGCCTATGGTGAGCAAGGGCGCCGGTCGGGGCGTCCGTGGAGGCATCGATGCTGGCCAAGCTGTCGAAGCGACCCCGGATCCGGAGCTGCGCGGTGCGCCCCTCGGGTCGGCGCTGCGCGGCCGCCGGGGCGGTCGGCCTGGCCCTGCTGGGCACGGGACTCGCGGCCAACGGCCCGGTCAAGCCGGACCTCGACCGGTTCTACGACCAGAAGATCACATGGTCGGCCTGCGAGGGCGTGGAACTGCCGAAGGACATGCAGTGCGGGACCGTCACCGTGCCCCTCGACTACGCGGAGCCCGGGGAGGGCACGCTGGAGCTGGCGCTGGCCCGCTACCGGGCCACCGACGGCCCCCGGGGCTCGGTGGTGCTGAACTTCGGCGGCCCGGGCGTTTCCGGGGTACAGGGACTCGCCCAGGGCCGCAAGGACTTCCTGGGCCTGACCGACGACTACGACGTGGTCTCCTTCGACCCGCGCGGCGTCGGGCTCTCCTCACCGGTCAGCTGCGGTACCGACGCCACCAGCCGGGCGCTGGAGGCGACCGACGGAGAGGAGATGGCCGATCCGCGCGAGGTGCTGCGGCAGTTGCGCGAGGTGGCCGCCGAGTGCGCCAAGCACTCGGGCCCCGTCCTGGAGCACATCGGCACCGTGAACGTCGCCCGGGACCTCGATGTGATGCGCCAGGCGCTCGGCGACGACAAGCTCAACTACCTGGGGTTCTCCTACGGAACCCGGCTCGGCGCGGTGTACGCGGCCCGGTTCCCGGAGAAGGTGGGGCGCATGGCGCTGGACGGCGTGGACACGCTGACGGAGCCGCTGGCCGAGCAGGGGCTGGCGAGCACGCGGGGGCAGCAGACCGCGCTGGAGAACTTCCTCACGTGGTGCACCGAGGAACTCGCCTGCCCCTTCGGGCAGGACGCGCGCGACGCCCGCAAGCAGGTCGTGGAGCTGGTCCACTCGCTCGACGAGAACCCGGTGCCGACCGACTTCGGGTACGAGTTCACCGGTCAGGACCTGGCCGGCGCCATCGGACAGGGCCTCTACACCAAGGAGACGTGGCCGCTGCTGCAACGCGCGCTCGCCCAGCTGATGCAGGACGGGGACACCAGCGGGGTGGAGGCACTGGCGACCGGCGGGGCGGCACCGACCGCACCGCAGCGGGCCGAGGACCCCGTCGTCGACCCGGAGGACGTACCGCCGGACAACGTGCCGGCCGCGCTGATGGCGGTGAACTGCGCGGACGACCCCGACCGCCCGGACGCCGAGCGGCTGACCCGGGACCTGGCCCGGCTGCGGTCCGAGTACGAGGAGGTCTCGCCGGTCTTCGGCCGCTACCGGCTCGCCCAGGTGGTGCTCTGCTACGGCCGGCCCAAGGGCACCGACTACATCCGGGAGCAGGTCAAGGACCTCGACACGCCGAAGATGCTGCTGGTCGGCACCCGGGGCGACCCCGCCACGCCGTACCGGTGGGCGGTGGAGACCGCCGAGCGGATCGGCTCCCCGGCGGTGGTGCTCGACAACCGGAACGAGGGCCACACCGGCTATGGCTCGTCCGAGTGCGTCCACCGCAAGGTCGACGACTTCCTGCTGTACGGCTCCCTGCCCCCGAGCGGCAGTTCCTGCGGCCCCGGGGGCGACGACCGTCTCTGACCGGCTACCCGGACGCCACGAACCCGTACTCCTCGCCCCCGTCCCCGCCGCGGCGCAGCGTTTTCGCCGCCCGCCCCGCGTCGGGCACGGAGACGGCCAGGCGGGCGTAGGGCACCGGGTGCCACAGGTCGATCAGCACGGTCGGCACCCCCGCGCGCACGGCCACGAAGTCCCGGCCGAGCGGATGCTCCCGCTCCCCCACGCAGAACCTGCCCGGCCGGCAGCGTCCGGTGACGGGCGTGCCGCGCATCGCGCGCCACCAGTCGGGTTCCACGCCGGTCGCCCGCACCTCGGACAGGGGCACGCGCACCGTGCGCCTGCGGGCCAGGAGCGCCTCCCACCACGACAGGCGGACGACGAGGGTCCGGGCGTCCGCCGGCCCTTCCACGTCCAGGTGCGCCATCGCCGGTTCACCTCCCCCACCAGCGTGCACCCGCGACCGGCCCCGCCCCACTCCCCCGCCGGGGCCTTTGCCCCAAATGCCGTACCGCCCGATCGGCCCTATGGTGCTGTCATGGAGCACGATCTGAGTCCCGCGGCCCTGGCCGAGCTTCGTCGCCCGCGCCCCTACCCGGCGGTGTCCGTGCTGACGCCGACGCATCGGGGCCGGCGCTTCAACAGCCAGGACGCGGTCCGGCTGCGCACCATGGTGGCCGAGGCCAAGAGGCGGCTGGAGGCCGATCCCGCGGTCAGTCGGGACCGGCGCGCCGATGTGTCCCTGCAGCTCGACCGGGCCCTGGCGGAGGTCGACCCGACGCACACCGAGGACGGTCTGGCCATCTTCGCCGCCCCCGGCGAGCACCAGGTGTGGTCCCTCGCCCGCGGCGTGCCCGAGCGGGTCGCCATCTCGGACACCTTCCTGACCCGCAACCTCGTCTCCGCCCACACGGCGGAGCGGCCGTTCTGGGTGCTGTCCGTGTCCGCCGACCGGGTCAGCCTGTGGAGCGGCGGGGTAGACCGGGTCGCCGAGGAACGCACCGGAGGCTTCCCACTGATCCGTGAGGGGCGGGCGTTCGACCCGGAGCGGCAGGAGAGGGTCGGTGACCAGCCGAGCAGCTTCCGGGACGAGGACACCCGGCGGTTCCTGCGCGATGCCGACGCGGCGATGGCCGCGCTGCTGCGCCGGCACCCGCGCCCGCTGTACGTCACCGGCGAGCCCGCCGCCCTGTCCGTGCTGCGCGAGACCGGAACCGTGACCAAGGACGCCGTGCAGATCCCGCGCGGCGGGCTGGCGCACGGTACGCCGGAGGCGGTGTGGCAGGCGGTGCGGCCGGTGCTCGAGGACGAGGCGCGCAAGGGTACGCAGGATGTGGCCCGGTCCCTGGAATCGGCCCGGGGGCGCAGGGAGTTCGCGGCCGGCGTCGACGAGCTGTGGCAGAGCGCCCGGGAGGGCCGGGTCCGGCTGCTGGCCGTCGAGGAGAACTACCGGATCACCGTGCGGGACGCCGGTGATCATCTGATCATCGCCGAGGACGGCGACCTGGACGCCCGCGAGGACATCGTGGACGAGATCGTCGAGCAGTGCCTGGAGACCGGCGCCGAGGTGCGCTTCGTCCCGGACGGCATGCTCGCCGACGCGGACGGGATGGCGGCGGTGCTGCGCTACTGAGCGCGCGGTTTTCATCGACACGTCCCGGCGAACAAACACCTCGCCATCGAACAGCTGAGTGAGTGGCCGTCCCCGTCTCCGACGTAGCGTCATGTCACTTGCGTACCATGGGAGTTGAGGCGTCGATCGGGCCTCTGGCGTATATCCCCGGGTAACCCCGGGAAGACGGTGGCATATGACATGGGCACCGCCTTATCGTGTGTTGCCGAATCCCTTACAGGCCGTCGCGGGCTGTGCCACAGTCGTAGCGGTCCCTTTCGTCCGCCTGAAGGCCGTACCGTCCCCGCATCGGAGTGCGTCATGCCGTCCCACCTCTCCGCGGACCGCCCAGCCGCCCAGCCGCCAGGACGCGGCCCGGTCGACGCGCTCATCTCGCAGACCCGGCGGCTCAAGGGCGACGTGGACGCCGTACGCCGTGACACCCCGGACGACGGAACGGACCCGCGGGAACGCTGGCGGCGCGCGCTGTACGACCTGGCGCTGCATCAGCTCGACGACCTGGACCGGCATCTGGCGGAACTGCGGGACGACCCGCTGTCCACGCCCGCCCCGTCCGGCCCGGATGCCGCCGGCCCGCCCGCGCCCCGGCACGCCCTGCTGCTCGACCGGGTCGGCAGCGCGGAGTGGAACCTGCTCACGGATGAGGTGAGCTGGTCCGCCGAGCTGTACCGCATTCTGGGCCGCGATCCCGCCGCTCCGCCGCTCACCCTCGACGAACTGCCGTCGCTGGTGCTGGACGAGGACCGGCCCGGACTGACCGCGATGGTCACCGGCTGTCTGGTCGACGCCCGGCCCATCGACGGGGAGTTCCGCGTGCTGCGCCCGGACGACGGCGTACGCACCGTGCACATGATGGGCGAACCGGTCCTCGGTGCCGACGGCAGCACCGTCTCGATGTGGGCGGTGCTGCGCGACGTCAGCGAACTGCGCCGCTGCCGGCGGACGGTGAGCGAGACCCGTGACTCGCTGCACCACCAGCGGCATGCCGCCGCGCGGACCGAGCACCGGCTCGCGGTCGAGTTGCAGGAGGCCGTGCTGCCGCTGTGGCGCGGCTCCCTGCGGCTCCCGCACGAGGGGCCCCGCGCCCTGGACGTCGCCGCCGCCCATCTGCCGCCGTCGGCGCACGCGCCAGTCGGCGGGGACTGGTACGACGCCCTGGAACTGTCCGACGGCACCACGCTGCTGAGCGCCGGCGACCTCACCGGCCGCGGGGTCGGGGCGGCCTCCGGCATGGCGATGCTGCTCGGCGCCGTGCGCGGCATGGCCATGACCGGCACCGAACCCGGCCCGCTGCTCGCCTGTCTGAACCGGTTACTGGACGCCACCGTGCAGCCGGCCCTGGGCAGCGCCGTCTGCCTGCGCTACCGGCCCACGACCCGCTCACTGGTGTGGGCGCAGGCCGGACACCCCGCCCCGCTGCTGTTCCGCCGCGGGGCGGGGCGGGCGCTGGAGGCGCCCCGGGGTGTGCTGCTCGGTGCCGCCTCGGGCTCCTCCTACGAGCAGGCCGAGGAGACCCTCGAGGTCGGTGACCTGGTACTGCTGCACACCGACGGGCTGGTGCCCGGGCACGCCGGAGCCACCGCGGTCCACCGGCTGCTCGGCCTCGCCCCCGGTTTCGCCGGAGCCCGCACCGCGCAGGACTGTGTCCGGGCGGTGGTACGGGAGTTCGGCGAGGGCGAGCGGGAGGACCACGCCTGCGTGCTGGTGGCCAGGGTCGCCTCCTGACGGCCCCCGCGGAACCGGCGCTCACGCCGGGGCGCTGCCGCCCTTGCTCCTGGGCCGGGGCAGCGCCAGTTCGATTTCCTCCCTGAGCTCCTGGATCCTCGGATACGACGCGTACTCGGCGGTGAGCCGGTACATCTGACGCAGCCGGTCCCAGGTGCGGCGCGAGGAGTTCTGCCCCATCGACACCAGGGCGAGGCGCGCGAACCGGTCCGCCTGCTCGGGATCGTCCGCGATGAAGCACGCGGAGGCCATGGACAGGAAGTCGAAGATCTTCGACCGCTGCTGTGCGTCGACCCGCAGGGCCAGCGCCTTGTCCGCGAAGTGCTGGGCGTGCGTGGCCGCGTCCGGCTCGAACTCCGCGAGCGTCCGGTACGCCAGGGCCTGCATGCCGTACAGGTCCGCCTCGTTGAACAGCTGCATCCAGCTCGGCGGCGGCACGTCCGCCTTGTCGGAGACGAACAGGTCCTCGGCACGGCCCAGGGTGCGGCGCATCGCCTGCCCCTTGCCCATGGACGCCTGCGCCCACGCCTCGATGGTGTGGAACATGGCGCGGGTGCGCGGCAGGACCTCCTCGCCCGAGCCGGACTGGGCGAGCTTCATCAGGTCCATCGCCTCGTCGGGCCGCCCGAGGTGCACCATCTGGCGGGCCGCCCGGGACAGCGCCTCGCCGGCGCGCGGCCGGTCACCGCCCTCCCGGGCCGCGTGGGCGGCGATGACGAAGTACTTCTGGGCGGTGGGTTCCATCCCGACGTCGTGCGACATCCAGCCGGCGAGGACGGCGAGGTTGGCGGCGACGCCCCACAGGCGCCGCTGGAGATGGGGTGGGTGGCGGTAGGCGAGCATGCCGCCCACCTCGTTGAGCTGGCCGACCACCGCCTTGCGCTGGAGACCGCCGCCCCGGGCGGCGTCCCAGGCGCGGAACACCTCCACGGAGCGTTCGAGCTCCTCGATCTCCTCCGACCCGATGGGGGCCGCCTCGTAGCGGTCGAACCCGGCGGGCTCGGCGCGCAGGGGCTGGTCGAGTCGGGGAGCGTCGGCGGTCAGGGCCGGATCGGTGTGCAGCCAGTCGTGCATGGCGCTGCTGAGTGCGGATCCCGCGGTGAGCGCGGCACCCGCGCCCACCAAGCCGCGTCGGTTGAGCATGAGGTCCATTCCCGTGAATTCGGTGAGGACCTCGGCTGTCCGCTCGGGCGCCCACGGCACTCCGTCGGGATGTTCCGCACTCCCGGGGCGTGGCCGTTTCCCCGTACGCCCGTGCCGGACCAGACCGAGATCCTCGATGGTCACGACACGGCCGAGACGCTCGGTGAACAGGGCCGCCAGCACCCGCGGTACGGGATCGCGCGGGATCTCTCCCATGTCGATCCAGCGCCGCACCCGGGAGGTGTCGGTCGCCAGCTGGGGGTGGCCCATGGCCGCCGCCTGCCGGTTGACCAGCCTCGCGAGTTCGCCCTTGGACCAGCCGGCCAGGCCGAACAGGTCCGAGAGCCGGGTGTTGGGTTGTCCGCTCACGTCAAGCCCCCAGGTTCTCGGCTGAGTTGACAGTAGCCCGGTGCGGGTTGCCGGGCGACTATTCGCCAGGGTTCGCCAGGGTGCGCCAGATGGTGTGCCAGGGGCCCTCGGGTGTCGAGTAGGAACGCGCCACCACGACCCCGTCGCCGCAGGGACATTCCCCAGGGTGCGCCGGGCGGCCGGGCCGGGTGGTGCGATGACGTCGCAGGCACACGAAGGGATCTGTATCACCCATGTACGCAGCATCGTCCTCCGTGTCCGCCCCGCCCCGGCCGCTGCGTCCGCGTCCGTCGGACAGCGGCCCCTACCTCTCCCCCGCGCGGCCGGCGGCGCCCGTGCTCGGCGCGGGCGGCGCACGGCGCACCGCGGGACCGGGCACCCAGCCGCTCAGCGGGCGGCTCGACCTGTCCGGTCCGCAGGGCGCCCAGCTGCGCACGGCGATCGCCTCGGTGCACCGCATCTGCCCGGAGTTCACCCCCGTCCAGGTGCTGCGCCGCACCGGCCGGTCCGTCCTCCTGGTCGGCACCACCGGCCGGAACACCGCGGTCGCCAAGTGCTTACTGGACCACTCCCCGGCCTGGAGTGAGCGGATCCGCCATGAAATAGCGGCCTACCGCTCGTTCGTCCGGCACCGCCCTCCCGTACGGGCGCCCCGGCTGATCGCGGCGGATCCGGACAACTGCACGCTGGTGATCGAGCGGCTGCCGGGCCGGGTGGCGGCGCTGCAGCGGCACCCGGCCGAGGCACCACCGCGGGCGGACATCAGGGCGGCACTCGGCGCGATCTGCCGGCTGAACTCCTGGCGGCCGCCGGCCGGGACGTTCGACGCGCCCCTGGACTACGCGGCCCGTATCTCCCGGTACCACGAGCTGGGGCTGCTCACCGACCGCGACCTCGGCGATCTGCAGAAGCTGCTGCGCGGTATCGCGCTGGCGACCGGGCGCCAGGGCATGGGCCAGTTCTGCCACGGCGACGCGCTGCTCTCGAACATCCTGATCTCACCGGCCGGTCCCGTGCTGGTGGACTGGGAGCACGCGGGCTGGTACCTGCCGGGCTACGACCTGGCGACGCTGTGGTCGGTCCTCGGGGACGCGCCGGTGGCCCGGCGGCAGATCAGCCAGATCGCCCAGTCGGCGGGCCCCGCCTCGCGGGACGCGTTCCTGGTGAATCTGATGCTGGTGCTGACCCGGGAGATCCGCACCTGCGAGACGGCCGTGCAGCGGTCGATGAACGAGGCGGTACCGGTGCCGTCGGGGCATCCGGGCGCGGCACCGTCCGGCGAGGAGCAGCGGCTGCTGCTGCGGCGCCTGCACGACGACTGCCAGTTGGCCCGCAGGGCGGTGCGGGCGGCGGTGGGCACGCGCTGACGTACACGACTGCCCGCGGCCGCGGGCGGTCGTGCCTCCCCCCTGGGCCCACACATGGGGCACAGTTGGCCCGGGCTTTCCTCCGCGCCACCGGTGTACACCACTGACGCACCGCAGGCCCCGCCGCAACCCGCCACGAAACCACCGCACACCCCGATTGACGAGGGAATTCACGCCTCCCTGGGCATGATTGACGGATTATCGGCCGACCGGTACCACTGACACGCACCGCTCGGCACCGTACGGCGCACCATGCCCGCCCGCCCCAGGAGGCTGCATTGCGACATCCCGCCACCGACCCCGGTCCCACGCCGGGACCATCACGACGCGCTACCCGCGGCACCCTGTGCACCCTCGCGGCGGCCGCCCTGACCCTGCCCCTGCTGGGCGCCGCACCCACCCCCGCCCAACCGCCCACCGCCCGGCTGCAACAGGCATTCGCCGCCGCGTCCGCCGAGTACGACGTGCCGCAGAGCGTGCTGCTCGGCGTCTCCTATCTGCAGTCCCGCTGGGACGCGCACGGCGGTGCCGCTAGCGTGACCGGCGGCTACGGGCCGATGCACCTCACGGACGCGCGCACCGCGCTCGCCGCGTCCGACCACCACGGCGAGGGCACGGAGGATCCCCGCGGCGACGACGCCCGCCGGCCGCTGCGTCCCGAGGAGCGGGCGCCCCGCACCGACCGGCTGCCGGACCGCCTCACCACCCTGCCGAAGGCGGCGCGGCTGACCGGGCTCAGTCCCGAGCAGCTGCGCGAGGACCCGGCCGCGAACGTGGCGGGCGGCGCCGCGCTGCTGGCCGAGGCGCAGCGCCGGCTGGGCGAACCGAGCAGCGAGGACCCCGCGGACTGGTATGCGGCGGTGGCGCTCTTCTCCGGCACCGACGACACCGCGTCGGCGGTGGCGTACGCCAACGAGGTGTACGAGGTGATCCGCGCCGGTGAGCAGCGGGTCACGGACGCCGGACAGCAGGTCGCCCTGACCGCCCGTCCCGGCCTCGCGCCGGACACCTCCGCGCTGCGCCGCGCCGGGCTGCGCACCAGCTCCGCCGCCGGCACGGAGTGCCCGACGACGGTGTCCTGCGAGTGGATCCCGGCGCCGTACGAGGATCTCGGGGACGGCGACTACGGCAACCACGATCTGGGGAACCGGCCCGCCTCGCAGGACATCCGCTACATCGTCATCCATGACACGGAGGGTGCCTGGGAGGGCGTCCTCAACATGGTGCAGGACCCCACCTACGTGTCCTGGCAGTACAGTCTGCGCTCCACGGACGGCCATATCGCCCAGCACGTGAAGGCGAAGGACGTGGCCTGGCACGCCGGCAACTGGTACGTCAACGCGGGGTCGATCGGACTGGAGCACGAGGGCTTCCTGGCGGAGCCCGACGCCTGGTACACCGAGGCGATGTACCGGTCCTCGGCCCGGCTGGTGAAGTACCTCGCCGGGAAGTACGACATCCCGCTGGACCGGCAGCACATCCTCGGCCATGACACCGTGCCCGGAACGACCACGGCGACCATCCCCGGCATGCACACCGACCCGGGCCCCTACTGGGACTGGCGGCACTACTTCGAGCTGCTCGGCCGCCCTCTGAAGGCGACGGCCGGCCCGGACTCCGGTGTGGTGACGATCCGGCCCGACTATGCCGCCAACCGGCCGGTCTTCACCGGCTGCGAGGTCGCGGGTGAGCCCTGCGCGACGCACGGGTCCAGCGCCGTGCGACTGTACTCCGACCATGACGAGAGCTCCCCGCTGATCCGGGACATCGGCCTCGGCCGCGCCCCGACCACCGGGGTGAACGACCTGTCCTCACGGGTGTCCACGGGCCAGAGCTACGCGGTCGCCGACCGCTGGGGCGACTGGACGGCCATCTGGTACCTGGGTCAGAAGGCCTGGTTCAAGAACCCCAAGAAGCACCCCGCCGCCGTGCCCACGCAGGGCAAGGTCGTGACCCCGAGGAAGGGTCTCGACTCGGTGCCGGTCTACGGGAGGGCGTATCCGGAGAAGGAGGCCTACCCGGAGGGTGTGCCGGCGCAGGCGGTGTCGCCGCTGCCGTACACGGTGCTCAAGGGACAGAAGTATGTGACCGGGGGGAAGGTCCCGGGCGAGTACTACTACGCGGTGACCTTCGACGATGCCTCGCACCGGGTGGTGCGGGGGAAGGACCTGTACTACGAGATCCAGTTCGGCCACCGGGTCGGCTTCGTGCGGGCCGCGGACGTGACGGTGCGGTCGTCGTAGCGGCGCCGGAGGCGTGGTGAAGGGGCCGGGTTCCCCGTGGAGCCCGGCCCCGAAGTGTCAGCCCTGCTGGAACAGTTCCGCGGGCAGCGGCTTGAGGAGGGCGTACAGGTCGTCGGTGATCGGGCGGTCCCAGGCGGCGATGGTCACCAGGACGTTGTCACTGCGGTCGAACTGCACACAGGAGATCCGGCCCTCGGACAGCTTGACGCGCCGCACGATCAGCAGATTGTCGCCCTGCATCACCGGCACGTCCTCGGTGCCGACGACGGTCACCTCCTCGTCGTTCTCCAGCGCCAGCAGCAGTTGTCCGACCTCGAAGGGGACCTCGCCCTCGGGGACGTCCCGGGCCGGGGAGCCCTCGGGCAGATTGCCGATGATCATCGCCGGGCCGCGTCCGCCGAACAGGTCGTACCGCAGGAACACACCCTGGCAGCTGCCGTCGGGGGCGGGCAGCAGCCCGGCACCCAGGTTGCCGGGCCAGTCGCCCGGGTCCATGGCCAGTACGTCGAAGTCGGGCCCGGCGGGGGTGGCACTACGGCGGCGGAGGAACGACATGCGGCCATGGTACGTGCCCGGACCGACGTACGGGCGCGCGGGCGACGCCCGCCGCGACTACCCGGACCGCCGGTGCCGCTCGTGGTGGCGGGCCACCCGGGCACGGTTGCCGCAAGGTGTTCCTTCAGGAAGTAGCGCACACAGCGCGGGGCGTGGCAGGCGTGCAGCCGCTCCCGGTCGGGGCCGGTGAGGAAGCCGATGGCGGCCCGGGCGAGCATGGCGGTCAGGTCGTCCGCGCCGTCCGGCACGGGCCGCCGCGGTACCAGGGGGTCGCCGTCCTCGTCACCGGTCAGGACCGGGACGGTGGGGGTGCGGGCGGCGGCCTCGTTCAGCCGGCGCAGCGCCTCGGGGACGGACAGCAGGCAGTTCGCGTCCGCCGGGCCGGCCGGTGCGGGGCGGACGGCATGGGCGAAGAAGGCACGGACGGCGGTGAGGCAGGCGGCGTCGGGGAGGTGGCGCTCCGCTCCGGGGAGTGCGTCGTGGCGGGCGCGCACCGAGGCGGCGAGGGCGGCGGGACCGGTCAGGTCGTCGGTGACTTTGCCATCCCCCTCGTGGCGGATGGTGAGGACGAGGTCCAGCGCGAGCCGGGCGTCCCCGGTGATCTAGTCCCGCATGCGGTCGATGACAGGGGCGGCGCGTCCGGGGCGAGGGCCTGTCCGGCGGATCAAGTCGGGGAAGGGGGCGGCGCCGTGCAACCCAGGTGAGCGGGGTCGGGTGCGTCCAACTGCAAGGCGGAGGAGGGAATCGACGCGATGGGGGTCCCCAACGCCGCAGATGGGCGTACCAGGCCCCGCGTCCCCGGCACGATCCGCCGGACAGGTCCTACGCCTCCTCCGGAGGGGCCGGCGGTACTACGGCTACCGGGCTCGCCGCGTGGAGGAGTACCGCCTGGGTGACCGAGCCCATCATGCGGGCGGGCGCCATCAGCCGGCGGCGATGGCGCCCCACGACGACCAACTCCGCGTCCTGCGACGCGTCGACCAGATGACCGGCCGCGTCACCCGGGAGCACGTCGGTCCCGGCGGTGACGCCCGGATGCCGTTCCCGGTGGGCAGCCAGAAAACCCTCGGCGAGGGTGCGGGTCTCGTGCTCGACGGCGTCCTGGTCGATGTCCGGCGGTGGCACCTCCCCCGGCAGCATCCAGGTCTGCAGCGGCCAGGAATACGCGGCGACGACCCGCAGCCGTGTGCCGCGCAGACCGGCCTCGGTGAAGGCGAAGGCGAGCGTGGCCTCGTCGGGACTGTCGACGTTCAGGCCGACGACCACGGGCCGGCCGGCCGCGGACGTCGTATCGGCGTCGCCCTTGGGGCGGGGCACCACCACGACGGGACACTCGGCGTCGCGTGCCGCCGCGAGCGAGTTGGAACCGAGCAGCAGACTGGCGAACCCTCCGCGGCCCCGGGAGCCCAGCACCAGCAGCTGCGCCGTCGCCCCCATCTCCGGCAGCAGCGCGCCGGGCGCGCCGTCCAGGGTGATGTACTCGACGTCCGGGAGCGCGCTCTGCGGCTCCATGTGGCCGCGGACCTGGTCGAGGACCGGGTCCGCGTCCGGGCCGGGCGGCCCGGAGACCAGGACCTGGGACCGTGTCCAGGAGGTGTACTGGCGTACGTGCACGACCCGCAGCGGGGCCTCGCGCCGACGGGCGGCGTCGACGGCCCACTCGAGGGCACGCAGGCTCTCCTGAGAACCGTCGACCGCCGCGACGACCGGCTGGGTGTCCATGGTTCCTCGCTTCCGGAGTACGCTCTTCGCCTTCCCCGGGCCAGCCTGACTCAGGCATGGCCGGGCAACGGCTCTTCAGCTCGCGTGTCCGGAAAATCGCGGGGAACACTCCCCGGTGGCGGGCCGTCCCGCGACGGCCGCACCTTTCACGTCAGGTCGAACTCGCCCTCCCGCGCTCCCGACACGAACGCGCCCCACTCGGCGGGGGTGAAGATCAGGGAAGGGCTCTCCGGGCGGCCACTGTTGCGCATGGCGATGAATCCCTCCACGAAGGCGATCTGGACATCGCCCAGGCCTCGGCTGCTGGACTGCCACTCCGCATTGCTGAGGTCCAGGTCCGGCTTGTCCCAGCCCATGAGGGGGCGCTGCTGGGTGGTGCTCTCGGCCACGTCCGTGCTCCTCCCGGTTTCGTCGTCCGCCGTCAGCCTAGCGACCGGGTCCGGTGCCCGACAGGCCGCGGGAAAAGTACCGGTGGGTCCCGGGCCGTCCCGTCGGGCGGGTGAAAGAGGCGGGGCGCGGGTTGAACCCGTCGCGGCCGGCGTCCGTACTGGTGGGGGCAGACCCGTTCGACGGGTCCTGTTCGCCATGCCATCGCAGTACCGCACGGAAGGACCCTCCGGGTGTCGCTCTTCACTCGCCCCCGCCGGCTGCCGGACACCACCGAGGGCGGAGCGGACCGGGACGGCGATCCGGCGGCGCCGGAGGAGACCGCCGGGAGTACGCCGGCCGTCACGCCGCCGGGCTGGTTCGGCTGGCGCCGTCGCTGGCCCCGTACGGCACGCGGGGTGACCGTCGGGATCACCGTGCTCGCCGGGGCGCTGCTGCTGATCGCGCTGCTGCTGCCGAACCGGATGGAACGCGTGAACCTGTTCGCGTTCCTGCGGCTGCCCTCCGAGGGGATCCTGCTCGCGGCGCTGCTGCTGGCGCTCCCGCCCCGGCCGCGGCGGATCACGGCGGTGGTGTCGGGGGCGCTGCTGGGTCTGATCACCGTGCTGAAGTTCGTCGACATGGGCTTCTACCAGGTGCTGGCCCGGCCCTTCGACCTGGTGCTCGACTGGATCCTGCTCGACGACGCGACGGACTTCGTCCGGGAGTCGTTCGGGCGGAGCGGGCAGGTGCTGGCCGTGATCGGCGTGATCGTGCTGTTCCTGGCGGTGCTGGTGCTCATGACGCTGGCGATGGTCCGGGTGACGGGTCTGATGGTCCGCCACCGTCCCGTCGCCACCCGTACGACGCTGATCCTGGGCGTGGCGTGGATGACGTGCGTCACGCTGGGCGTGCAGCACTCCGGTCTGCCGGTCGCGGCCAAGGTCGAGGCGGACATCGTGGGGAACCGGGTGGAACAGGTGCGCGCGGGACTGCGCGACGCGCGGGTCTTCGAGAAGCAGGCCGCCGTCGACGCGTTCGCGAAGACACCGCCCGACCGGCTGCTCACGGGGCTGCGCGGCAAGGACGTGCTGTTCACCTTCATCGAGAGCTACGGCCGGGTGGCGATCGACGACCCGGCGATGGCGGAGCCGATCGACGCGGCGCTGAAGGACGGCACCCGGAGGCTGAAGGACGCCGGTTTCGCTTCGCGCAGCGGCTGGCTGAGGTCGCCGGTGACGGGCGCCGGCAGCTGGCTCGCCCATTCGACCTTCCTGTCCGGACTGTGGATCAAGAACCAGCAGCGCTACCGCAGTCTGACCACGAGTGACCGCATGACCCTGACCAAGTACTTCCGCAAGACGGGCGACTGGCGCACCGTCGGCATCGTGCCCGGGGTGCGGCGGGCCTGGCCGGAGGGCAAGTTCTTCGGCCTGGACCACATCTACGACTCCGAGCAACTCGGCTACCACGGGCCGTACTTCAGCTGGACCCCGGTGCCCGACCAGTTCTCGCTGGAGGCCTTCGAACGCCTGGAGCACGGTAAGAAGGACCGCGAGCCGATCATGGCGGAGATCATCCTGGCCTCCAGCCACAACCCCTGGTCGCCGATCGCGCGCATGATCGACTGGGATGACCTCGGTGACGGTTCGGTGTTCCACGGGATCAAGAAGGAGGGCACGGACCCGAAGGAGGTCTGGAAGGACCCCGAGAAGGTGCGTACCGAGTATCGGCGGGCCATTGAGTACTCGCTGCGCAGCCTGACGGAGTGGGTGGAGCGGTACGGCGACGAGGATACGGTGCTGGTGTTCCTCGGGGACCATCAGCCGGTGCCTACGGTGCTGAACGGGAGCACCGACAGGGATGTGCCGGTCACGATCGTCGCCAAGGATCCCAAGGTGCTGGAGCGGGTGGGGGACTGGGGCTGGACCGATGGGCTGAAGCCCGCGCCGGACGCTCCGCGGTGGGGCATGGACAAGTTCCGCGACCGCTTTATGACGGCGTACGGGCCGGAGGGTGGGTGAGGGTGTTTCGCCCCCGCCGCCCCTTCCCATTCCCGACCCCGGGGGCGCTGCCCCCGGACCCCCGCTCCTCAAACGCCGGAGGGGCTGGATTGTGCCGGACGGGCTGAAAATTCAGCCCGTCTGGGGGTACCCCCTCTGGGGGAGTTTGAGGACGAGGCCCGAAGGGCCGAAAGGGGGGTCTGGGGGCACAGCCCCCAGGGACGGGACGGGAAAGGGCGGCGGGGGCGAGGAAAACAGGCCGGCTACCCGGCGGCCACGATCCGGTCGACCGCCGCCGCCACCAGGCGGTCGCGCTCCGCCGGGGTGAACACCTCGGGCAGGGTGAGCTGTTCGACGATGAGCCAGTTGAACGCCAGATAGAGCAGCTTGACGGCCGTGGCGTCGCCGGGAAGGCCGGACTCCTCGTGATAGCGGACGTTCGCCGCCACATCCGCACGCACCCGTTCGGTAAGCACCGTACGCAACTCCGGCCGCCGGGTGGCCTCCAGCCGGAGTTCCAGCAGCGCGAGATAGCCCGTGCGGAACGCGGCGACACGCCCGACCACTTCACGCATCAGCACCGCGTACGCCTCCCGGTCCCGCCCGCCGGCCCGCTGCCGAGCGATGAGCTCCTCCTCCGGCTGGAGCCGCTCGTAGACCCGGGCGCCCGCCTGGGTGAGCAGCTCGTCGCGCGAGGCGAAGTAGTTGGAGGCGGTGCCGACCGGCACCGCGGCCTCGGTGTCGACCGCCCGGAAGGTCAGGCCCCGGGCGCCGTCCCGGGCCAGCACCTCGATCGCCGCGTCCACCAGCGCGGCCCGCCGCTGCTCGTTCCGTCTCACCACTGACATCACTCCGCCCGCCGGGACACCGTCACCCATCACACCACTTCACTCACAGTACTTCGCCCGGAGTCACCAGCCCCGCCCCATTGACACATCCCGTACCTGACAGGAAAGTTTCACTCCGCGCGACGTTCCCGAAAAATTCTTTCAGCCCCTCACTCGGGGTCACAACACGGGAGGAACTCATGGCGGAGGCAGGCGCGGGAAGCATCACCCGGCGTCAACTGGGCCGAGGCGCACTGGCCCTGGGCGGAGCGCTGACCATCGCCCCCCTTCCGGCCGACCCCGCCTCGGCCGCCGGGGCTGCGTACGGCGGCCCTCGGACCCTGAAGCACGGATCGGCCCGGCGTGCCGGACTGCTCTCCGCGCCCCTGCGCCAACTCGTCACCGACGCCGAGGCGTTCCTCGCTCCGTCGCCCACGCACCCCTGGTACGCCGGGGCCGTGCTGCTGGCCGGACGGGGCGGCACGGTGGCGCTGCATCGGCCCATCGGCATGGCGGTGCGCTACCGGGCGTACGACGAGGAGACCGACACCGGCGTCGAGTTCCCTGCCGACCAGCAGATTCCCATGAGCGCCGACACCGTCTTCGACCTGGCCTCGGTGTCGAAGCTGTTCACCTCCGTTCTCGCCGTGCAGCAGATCGAGCGGGGCAGGCTGGAGCTTGAGGCGACCGTCGCGTCGTACCTGCCGGACTTCGGGCGCGCGGGCAAGCAGGAGATGACGATCCGGCAGCTGCTCACCCACACCTCGGGGTTCCGCGCCTGGATCCCGCTGTACAACGCGCCCACGTACGAGGAGAAGATCCGGCTCATTTACGACGAGACGCCGGCCAGTCCGCCCGGGACCGCGTACCGGTATTCGGATCTGAACATGATCTCGCTGCAGCTGGTCCTGGAGGAGATCACCGGCCGCACGCTCGACGTCCTCCTGCGGGACGGGATCACCGGCCCGCTGGGCATGCGCCGCACCCGCTACAACCCTCCCGCCTCCTGGAAGCCGCGGATGGCGGCCACGGAGGACGCCCGCAGACCGTGGTCCGGCCTCGACCGGGGGCTGGTGTGGGGTGAGGTGCACGACGAGAACGCGTACAGCCTCGGCGGCGTCGCGGGTCACGCCGGGGTGTTCTCCAACGCCTGGGACCTGGCGGTCCTCGCCCGTACCCTGCTCAACGGCGGTGTCTACGGCCGGGAGCGGATCCTCACGCCGGAGTCGGTGGAGCTGATGTTCACCGACTTCAACACCGACTTCCCCGGGGACGAGCACGGTCTGGGCTTCGAGCTCCACCAGCACTGGTACATGGGCGCGATGGCCACTCCGCGCACGGCGGGCCACACCGGCTTCACCGGCACCTGTCTGGTGCTCGACCCGACGACCGACTCGTTCCTCGTCGTGCTGGGCAACTCCGTCCATCCCGTGCGCAACTGGCGTTCGGGGTCGGCTCCCCGCGTGGCCGCCGCGAACCAGCTGGCCCGCGCGGTGCCGGTCCGGCCGGCCCGGGGCCGTACGGCGTGGTTCTCCGGGATGGCGAGCTCCGCGACGGCGACCCTCACCCTGCCCGCGCTGGACACCTCGTCCGGCGAGGCCCGGCTGCGCTGCTCGCTGTGGTGGGACACGGAGCCCCGTGCCGACGTCCTGGTCCTCGAAGCCTCCGCGGACGGCGGCGCGAGCTGGCAGGCGGTGCCGTTCGCCACCGGGCGCCGGGGCGCGGAACCGCAGCCGCATCCCTCGGGCACGGTCACCGGCTGGTCCGGACGGGTCTGGCACGACCTCACCGCCGCCCTGCCCGCCGCCCGGGACCTCACCCTGCGCTGGCGGTACACGACGGACCGGCTGTACGTGGGGCGCGGCGCCTATGTCGACGCCGTGCGTGTCGACGCGCCCGGCGGCCGGCTCTTCGACGAGGCACGCCGGGCGGACGCGGCACGGGTCCGGGCGGAGGGCTGGTCCCGGTCGGCCGACTGACCCCGCGGGTTAGGGCCTGTCCGGCGGACCATGCCGGGACGCGGGGGCTGGCACACCCATCTGCGGCGGTGTCGTCGGTCGCCGACTCCCCCACTCTGAACCTCGCTCGAGCGGGGGGACCCCCACCGCGTCGACTCCCTCCTCCGCCTTGCAGCTGGACGCACCGGACCCCGCTCACCCGGGTTGCACGGCGCCGCCCCTATTCCCCGACTCGATCCGCCGGACAGGCCCCTAGTCCCCTAGTCCCCGGCCTCCAGGACCGCCATGGCGGCGTTGTGGCCCGGTACTCCGCTCACGCCGCCGCCGCGCACCGCGCCCGCGCCGCACAGCAGGACATTGGCGTGCCGGGTCTCCACGCCCCAGCGGCCGGTGCCGTCCTGGGTGTGGGGCCAGGACAGTTCGCGGTGGAAGATGTTGCCGCCGGGCAGCCCGAGATCGCGTTCGAGATCCAGCGGGGACCTGGCCTCCAGGCACGGGCGCCCCTCGGCGTCGGTGGCCAGGCAGTCGGCGAGGGGTTCGGCGAGATGGGCGTCGAGCTGGGCGAGGGTCGACTTCAGCAGTTCCTCGCGTACGGCGTCGTTGTCCCGCTCGAACAGCCGGGCGGGGGTGTGCAGTCCGAACAGGGTGAGCGTCTGGTAGCCCTGGGCGGCCAGGTCCGGGCCGAGGATGCTCGGGTCGGTGAGCGAGTGGCAGTAGATCTCGGACGGCGGGGCGGCGGGCAGCTCGCCCGCGGCGGCCTGGGCGTGTGCGGCGGCCAGTTGCCCGTACCCCTCGGCGATGTGGAAGGTGCCGGCGAACGCCTCACGCGGGTCGACGGAGGGGTCGCGCAGCCGGGGCAGCCGCTTGAGCAGCATGTTCACCTTCAGCTGGGCGCCCTCGGCCGGGGGCGGCGGTGTGTCGCCGGTGAGGATGGCGAGTTCCTGCGGGGAGGCGTTGACCAGGACGTGCCGTGCGGTGGCGACGCCCTCGTCGTCGGCGGTGCGGTGGGTGACCTCGGCCGTGCGGCCGTCGGTGTCGATGCGCACGGCGCGATGGCCCGTGGCGATGACCGCGCCGGCGGCGCGCGCGGCGTCGGCGAGCGCGTCGGTGAGGGCGCCCATGCCGCCGACGGGGACGTCCCAGGCGCCGGTGCCGCCGCCGATGACGTGGTAGAGGAAGCAGCGGTTCTGCGTGAGGGAGGGGTCGTGGGCGTCGGCGAAGGTGCCGATGAGGGCGTCGGTGAGGACGACGCCCCGCACCAGGTCGTCCTTGAAGTTCTGCTCCACGGCGACGCCGAGGGGCTCCTCGAAGAGGATCCGCCAGGCCTCCTCGTCGTCGACCGCGCGCCGCAACTCCTCGCGGGTGGGCAGCGGTTCGGTGAGGGTGGGGAAGACGCGCCGGGCGACGCGGCCGGTCATGTCGTAGAAGCGCTGCCAGGCCCGGTACTCGTCCTCGGAGCCGGTGAGGCGGGCGAACGCCTCGCGGGTGCGCTGCTCGCCGCCGCCGACGAGCAGCCCGGTGGGCCGTCCGCCGCGTTCGGTGGGGGTGTACGAGGATATGGTGCGGGTGGCGAGCCGGAAGTCGAGCCCCAGATCCTGGACGATCTTCCGGGGCAGCAGGCTGACCAGGTACGAGTACCGGGACAGCCGTGCGTCGACGCCGGTGAACGGGCGGGTGGAGACCGCCGCCCCGCCGGTGTGGTCCAGCCGCTCCAGCACCAGCACGGAGCGCCCGGCCCGGGCGAGGTAGGCGGCGGCGACGAGACCGTTGTGGCCTCCGCCGATGATGACGGCGTCGTATGTCCGGGACTCCTGGGATGCGCTCATGGTTCTTCGTAACACGCGATGATCCGTACGGGCCAGACCGGGTCCGGGTCACGCGCCTCCGGCCGCCCCCTGCTGCCGCAGTGCCGCGACCCTGCGGTACAGCCCCGCCGCCTCCTTGCCGTGGCCCAGCCGCTCCAGGCAGTGCGCCTCGTCGTCGCGGGCGGCGAGGGTGTCGGGGTGGTCGGCGCCGAGGACGCGCTCACGGGTGTCGGCCACCTGCCGGTACTCGGTCAGAGCGTCCGCCCAGTGGCCGAGCCAGCCCAGTCCGACGGCGACCTCGCGGCGGCTGACCAGGGTGTCGGGGTGGTCGGCGCCGAGGACCCGCTCGCGCAGGGCGCACACCTCCCGGGACTCGGCCAGGGCCTCCACCCAGCGGCCGAGCCGGCCGAGGTTGACGCCGATGCCGTGCCGGGCGCGCAGGGTCTCGGGGTGGGCTGCTCCGTGTACCCGGGTGCGGTCCTCGACGAGGCGGCGGTAGAGGTCGAGTGCCTCGCCGGTGCGGCCGAGCCGGCCCAGGCTGATACCGGTCTCGTAGCGGGCGGCGAGGGTGTCCGGGTGGTCCGGGCCGAGCGCCCTGGCGCGGGCGTCGGCGACCTCCCGGTAGGTGTCCAGGGCCTCCGTCCAGCGGCCCAGCTGTCCGAGGGCGTAGGCGACGTCGTACCGGGTGACGAGGGTGTCGGGGTGCTCGGGGCCGAGCACCCGGGCGCGGGCGGCGGCCACCTCGCACGCCATGCCGTAGGAGTCCTCCTGGCGGCCCAGCCGGCCGAGGTTGAAGGCGAGGTTGTGGCGGCAGCGCAGGGTGTCGGGGTGGTCCGCCCCCATGGTCCGCTCGCGGGCGGCGAGCACCGACAGATACACCTGATGGGCGTCGAAGGGCCGGCCCAGCTGGGCAAGGACGTAGGCCATCTCCTGGCGGGCGGCGAGCGTGTCGGCGTGGTCCGGTCCGAGCGTGCGGATGCGGGCCTCGGTCACGTGCTTGTACTCGCGCAGCGCGTCGGCGGCGCGGCCGGTGCGGCTGAGGGTGAACGCCACCTCGTAGCGGCTGGCGAGGGTGTCGGGGTGGTCGGGGCCGAGGAGGTGCTCGCGTTCGGCGGCCACCGCGCGGTGCACCTCCCCCGCCTCCGTCCAGCGGCCGAGGCGTCCCAGGCTCAGACCGGCGTTGTGCCGTCCGGCGAGGGTGGTCAGGGCCTGCGGGGACGGGGCGGGCCGCTCCTCGGGCACGGGAGGCGCGAGGGGGCCGGTGGCCGGGCGGGCGATCCATTCACCGGAGAGTCCGGCCCCCGGGTCGGGGGGTGCGGTGCGCGGGCCGTTGCCGGCCGCCGTGTGTCCGGAGGTCATGCCGCGTGTCCAGGACGGCAGCCGGGCCGCGCGCCCCGCCGACCCGGCGCGTGCTCCGACCGCGCGTTCCGTCGGCCCGGGTGCGGTGGTGCCCGGACCGGCGCCCACCGTGGCCGGGGCCGCCCGCAGTGCGCCGATCCGGTCGGCCAGTTCACGGGCGCTGCCCGGTCGCCCGGCGGGCTCCTTGGCCAGCAGGTCCAGGATGATCTGCTCGAGGTGTTCGGGGATCTCGGCGCGGTGGATGCGCGGCGGGCGGGGCGGGGTGTCGCGGTGACCGACGAGGATCGCCCAGGCGTCGTCCAGGTCGAACGGCGGCACGCCGGTGGCGATCTCGTAGAGCACACAGCCGAAGGAGTACAGGTCGCTGCGCCGGTCGACCTCCGAGCCGCTGATCTGCTCCGGCGACATGTAGTGCGGGGTGCCCATGGCGATGCCCGTGCCGGTCAGCCGGGAGGTGAAGCCGATGTCGTGGCCGAGGCGGGCGATGCCGAAGTCGCAGATCTTCACGGTGCCGTCGTCCAGCCGCACGATGTTGGCGGGTTTGAGGTCCCGGTGCACGATGCCCTGGTCGTGGGTGTAGGCGAGGGCCGCGGCGACCTGGCCGGCGACCTCCACCACCTCGTCGACCGGCAGCGGGTGCTGCTTGTTGTCCTCCAGGAGCTGGCTGAGATCGCGGCCCTGGAGCAGCTCCATCACCAGATACAGCACGCCCTCGGACTCCCCGAAGTCGTGCACGACCGTGATCCCGCGGTGCTGCAGCGCCGCGGCCACCCGGGCCTCGCGCCGGAACCGTTCGCGCAGCACGCGGCCGAACGACTGGTCGGGCTGCGCGCCGACGGGCTTCAAGCACTTCACCGCCACCTGCCGGCCCAGCGACTCGTCCCGTGCCCGCCACACCTCGCCCATGCCGCCGCGCCCGATCCGGTCGAACAGCCGGTACCGGCCGTGGATCAGCCTGCTGTCCCCCATCTCCTTCGCCCGCCCCCGTCGCAGTCCGCCCCGCCCTCCCCTGGCTCGTCCAGTATGGCGACAACTCGCCCGAGTTTGTACGGTGCCGGGGCGCGCGGCCCGTCCGCTCCGGTCGGCGGTCGGTTCAGGCGGTCAGTTCAGGGTGGCAAGGAACTCCGTGCAGGCCCGCGCGCAGGCCCGGCACGCCTCGGCCGTCTTGTCCGCCCCGGAGTGTCCGTCGAACGCCTGGGCGGTCTCCAGGCACACCTGCCGGCACCATTCCACCTGGATCCTGATGGTCGCCTCGTCCACCAGGTTCTGCTCGGACAGCATGCGGCAGGTCGCGTCGCAGACCTCCGCGCACATGATGCCCTTGCGTCGTACGAGTTCCTGGTTCTCGGTCCCGTCCGGGTCCACCAGACTGACCCGCGTGGCGCACGCCCGTGCGCACTCGGTGCAGGCCTGGGCACAGGCGAAGCGGTCTTCCAGGTACCGGAACAGCTCCTTCTGCGATGTCGTCGTCACACCGCGCGGGTAGCCGCCGCCCCGGCGGTCAAACGCGGGCAACGGTACGTGTACGGCGATGGGGCGGGCGTCCCGCGGCGAGGTGAGCCGGTTCGTGCCGGGGTCCGGGGGTACCCGCGAGCCATGATGAACACCTCATGGATGGAGACGGCCGACCTCGCGGCGGGCCGTGGCGCCCTGGGCGCCGGGCTGGGCGTGGCGGCGTTGGTGGTGTTGGCCGTGTTGATCGGCATGTTCGTCTTCGGCAGCCGCCGGGTCAGGAACAACCGGACGCGCAGGCCCCGGCCGGAGGAGCAGCCCCGGATGCCCGAGGGCGGCCCGGTGCAGGAGGTACGGGAGCGGCGTGAGCCGGACGAGGTGCCCCGGGGCGACGAGCGTCTGACACCGCACGAACTGAAGGGCCACGGCACGGCCGGCAGCCGCGGGGGCGCGTCGCAGGAGCGGCCCCGCTGGGACGAGGGCAGCAGCGGGGCGTTCGGCAGCGGCGGACCGGGCCGTCACTGATCCGTCCCGGGCCGGCGGCCACTGCCGTACCGCTCGTACCGTCGTACACAGGGAAGTGAGAACCATGGCAGATCCCGACCGGAAGACCCTGCCGCTGCCGGATTACGACCATCTGCCCCTCAGCGGGCTGGAGAGCCGGATCCGCTCGCTGACGGAGGACGAGATCGAGGAACTGCTGTCCTATGAGCGGTCGCACGCCGACCGGGTCCCGGTGATCGAGTTGCTCACGGCCCGGCTGGAGCAGTTGCGCGCGGGCGCCGAGCCGACGTCCGGCGACCCGGAAGCGCTGCGCCCCGAGCAGGGTGCCCGCCAGGCCGGGTCACCGGTCTCGCCCGCCACCTCGCCGCAGCCGCACCATCCCCCGCCGCACGGCACCCCGGACCAGCCGGGCAAGCCGAAGGCCAACCGCACGTAGACGGGCCGGTGCTGACAAGGCACCGCCAGTTGCATGGTCCTACCGTGGAGGAATGGGTGCCGGCACGGTGACGCTGTTCCTGTGCGGCGACGTCATGCTCGGGCGTGGCGTCGACCAGATCCTTCCGCACCCGGGCGACCCCGCGCTGCGGGAGGAGTACATCCGGGACGCCCGTGACTACGTGGCGCTGGTGGAGCGTGTCAGCGGCCAGGTTCCCCGCCCGGTGCCGTTCTCGTGGCCGTGGGGCGACGCCCTGCGGGTGCTCGACGACGCCGCGCCGGACGTGCGGATCGTGAACCTGGAGACGTCCGTCACGCGCAGTGACGCGTTCGCGCCCGGCAAGGCCGTGCACTACCGCATGGACCCGGCCAACGTGCCGGCGCTCACGGTGGCCCGTCCCGACGTGTGCGTCCTGGCCAACAACCATGTGCTGGACTTCGGCCGCCCGGGACTCGGCGAGACGCTGGACGTGCTGGACGGCGCGGGCCTGGGTGACGCGGGCGCCGGCCGGGACGCCGACGCGGCGCATGCCCCGGCCGTGGTCCCCGTAGCGGGCGGCCGGGTGCTGGTGTTCGCCGTCGGGACGGCCTCGAGCGGCATCCCGCCGGACTGGGCGGCGACGGCGGACCGGTCCGGCGTGGCCTACCTCGCGGAGCCTTCGGCGGCGGCGGCCGAGGCGGTGGTCCGGCGGGTACGGCGGGTGAAGGGGTCGGCGGACATCGCGGTGATGTCCGTGCACTGGGGTTCGAACTGGGGATACCGGGTCCCGCCGGATCACGTCCGCTTCGCCCACGCTCTGGTGGACGGCGGTGTCGACGTGGTCCACGGTCACTCCTCGCACCACCCCCGCCCCGTCGAGGTGTACCGGGACCGTCCGATCCTGTACGGGTGCGGCGACTTCATCGACGACTACGAGGGCATCTCCGGCTACGAGGAGTTCCGCGACGAGCTGCGGCTCGCGTACCTGCCGACGCTCGACGCCCGCACCGGGCGCATGGCCGGGCTGCGGATGGTGCCGCTCAGGGCGCGGCGGATGCGGCTCGAACGCGCCGCGCCGGAGGAGCGGGACTGGCTGCGGGAGACGCTCGACCGGATCAGCGGCGTGGACATCGGCCTGGACGCCGACGGGGCACTCACCCTCGCGCCCGCCTCCCGGTGAACCGTTTCGGGCGTTCCGGCCTGGGCACTCGGGCCCGCCCAGGGTTGGAGGAGGTCCCCGTATGACGGACGACATCGTGCGAGCGGCCGGGCACGCCGATCCGCCGCCGCGCATGGGCTTCTTCACCGACACGTCGGTGTGCATCGGCTGCAAGGCGTGCGAGGTGGCGTGCAAGGAGTGGAACGCCGTCCCGGAGGACGGCCTCGACTTCACCGGCATGTCCTACGACAACACCCAGGGCCTCGGCGCCAGCACCTGGCGGCATGTGGCCTTCATCGAGCAGCGCGTGCCCGCGGCCGGGGCGGCACCCGAATCCGGCGTGGAGGGCGTCGACGTCTTCGACGCCGCCCGGGGTCTCGCCGACTCCCCCGCGCCGTCCGCCGACGGCGGTGAGATGCGCTGGCTGATGTCGTCCGACGTGTGCAAGCACTGCACCCACGCCGCCTGTCTCGACGTATGCCCGACGGGCTCGCTGTTCCGCACCGAGTTCGGCTCGGTCGTCGTCCAGGAGGACATCTGCAACGGCTGCGGCTACTGCGTCTCCGCCTGCCCCTACGGGGTCATCGAGCGGCGGCCCGGCGACGGACGCGCCTGGAAGTGCACCCTGTGCTACGACCGGCTCGGCGTCGGCATGGAACCGGCCTGCGCCAAGTCCTGCCCCACCGACTCCATCCAGTTCGGCCCGCTGGAGGAGCTGCGCGAGCGCGCGGCGGACCGGGTGGAGCAGTTGCGCGCGGCCGGGGTCGGCAGCGCCCGTCTGTACGGCGAGGATCCGGGGGACGGGGTCGGCGGCGACGGCGCGTTCTTCCTGCTGCTGGACGAACCGGAGGTGTACGGGCTGCCGCCCGACCCGGTCGTCACGACCCGCGATCTGCCCGACATGTGGCGGCACGCCGCGGCGGCCGCCGTCTCGCTCGCCGCGCTGGCCGTGGCCGGCTTCGCCGGGAGCCGGCGATGAGCGGGGTCCCCCGGGACGGGCTCCCGGACGCCGGACGCCGCCGACGAGGACGGGGACGCGGACGGGGACGCGGTGAGCGGGCCATCGTCCCGGAGGCCGAGTTCGCGTCGTACTACGGCAAGCCGGTTCTGAAGCGGCCGGCGTGGAACACGCTGGACGTCGCGGGCTATCTCTGTCTCGGCGGACTGGCCGGCGCCTCGTCGCTGCTGGCCGCCGGGGCGGACGTCACCGCCCGGCCCGCACTGGCCCGGACGGCGAAGCTGGGGGCGGCCGGAGCGATCTCGTTGTCGCTGGTGGCGCTCGTGCACGACCTGGGCCGTCCCGCCCGCTTCCTCAACATGCTGCGCGTCTTCAAGCCGACGTCGCCGATGAGCATGGGGTCGTGGCTGCTCGCGGGCTACGCGCCGCTCACGATGGCCGCGGCGGCCGCCGACGTCACGGGCAGGTACCGGATCGTGGGTGCGGCCGCCACGGCGTCCGCCGCCGCCCTCGGGCCGGCGGTGGCCACGTACACCGCCGTGCTGATCTGCGACACCGCCGTGCCGTCGTGGCACGAGGGGTACCGCCAGATGCCGTATGTCTTCGCCGGTTCGGGCGCCACCGCGGCGGCCGGTCTGGCGCTGGCCGCCGTACCGCCGGGGCAGACCGGTCCGGCCCGCCGGGCGGCCGTCCTGGGCGCGGTGCTCGAACTGGGTGCCTTCCAGCTGATGAAGCGGAACATGGGACTGGAGGCCGAGGCGTACGAGCGGGGCGGGCCGCGGGCCTGGCTGCGCGCGGCGGAGGTGCTCACGGCCGGCGGCGCCGCGCTGGCGGTCTGTTCCGGCCGCCGTGGCCGGGCGCTCGCCGCACTCGCGGGGACGGCCCTGCTGGCCGGTTCCGCGGCCCTGCGGATGGGCGTGTTCCAGGCCGGCGTGGCCTCGTCCGAGGACCCCCGGTACACGGTCGCACCGCAGCGGGAGCGGCTGAGGGCCCGGGCGCGCACCGGGGTTCCCGGTTCTCCTGATTGACGCGCGCGGTCCTGGGTACTCCGCCGGGGCCATCGCGCACCGGGGAAAGGCAGGCGTCATGGGCGTACGCACGTGGATCGATTCCTGGCCGGTCTACCGCCAGCTCACGGGCACCGACCCGCTGGGCCGCGGCGCCGCGGCCAAGAGCGGGACGAGCGAGCGTCTGACGCCCCGGGTCGCCTCGGCGGACCGGGTCGTGCGGTCCGTCTGCCCGTACTGCGCCGTCGGCTGCGGCCAGAACGTGTACGTGGAGGACGGGCGCGTCACCCAGATCGAGGGCGACCCCGACTCGCCGATCTCACGCGGCCGGCTGTGCCCCAAGGGCGCGGCCAGTCTGCAGCTGACCACCGGAGATGCGCGCGAGCACCACGTGCTGTACCGGCGTCCGCACGGCACCGAATGGGAGCGCCTCGACCTCGACACGGCGATGGACATGATCGCCGACCGTGTCATCGAGGCACGCCGGGCGGGCTGGCAGTGGGAGGTCGACCAGGCCCGCACCCGGCGCACCCTCGGCATCGCGAGCCTCGGCGGGGCCACGCTGGACAACGAGGAGAACTACCTCATCAAGAAGTTGTTCACCGCCCTCGGGGCCGTCCAGATCGAGAACCAGGCCCGTATTTGACACTCCTCCACCGTTCCCGGTCTGGGAACCTCGTTCGGCCGCGGCGGCGCGACCACCTTCCAGCAGGACCTGCAGAAGTCCGACTGCATCGTCATCCAGGGCTCGAACATGGCCGAATGCCATCCGGTCGGGTTCCAGTGGGTGATGGAGGCCAAGGCCCGCGGGGCGAAGCTGGTCCACGTCGACCCTCGGTTCACCCGCACCAGCGCCCTGGCCGATCTGTACGTACCGCTGCGGGCCGGTTCCGACATCGCCTTCCTCGGCGGGATCATCAACCACGTCCTGCGGACGGACGCGTATTTCCGTGACTACGTGGTCGCCTACACCAACGGGCCCGTGATCCTGCGGGAGGACTTCCAGGACACCGAGGAGCTCGACGGGGTGTTCTCCGGGCTGGACGCCGACAGCCGCACCTACGACCCGGCCACCTGGCAGTACCAGGGCATCGACGTGCAGCCGGCCTCCGGACAGCGGGACCAGCAGTTCGACAGGCTCAGCGCGTCCCCGAAGGTCGCGGAGGCGGCACGCGGCGAGGCCCACGGCTCCGGCGGCGCCACGATCCCCCCGGGCGAGCCGGAGTACGACGAGACGATGACCCACCCCCGCTGCGTCCTCCAGGTGCTCAAACGGCACTACGCCCGCTACACCCCCGAGATGGTCGAACGGATCTGCGGTGTCCCCCAGGACCTGTTCCGCCAGGTGTGCGACCTGGTCACCGAGAACTCCGGGCGGGACCGCACCACCGCGTTCGCGTACGCGGTCGGCTGGACCCAGCACACGGTCGGTGTGCAGTACATCCGGGCCGCGTCCGTGCTGCAGAGCCTGCTCGGCAACATCGGCCGGCCCGGCGGAGGCATCCTCGCGCTGCGCGGCCACGCCTCGATCCAGGGCTCGACGGACATTCCCACCCTGTTCAACCTGCTGCCGGGCTACATCCCGATGCCGCACGCCCACAAGCAGCAGAATCTGGACGCCTTCGTCCGGGCCGACGCCGCGCCCAAGGGCTACTGGGGCAACATGCGCGCCTACCTGGTCAGTCTGCTCAAGGCGTACTGGGGCGACGCGGCGACGGCGGAGAACGACTTCTGCTTCGACTACCTGCCGCGGCTGACCGGCTCCCACTCCACGTACGAGACGGTCATGGCCCAAGTGGACGGCACCTGCAAGGGCTACTTCCTGATGGGCGAGAACCCCGCGGTCGGCTCCGCCAACGCCAAGCTGCAACGCCTGGGCATGGCCAACCTCGACTGGCTCGTCGTCCGGGACTTCTCCCTCATCGAGTCGGCCACCTGGTGGAAGGACGGCCCCGAGATCGAGACGGGTGAGCTGCGCACCGAGGACATCGGCACGGAGGTGTTCTTCCTGCCGGCCGCCGCGCACACCGAGAAGGACGGCAGCTTCACCAACACCCAGCGGCTGCTGCAGTGGCACCGCCAGGCGGTGCCGCCGCCCGGCGAGGCGCGCAGCGACCTGTGGTTCACCTTCCATCTGGGGCGGATCATCCGGGAGAAGCTCGCCGCGTCGACCGATCCGATGGACCGGCCGCTGCTCGACCTGACCTGGGACTACCCGACGGCGGGCGAGCTCGCCGAGCCGGACGCCGAGGCGGTGCTGGCCGAGATCAACGGGTATGACGCCGACGGCGCCCCGCTGTCGGGCTACGACCGGCTGGCGGACGACGGCTCCACCTCCTGCGGTTGCTGGATCTACTGCGGGGTGCGGGCCGACGGCGTCAACCAGGCCGACCGCCGCACCCCGGGCCACGAACAGAACTGGGTGGCCGCCGACTGGGGCTGGGCCTGGCCGGCGAACCGCCGGGTGCTCTACAACCGCGCCTCGGCCGACCCGGACGGCAGGCCGTGGAGCGCGCGCAAGGCGCTGGTGTGGTGGGACGCGGAGCAGGGCGAGTGGACCGGGCACGATGTCCCCGACTTCCCGAGGGCCAAGGCGCCCGGTCACCTGCCGCCGGAGGACGCGACCGGCCCCGAGGCGCTGTCCGGGACCGACGCGTTCATCATGCAGGCCGACGGCAAGGCCTGGCTGTACGCGCCGGCGGGCCTCACCGACGGCCCGCTGCCGACGCACTACGAGCCGCAGGACTCGCCGGTCCCCAACCTGCTGTACGGCCGTCAGCGCAACCCCGTACGGCACCTGCTGCCGCCGCACCCGGACAACCGCTACCAGCCCAGCGCGGAAGAGCCGGGGTCGGAGGTGTACCCGTACGTCGCCACGACCTACCGGCTCACCGAACAGCACACGGCCGGCGGCATGTCGCGCTGGCAGCCCTATCTGGCGGAGCTGCAGCCGGAGTTCTTCTGCGAGGTGTCGCCGGAGCTGGCCGCCGAGCGGGGCCTGGCGCACACCGGCTGGGCGACGATCGTCAGCGCCCGCGCGGTGATCGAGGCGCGGGTGCTGGTCACCGACCGCGTGCCGGCGCTGACCGTGCACGGCCGCCGTCTGCACCAGGTGGGGCTGCCCTACCACTGGGGCCCGAACGGCTACAGCACGGGGGACGCCGCCAACGAGCTGGTGCATCTGTCCCTCGACCCCAACACCCACATCCAGGAGACGAAGGCGTTCGCCGTGGACATCCAACCGGGACGCCGGCCGCGGGGTCCGGCCGCCCGGGACCTGGTGCTGGACTACCGGGCGCGGGCGGGCATCGACGCGGAGACCGGCACCGGGTGGTGACGCTCACCTGAGGACGACGGAATGCGGGCCCTCGGGGACGAGTTCGCCGACCACGGGGGCGCCCGGCACCTCGCCCGCCACCAGCAGTCCGCCCGAGGTCTGGGCGTCGGCCAGCAGCACCCGGGTGTCGTCGTCCACGGAGCCGAAGTCGGTGAACGGGCTCACCCAGTCCAGGTTGCGCCGGGTACCGCCGCTGACATAGCCGTCCCGCACCGCCTGCCGGGCTCCGTCGAGGAAGGGCACGGCGGCGGTGTCGAGCACGGCGGTGACGCCGGAGGCGCGGGCGAGTTTGTGCAGGTGGCCGAGGAGGCCGAAGCCGGTGACGTCGGTGGCGCAGGTCGCCCCGGCGGCCAGCGCGGCGGCGGAGGCGTCCCGGTTGAGCGCCACCATGGTGGCCACCGCCTGCTCGAAGCGCTCGCCGGTGGCCTTGTGCCGGTTGTTGAGGACGCCCAGCCCGAGCGGCTTGGTGAGCGACAGCGGCATGCCGGGGCGGCCCGTGTCGTTGCGCAGCAGCCGGGCGGGGTCCGCCAGACCGGTGACGGCCATCCCGTACTTGGGCTCCGGGTCGTCCACGCTGTGTCCGCCGCCGACATGGCAGCCCGCCTCGGCGGCCACGTCCCGTCCGCCGCGCAGCACTTCGCGGGCCAGCTCCAGCGGCAGGACGTCCCGGGGCCAGGCCAGCAGGTTGACGGCCAGGACGGGGCGCCCGCCCATCGCGTAGACGTCGGACAGGGCGTTGGCGGCGGCGATGCGCCCCCAGTCGTAGGCGTCGTCGACGACAGGGGTGAAGAAGTCGGCGGTGGACACCACCGCCTGCGGTGCCGCGCCGTCCGGGGCCGGGAGGGCGGCCACCGCCGCGTCGTCGCCCGTGGCCGTCCCCACCAGCAGCGGGGTGTCACCGGTGACCGTCACCGGCGCGTCGAGGCCGGCGAGTACGTCCTCCAGCTCACCGGGCGGGATCTTGCAGGCGCAGCCGCCGCCGTGCGCGAACTGGGTGAGACGTACGGGCGTCCGGGTCAGAGAGTGCATGTGCCGGGCTCCTTGTCGGGGATCGGTGGGGTGAGCCGGTAGCCTGAGCGGGCGGTGGAGGCGTGTGGGTGCCTGGTGGCCCTCCCGGTCTTCAAAACCGAGGTGCCCGAGGATCTCGGGCAGGCGGGTTCGATTCCCGTCCGCCTCCGCTCTCCGCGTCGGCGGCGCGGCAGCGCCGGCGCTGGTCGTCCACCCGTTCGGTGAGACCCCGCGCGTCCAGGAACTCCAGCAGCGGTACGGCGACCCGGCGGGTGGTGTCCAGGGCCCGGCGGGCCTCGCTGAGGGTGAACGGCTGCGGCAGGCCGCGCAGTACGGCGACGGCGCGGGTGTCCGCCCCCGGCAGCAGGACGATGCCGTCGGCGATCCGCAGCAGCGCGCCCGCGGTGACCGCGGCGGCGAGTTCCCTGCGGCCGAGCCGCAGTGCGGCCAGCCGCCCGGCCTCCGGGGCACGGAACGGGGCCCGTTCCAGTTCCTCCCGGAGTGCCTCTACGGCGGCCCGTACGTGCGGCGGGAGAGAGGGCCTCTCCGCTCCGGGGGCGTGCAGCCGCCCGCCGCTCCGGCGCAGCGGCACCGTGCCCGGGGTGCCGGCGAGGGCGTCGACCAGGGCCCGGTCCGGCAGATCCAGCAGCCGCCGGGCCGCCTCGGTGGGAAGTCCGGGGTCCAGCGGGTGATCCGCCGCGTACCGCCGCACCTCGGCGCCGAGCCGGTCCCGCAGCGCCGCCCAGTGCTGGGGATCGGCCAGCCAGTCACCGGCGACGGGCACCGCGGGGGCGGCGGCTCCCATGGCCTCCAGCTCCGTACGGCGCACCAGGCGGCGCCGTCGCAGTTCGGCCGTGCCGTCCGGGTGGCCGGTCAGGCCGGCCAGTTCGGCCGCTCGGGCCCGGGCCGCTCCACGCCGGGTCAGATCCGGCGGGCGGACGTCCAGCACGGTCACCCCGCACGGGGCGCGCCGTCGTGCGCCGGGTTCCCGCAGCACCGCCCGGTCGCCGATCCGCAGCGGCAGCCTGCGGGCGGCCGTCAGCCTCGCCGTGTCCGCGCCGAGCGGCCGTACGGTCACCGGCACGGCGGCGGTGCCGAGGTGCAGGGTGGTCTCACGGGGGAGGTCGCCGACGGGCGTTCCGGTGACCCGGACGTCGAACGTTCCGGTGAGCAGCCAGCGGTCCGGCGTCCACAGCACCCGGCCCCGGCCGAGTGCGGCGTCAGAGGCCCCGTGGACGTTGACGGCCACCCGCGCCACGCCGCGGACGGCGGCCCGGTCCTCCCGCAGGGACTGCAGCCCGCGCACCCGCAGCGCGGTCGTGCCGTCCCCCGTCGTCAGCCGGTCGCCGACCCGCAGGGTGCCCGCCGCCAGGGTGCCGGTGACGACCGTTCCATGGCCGCGCACGGTGAACGCCCGGTCCAGCCAGAGCCGTACGTCCGCGTCGGCCGGCGGGACGGGCAACGCGTCCGCCGGCCGAGCCAGTTCCTTGCGCAGCTGATCGAGTCCCTCGCCCGTCACCGCGCTCACCGCTACGGAGGGCACCGTGCCGAGGGAGGTGGCGGCCAGGCGGGCGACGGCGTCGGCGCGCACGGGTTCGGGGTCGGCCAGGTCGCTGCGGGTCACGGCGAGCACGGCGTGGCACACGCCGAGCGCGTCGAGGATCTCCAGGTGTTCCTGCGACTGCTCCTGCCAGCCCTGGTCGGCGGCCACCACGAACAGCACGGCCGGCACGGGTCCGACGCCGGCCAGCATGGTGGCGACGAACCGTTCGTGGCCCGGCACGTCGACGAGGGCGAGGTGCTCGCCGTCCGGCGGGTCGAGCCGGGTCCACACGAAACCGAGGTCGAGGGTCAGACCCCGGCGCCGCTCCTCCTCGAACCGGTCGGGTTCCATCCCGGTGAGCGCCCGGGCCAGGGCGGACTTTCCGTGGTCCACATGCCCGGCGGTGGCCAGTACCCGCATGCCCCTACCTCCCTTCCACGGCCCGTACGGCCTCGGCGAGGCGCTCGTCGTCCGCCTCCGGCACGGCCCGCAGGTCGAGCAGACACCGCCCGGCCTCCAGGCGCCCCACCATCGGCACCGGTCCGGTGCGCAGGGGCCGGGCGTACCGCTCGGGCAGCGACAGTGCGGCACTGGGCAGGGTCACACCGGGTGCTCCCCCGCCGCCGACGGTCGCCTCGCTCGGGACGGCCCGTGCGTCGACGCCGTCGGCGGCCAGCAGGGCCGCGAGCCGCTCGGCACGCCGCCTCAGCGGTTCCGGTGCGGCACGGAGCGCCTCGTCGGTCGGGGTGGCGGGGCCGGTCAGTGTGGCCTCGAGGGCGGCCAGCGTCAGTTTGTCCACGCGCAGGGCGCGGGCCAGCGGATGGCGGGACAGGGTGCCGATCAGGTCCTCACGCCCCAGGAGCAGTCCGCACTGGGGCCCGCCCAGGAGCTTGTCGCCGCTTGCCGTGACGAGCGCCGCACCCGCCGCCAACTGGGTGCGCGCGTCGGGCTCTTCGGGCAGTGCCGGATGCGGGGCGAGCAGCCCGGACCCGATGTCGACGACGACGGGGACGCCCAGGGGGGCGAGTTCGGCGACGGTCGCGGCGCGGGTGAACCCGGTGATCCGGAAGTTGGACGGGTGCACCTTCAGCACGAAGGCGGTGTCCGGCCCGACGGCCTGGGCGTAGTCGGCCGCTGTCGTGCGGTTGGTGGTTCCCACCTCGCGCAGCCGGGCACCGGTGGAGACCAGCAGGTCGGGCAGGCGGAAGCCGTCGCCGATCTCCACCATCTCCCCCCGGCTGACGACGATCTCCCGGCCGGCGGCGAGCGCGGTGGCGGCCAGCACCAGTGCGGCGGCCCCGTTGTTGACGACGTGCGCCGCTTCGGCGTCCGGTACGGCGGCGCGCAGGGCGGCCAGGGCGGTACGGCCCCGGCGGGCCCGGACGCCGGTGCGCAGGTCGAGTTCGACGTCGGTGGGTCCGGCGGCCTCGTGCACGGCCTGCCGGGCCGCCGCCGAGAGCGGGGCCCGGCCGAGGTTGGTGTGCAGGAGCACACCGGTGGCGTTGATCACCGGCCGCAGTCCGCCGGCCGACGGCGGCAGCAGGGACACGGCCGTGTCGGCGACCGCGTCCGGCGGTACGGCGCCCTCCCGCGCCCGCTGCTGGGCCCGGTGGACCGCGGACTTCACCCGCGCGGTCCCCAGCCGGGCCGCCGCGTGGAGCAGTCGCGGATCGCGCAGCACGGCGTCGGTGCGCGGAATCCGCCGTCGTACGTTCGTGTCGACGCCTGCGCCCGTGGGATCCACCCGACACCTCCGTTCAGGCCCGATTGCCGGCCGGCCGGTCCTTCATCGTCCACCAGTGCCCCGGGCGGCGAGGACGACACGCCGAAGCGCCGCGGCGACCGGGTTCCGTGCGGTCCGGGGTGCGGGCGCCGGTGGGCGCAGTACGCTGGCCGCATCCGGCCCCCGGGAGCTGACGATGTGGAAGCGCAGGAAGCAGGCACGGCGTCCGGAGACGTTCCCGCTGGAGCTGTGCGACCGCTGCGCGGCCACGTTCCCCGCGGACCAGGCGGTGCGCGGGTACGTCGCGGACTCCTCGTCCGTCCATCCCACCGACGAGCACCACGACGGTCTGCGCCGCGTCACCGCCTGCGGCGAGGCCCACCTCGACGCGATCCGCCGGGAGTACGCGCGCCGGCCCTTCGTCTACGAGGAACTCTGGGCGGCCAAGATCACCCGGGTGCTGACGTCCGGCCCGCCGGCGCTCTCCATGACCCAGCTCGCCTGCCGGACCGGGCTGCACGAACCCGACATCCGGCGGGCGATCGCCTGGCACAACGAGCGATGCCGCCGGATGGCGCAGTGACCGCCGGCCGCTCTCAGGCCTCCTGCGGCCGCGAGAGGCCTGACCCGGTGTTGCCGGGCCGCGGGGGTCAGGCGGTGGCCGGGGCCGCGGGGCCGACCAGTTCGGACAGAACGTCTTCCATGGTCACGAAGCCGATGACCGTGCCGTTCTCCCCGACGGCCGCGGCGAGGTGACTGTCTTCGGCACGCAGGGCGGTGAGTGTGTCGTCCAGCGGCGTGTCGATGCGCACCCGGGTGATCCTGTGCAGCGCGGTGCGCGGGAACGGCCGGTCGCGGTCGGCGGCGCCGAGGGTGTCCTTGATGTGCAGGTAGCCCAGGACGGCGCCGTCGGGACCGGTGACCGGGAAGCGGGACAGGCCCGCCTCGGCGGCCAGCCGTTCCAGCCGGGCGGGGGTGACGGTGTGGTCGACGGTGCGCATCCGCTGCGCGGGCACGAGGATCTCGCCGACCGGCCTGGTGCCCAGTTCCAGCGCGTCCCGCAGCCGCTCGCCGTCGGCGGGACCGAGCAGGCCGGCCTCGCTGGAGTCGACGACCATCCGGGCGAGCTGGTCGTCGGTGAACACCGACTCGACCTCGTCCTTCGGCTCGACGCGCAGCAGCCGCAGCAGGACGTTGGCGAAGGCGTTCATGCCGAACACGAACGGCCGCAGCGCCCGGGTGAGCGCGACCAGCGGCGGGCCCAGCAGCAGGGCGCCCGCCACGGGCGCGGCCAGCGCGATGTTCTTGGGCACCATCTCGCCGATGAGCATGTGCAGATACGTGGCGAGGGTCAGGGCGATGACGAACGCGATGGGGTGCACCAGGCCGTCCGGGATGTGCACCGCCTCGAAGCCCGGCTCCAGCAGATGCGCGATGGCGGGTTCGGCGACCGCGCCGAGCACCAGGGAGGAGACGGTGATGCCGAGCTGGGCGGTGGCCATCATCGCGGACAGGTGCTCCAGCGCCCACAGCGTCATCCGGGCGCGTTTCTCGCCCGCCTCGGCACGGGGTTCGATCTGGCTGCGGCGCACCGAGATCAGTGCGAACTCGGCGCCGACGAAGAACGCGTTGGTCAGCAGGGTCAGGGCGCCGATGGCGAGCTGCAGGGCGGTCATCGGGCTCCCTCCGTCACGCGGTCGAGCGCGGGCGTGGCCGGCTCGGTGACCCGTATGCGGTCGGCGCGGTGGTGCTCGACCTCCAGCACCTCGCACCGCCAGCCGTCGAGGTCCACGACGTCCCCCTTGGCGGGGATGCGGGCCAGGTGGGTGGCGATCAGCCCGGCCAGGGTCTCGTAGGGGCCGTCCGGCGCGGTGAGTCCGATGCCGGAGAGCTGGTCGAGGCGGACGCTGCCGTCCGCCTCCCACACCGTGCGGCCGTCCTCCGTGGCGGGGGCGGGTGCCAGGTCGGGCGCCTCGACGGGGTCGTGCTCGTCGCGTACCTGGCCGACGACCTCCTCGACGATGTCCTCCACGGTGGCCACGCCCGCCGTACCGCCGTACTCGTCGATGATCACGGCCATGGTGCGCTGGGCACGCATCCGCTCCAGCAGGCGGTCGGCGGTCAGGCTGTCGGGGACCAGCAGGGGCGGGGTGGTCAGGTCGGTGACGGGCGTGCCGGCCCGCCGCTCCGGCTCCAGGGCGAGCACGGCACGGATGTGGACGGTGCCGACGACCTCGTCGAGGCTGTCGCGGTAGACGGGGAAGCGGGACAGACCGGTGGCGTGGCTGAGGGCGGCCGCGTCGGCGGCGGTGGCGTGCACCTCCAGGGCCCGGACGTCGACCCTCGGGGTCATCACGTTCTCGGCGGTGAGCTCGCTCAGGTGCAGGGTGCGGACGAAGAGTTCCGCGGAGTCCGCCTCCAGGGCGCCCTCGGCCGCGGAGCGCCGGGCCAGCGCGCCCAGTTCCTCGGGGGTGCGCGCGGAGGCCAGTTCCTCGGCGGGCTCCAGGCCGAAGCGGCGTACGAACCGGTTCGCGGTGCTGTTCAGATGCCCGATGAACGGGCCGAAGGCGGCGGTGAACGCGCGCTGCGGTCCGGCAACCACCTTCGCGACCGCGGACGGCCGGGAGATGGCCCAGTTCTTCGGGACCAGTTCGCCGACCACCATGAGCACGACGGTGGATACCGCCACACCGAGCACGGTCGCCACCGTCGGGGCGGCGCCGCCCAGTCCGGCCGTCCGCAGCGGTCCGCGCAGCAGCGCGGCCAGGGACGGCTCGGCGAGCATGCCGATCACCAGGGAGGTGACGGTGATGCCGAGCTGGGCCCCGGACAGCTGGAGCGTCAGACGCCGTACGGCACGCAGCGCGCTGGCGGCGCCGCGCTCGCCGGCCTCGGCGGCACGCTCCAGCTCACCGCGCTCGACGGTGGTCAGGGAGAACTCGGCCGCGACGAACACCGCGCAGGCCAGGGTCAGCACCAGGGCGAGCAGGAGCAGCAGGACCTCGGTCACCGTGCCACCCCCGCTCCCTCGGCTGCCGTACGGCGTGGACGGGCGGTGGTGGCACGGCTGCTACTGGGAGGATCACCCATTGGGAGACCGTTGCTCCTTCTCGGACACGTGGACGATATGTGGGGGAAAGCAGGATGGCCTGTTTCCACGCCAACTGTAAAGGAGCCGCAAAGTCGTCGTGGTCTTCGGGGGGCGGCGCGGCGCTTCAGGTGATCTCCAGTACGTCCTTCACGGAGCGCCGGGGGGTCGCGGGCCCCGGGGGGCCGTAGCCGAGGCGCAGCACCATGTGCACCTGCCCGGTGCCCGATACCGGGTCGCGGGCCAGCAGGCGCAGCTCCGGCTCTTCCAGGGGGTGCGAGGTGAGGGACGTCGCCAGGCCGGCGAGGGTGGCCTCCAGCAGGACCCGTTCCAGTGCCTGCCCGGCGCGCAGCCAGTCGGCCGGGCCTTCGCCGCGGGTGCTCAGCAGGGCCAGGTGCGGGACGTCCTCGAACGCCGTGGTGCCGCGGTCGGCCACGGCCCGGCGGCCCGCGAAGTCGCGGACGGGGGCTCTGCCGTCCTGTTTGCGGGCGCCGAACGCGTAGTCCGGGATGCCGTCGACGGCGGTGTCCGCCTCGGTGCCCAGCCGCGTCCAGCGGAGCACGTCCTCGTTGCCGCCGGGGTCCAGGACGTCCCGGCTCTCCGCGTCACGGACCAGGTCGAGCACGGTCTCGGCGTGCCAGGCGCCGGGGAAGAGCAGCACGGCGCCCTCCCGGGCCGCCGCGTCCCGCAGGGCGGCCCGCACGTCTTCGGGGATGTCCTTCTCGGCGAAGGGATGACGGCTGGTGTGCCGCTGCCGGACGGCGGGGTGCAGCCGGGCCAGTTCCGTGTCCGCGGGGCGGTGCGGGAGCGGGGCGGACAGCTGTACGGCCGCGAGCAGCAGCGGATCGCCGGGCTCGGGCAGCAGGGTCACGTCCGCGACGAGGTCCGCGTAGGCGGCGGCGACCCGCAGGTTGAACAGGGCGGCCCCGCAGCCGATGAGCAGCGCCCGGTTGTCGGGGTCGGAGTGGGGCATGGCCCGGTCGGGATCGGCCCGCAGCAGCACGAGATGCTCCGCGCTCCGATACCGGAAGCGCCACGGCTGGGCATTGTGCATGGACGGTGCCGCTGTGGCCTCGGCCACCAGCGTGGTCACCGTCCGATCGTCGAGCGGTCGCGAAGCCATACCCTCCTCCTCGCACCCCGTCCGGCACGGGCCGACACCCGGCTGCACCGGCGGGTTCCCTTTTTCTGCCCCCGGAACCGGGGCCCGCGCGCGGGCCTCAGAGATCGGGGACGAAGGACGGTTCGGTCCAGATGGATGACCTTGCCGGTCGCAGTGCGACGGGTGCCCCACCGGTGGGCGAGCTGGGCCGGCGGCCGCAGGAAAGGGTTGGCCCGTGCGGCGGACTGCACCGTGAGGAGGGAGCGGTGGTGGCCGGCCGCCAGATGGGCCCGTTCGTGCGCGAACAGCGCCCGGCGCCCGGCCGGTGCGAGGCTCCTCGGCAACCCGGTGGTCACCACCACCCGGTCCCCTCGCCCGCCCGGCAGCGCGTAGGCATAGGGCTCGGCGTCGGGGAGGGCCGCCACCCGCCTCCCCCTCAGCCCGGCCGGCGCCCGGTGGGCGCGACGGCGCACCCCGCCGTGCCCGGGTATGTCTCCCGCCGTAGCACTGGGTACCCCCGAGGGTATTTTGACGACGGTCACCTCGTCATCGATGCGTGACCTTCGCTCCCGCAAGGCAGATACTGCGGAGAGGAGGAATTCACCGACCCGTGTCAGACCGCCCGGCGGACCTGGCGAGCTCCAGGAGGTACCCATGAAGATGCTGATCAACGTTCCGGAGACCGTGGTCGCGGACGCGTTGCGCGGAATGGCGGCGGCGCACCCCGAGTTGGCGGTGGACGTGGAGAACCGGGTGATCGTCCGCAAGGACGCCCCGGTGCCCGGGAAGGTGGGCCTGGTGTCCGGCGGGGGTTCCGGGCACGAGCCGCTGCACGGCGGGTTCGTCGGGCCCGGAATGCTCTCGGCGGCCTGTCCCGGCGAGGTGTTCACCTCCCCGGTGCCCGATCAGATGGTGCGGGCCGCGGCGGCCGTGGACAGCGGGGCCGGGGTGCTGTTCATCGTGAAGAACTACACCGGTGACGTGCTCAACTTCGACATGGCCGCCGAGCTGGCCGAGGACGAGGGCATCCAGGTCGCCAAGGTGCTGGTCAACGATGATGTGGCGGTGACCGACAGCCTGTACACCGCCGGCCGCCGCGGCACGGGTGCGACGCTGTTCGTGGAGAAGATCGCGGGCGCCGCGGCCGACGAGGGCATGCCGCTGGAGCGGGTGGAGGCGATCGCCCGGCAGGTGAACGAGAACTCCCGCAGCTTCGGCGTGGCACTGAGCGCGTGCACCACTCCGTCCAAGGGCAGCCCGACCTTCGACCTCCCCGACGGCGAGCTGGAGCTGGGCATCGGCATCCACGGCGAGCCGGGCCGGGAGCGACGGCCGATGATGACGTCGGGCGAGATCGCCGAGGCCGCCCTGGACGCGATCCTGGACGACCTCACCCCGCGCAACCCTGTCCTCGTGCTGGTCAACGGCATGGGCGCCACCCCGCTGCTGGAGCTGTACGGCTTCAACGCCGAGGTGCAGCGGGTGCTCGGCGAGCGCGGCGTCCCCGTGGCGCGCGTCCTCGTCGGCAACTACGTCACGTCCCTGGACATGGCGGGCGCCTCGGTCACCCTGTGCCAGGTCGACGAGGAACTGCTGCGGCTGTGGGACGCGCCGGTGGCCACTCCGGGGCTGCGCTGGGGCATGTGAAGCTGAGCCGGGACCACCGTTCGGACATACCTACCACGCAAGGAGTTCCCGTGCTCGACGCCGACTTCTTCCGCCGCTGGATGACGCTCACCGCCGCGTCCGTGGACCGCGAGGCGGAGCGGCTCACCGCCCTCGACTCACCGATCGGGGA
The DNA here is from genome assembly GCF_040680275.1 of Streptomyces sp. NPDC052079. Lineage (NCBI taxonomy): Bacteria > Bacillati > Actinomycetota > Actinomycetes > Kitasatosporales > Streptomycetaceae > Streptomyces > Streptomyces sp. NPDC052079. Next base: position 114,173 of record NZ_JBFAWL010000010.1, read on the forward strand.
CGCGGACCATGGCAGCAACCTCCAGCGCGGGTTCCGGGCGGTGAGGGACGCGCTGGAGAAGGAGCCGCCGGCCACCCCCGGGGCGGTGCTGACGCAGGCGGGGCGCCTGCTCGTCTCGACGGTCGGCGGTGCGTCCGGTCCGCTGTACGGGACGCTGCTGCGCCGCACCGGCAAGACGCTCGGGGACGCCGCCGAGGTGGACGATCGCCAACTGGCCGATGCGCTGCGCGCCGGGGTGAACGCGGTGATGCAGCTCGGTGGCGCCGCGCCGGGCGACAAGACGATGATCGACGCGCTGATGCCCGCGGTGGACGCGCTCGGCGACTCCTTCGCCGCGGCCCGCGACGCCGCCGAGGAGGGGGCCGTGGCGACGACGCCGCTGCTGGCCCGCAAGGGCAGGGCCAGCTATCTGGGCGAGCGCAGTATCGGGCACCAGGATCCCGGCGCCACCTCGGCGGCGCTGCTGATCGCCGGGCTCGTCGACGCCTCGGCGGACACGGAGGCCGGAGGTGAGTGACGACAAGCTGGTGGGGGTCGTCCTGGTGTCGCACAGCGCGGCGGTCGCGGCCTCGGTGACGGAGCTGGCCAAGGGCCTGGCGGGCGGCGGCACCGCGGTGCCGGTGGCCCCTGCGGGCGGCACCGAGAGCGGCGACTTCGGCACCAGTGCCGAGTTGATCTCCGCGGCGGCCGCGTCCGTCGACCGCGGGGCCGGGGTCGCCGTACTGGCCGACCTGGGCAGCGCGGTGCTCACGGTGAAGGCACTGCTCGCCGAGGGGGACGAACTCCCCTCTCACACCCGGCTGGTGGACGCGCCGTTCCTCGAGGGGGCGGTGGCCGCGGTGGTCACGGCGTCCACCGGGGCGGACCTGGCCGCGGTGGAGGCGGCGGCGACGGAGGCGTACAGCTACCGCAAGGTGTGAGGGGCGCGGCAGTGCCCCGCCGTCCCGTTCAGCCGTCGCCGTCGACGAACTCCCGGGCCAGCCGCTTGCCCTCGGCGACCGCGGCACCACGGTCCTCGATGGGGGTCACCTTGCTGTTCCTGAACACGATGTAGGTGACCCCCGAGGAGGCGCCGCCCGTGCGCGGGTCCGGGTCGATGCCGAGCGACTCGGCCGCGGCGTACGACGCCTCGCCGATGATGCCGGCGGGACCGGTGTCGCCGACGACCGCGTACCTGACGCGGTCGCGGTACACCATCGCCGCCACCGATCCGCCGCGCACGCCGTATGCCCGGTGGTTCCATACGGTGCTGGGGGCGGGCACCACGACATAGGGCGTTTTCTCGGCGCTCAGCGGCCGGCCATCGGACTGGGCGAAGGCCGTGGAGGCGGAGAAGTAGGGGTCGGTGCGGGCGTTGCAGCGGCGGCCGGGGCGGCCGTCGCAGTCGATGTCCAGGTCGGCCTTCCAGAAGACGGCGTCACGGGTGCCGCATACCGTGACGGTGGCCCGGGACCCCTGGTCCTTGCGGTAGCGGCCGCGGGAGACCGGCGTGCAGGCGCTCACCCGGGCCAGCAGCTCGGCGGCGGTGACCGATTCCGCGCGCCCCGGTGCCCCGCGATCGGCGCGCCGGGCGGGGGCGGGGGCGGCGCGGCGTACCGGGGTGGGGGCGAGGGCGGCGCGGCGTACCGGAGCGGGGGCGAGGGCGGCGCGGTGTATCGGGGCGGGGGCGGCGCGGTGCACGGCAACGGGGTCGGCGCGGCGTGCGACCGGTTCGGTGCGGGGCTGGGGTGCGGCGGGGGGTGCCGAAGGGGCCAGCAGGGCGACACCGGCCATGGCCAGGGTGATCGACTGGACACGGGACACGTTGAAGAGGGCCTCTCGTCGGGGACACTGACGCACGCTCACGGGCACTCTGCCCCATTTCGCCCCGATACGACGGGCGTGACGACCTCGACGAGGCCGGACGGCGCACGATCGCACCAGTGGTGACGACAGGGGGCCGGAGCCCGAGCTCTTGCCCGCTCGGGCCGTCCGGCCGCCCGCGCCGGCACGGGATCTGCGACGACAGCGGTCCGCGCCCCGGACCGAACTCCCTTGCAACGCAGGGCGGTTCGACCCGTTCAGGCCTCCAGCATACGTAATGAGCGGCGAGACCCCCGCCACCCGCCCTCTTGATGGGGCCGCGTCAGCGCCGCCATATTGGTACGGACCATTGTTCGAACCGGTCCCATGTGCCCCCCGGGAGGCAGAGTCGTGCGTGGCGTTCCCCCAGCCGTGTCCCCGCGTCGCCTCCTCGTGCTCTGCGGGGTTCTCCTGCTGATCGCGTCCTGTCGCTGGGGCGGGCCGGACGACGCGGGCGGCGGGCGGCCGCCCGGGGCGCCCACCGGTGTCACGGCGGAGGCGGGCAGCGCCACCAGCGTGCATGTCATGTGGAACGCGGTCGCGGCCGTCGACGCGGAGGTGAGCCGGTACGAGATCTACCGGGGCGCCGCGAAGGTCGAGGACGTCCCCGGCTCCGCGCACATGGCGGACGTCACCGGACTCCGGCCCGCGGCCTCCCATGTGTTCACGGTGCGGGCCCGGGACGCGGACGGGCGGCTCGGCCCGCCCAGTCGGGAGGTGCGGGCAACGACGCCCCGGGCGGCCGCCGCCGACGGCTCCCCGCCCACGCGGCCGGAGACGTCGAGGGGCCAGGCGGTCGGGAGCCGGGCGGCGCAGCTGTCGTGGTCCGCCTCGAAGGACGACCGGGACGTGGTGTCGTACGACATCCACCAGGGCGGCACGAAGATCCACAGTGTGGGCGGCAACCAGACGTCCGCCGTGATCACCGGCCTGCGCCCGGGCACCCGCTATGTCTTCACCGTCCGGGCCCGGGACGCGGCCGGCAACCTCTCCCCGCCCGGCGCCGCCGTCCGTCTCACCACCGCGGGCAGCGCGGAGGGCGGTGCCGGCACCGCGCCCACCGCCTTCCGCGCCAGGAGTCAGCTGTCCGACGGCGCCCACTATCTGGTCCTCACCTGGGTGCCGCCACCCGCGGACGGCGTGATCACCGAGTACGAGGTGCACCTGGACGGCCATACCGCCACCTCGCTCGTCTACGGCGGTGAGGCACCGCGCGACCGGGCGACGTACCGCTTCTATCTGGGCCGGGAGGCGGGGGTGACGCACCGGGTGCGGATCCGGGCGATGCTCCCGGACGGAACCTGGGGCGGATTCTCGGCGGAGCGCACCGTGACGACGGGCCCCGGCGGCTGACCCGCGCCGTCCGCCGCCCGGAGGAAGCCGTCACCTGCCCGGATGCCGCCGGAGTGCGCGCGGGTCCGGCTGCCCGTTGGCTTGCCTCGTGGCAGCACGGGCGATCCCCGACCTCGGCGGCGCAAGGGATGTACCGCCGGCCGTGCCGCCGGAAGGCAGTCCACATGCGCATCTCGAAGCCACTGCTCCGCTCCGGACCGGTCGTGGCAGCCGCCGCGCTCGCCCTGACATCGGCCGGACCGGCCGCCGCGGCCGGGATCTCCGTCAGCACCAGCGGCTCGACGGTCTCGGTCACCACCGACGCGTGCACCCAGATCAACGGCAGCTGGGGCACCGCATCGCTGCTCAACAGCAGCCAGATGAACTTCTCGCAGGGCCGTCAGGTGGCGCTGTCGGGGACCAGTTCGGGACAGTCCGCGGCCTGGTCGAACGTCAGCCCGGGCACCTACACCGTGATCGTGCGGTGCTCGAACGGCAACACCGCCGGCACCCAGTCCGTCGTCGTCACCCCCGCGCCCAGCCCGTCGGCCAGTCCGTCGGTCAGCCCGTCGGTCAGTCCGTCGGTCAGTCCCACCGCGTCACCCACCCGCGGAGTGATGGGCGGCCTCGGTGGCGCCGCGACGGACTACGGCACGGTCACGCTGGTGGCGGGCGGCGCGCTGGTCGGCACCGGGCTTCTCGCCACGGCCTGGTACCTGCGCCGGCGCGCCAAGCCGCGTCACCTCTAGATCCGGCGCCGGTCGCCATCACGTCCGATGCGCTCCGGTCGGGCGGCCGGCGTCGCCTCGTGACCGTCCGGCGGATCATGCCGGGGACGCGGGGTCTGGCACGCCCATCTGCAGCGTTGTCGTCGGTCGCCGACTCCCCCACTCCCGACTTCGCTCGAGCTGGGGGATCCCCACCGCGTCGACTCCCTCCTCCGCCTTGCGACTGGACGCACCAGACCCCGCTCACCTGGGTTGCACGGCGCCGCCCCTTTCCCCCGACTTGATCAGCCGGACAGGCCCTCGTGCCCGTGCGGAGGTCACGCTTCCCGGATGCCGGGCCGCTGCTGCTCCCCCGCGCCCGGCAGTCGGGCGAACTCCGACAGCGCGTGGTCGAGCCACTGGGTCCAGAAGGTCTCCAGATCGATGCCGGCCCGCAGCACCAGGTGCCGCAGCCGGTCCTGGGGCTCGTCCCTGCCGGGCGGGAAGTCGCGGCGCTCGATCTCCCGGTACGTCTCCAACTGGCCTGCGTGCAGCTCCCGGTGGCGGCGCAGATCCGCCTCCAGACCCTCGGTTCCGACCACGGCCGCCGCCCTCAGCCGCAGCAGCATCACATCGCGGTGCGGCTTGGGGTCCTGCGACGCGGCGGTCCAGCGGGCCAACTCCTCCCGCCCCGCCGGCAGTACCTCGTAGACCTTCTTCTGGCCCCTGGCCGGCTGTTCGGGGGCCAGGGCCCTGATCAGGCCCTCGGCCTCCAGCTTCCCGAGCTCGCGATAGATCTGCTGGTGCGTGGCGGACCAGAAGTAGCCGATCGACCTGTCGAACCGGCGGGTCAGCTCCAGTCCCGACGACGGCTTCTCGAGCAGGGCGGTGAGGATCGCGTGCGGGAGTGACATGGGGCTCATTCTAGGGACGGGCCGAACGCCCTACAGCGCCGCCGCCAACTCCGTGCCCTGCTTGATGGCGCGCTTGGCGTCCAGTTCCGCGGCCACATCTGCGCCGCCGATCAGGTGGACGGGCCGTCCGGCCGCGAGGAGGGTCTCGTACAGGTCGCGGCGCGGCTCCTGCCCGGTGCACAGGACGATCGTGTCGACCTCGAGGACGGTGCTCCCGCCGTCGACGGTGAGGTGCAGCCCGGCGTCGTCGATCCGGTCGTAGCGCACGCCCGCCACCATGGTGACCCCGCGGTGCCTGAGTTCGGTGCGGTGGATCCAGCCGGTGGTCTTGCCGAGTCCGGCGCCGACCTTGGAGGTCTTGCGCTGGAGCAGGTGGACCGTGCGCTGCGGGGCGGGCCGTTCGGGTGCGGCGAGCCCGCCGGGTCCGCGGTAGTCGAGGTCGACGCCCCACTGACGGAAGTACGTCGCCGGGTTCTCGTGCGCCTTCTCGCCGCCGTCGGTGAGGAACTCGGCGACGTCGAACCCGATGCCGCCCGCGCCGAGGATCGCGACCCGGTCGCCGACGGGGGCGCCGTCACGGAGCACGTCGAGGTAGCCGAGCACGCTCGGGTGGTCGACGCCGGGGATCTCGGGCACGCGCGGGGTGACGCCGGTGGCGACGACGACCTCGTCGTACCCGGCCACGTCGTCCGCGGTGACGCGGGTGTCCAGCCGTATGTCGACGGCCAGTTCCTCGAGGCGGGTGCGGAAGTAGCGCAGGGTCTCGTCGAACTCCTGCTTGCCGGGAACCTTGCGGGCGACGTTGAGCTGGCCGCCGATCTCGCTCGCGGCGTCGAACAGCGCGACGTCGTGGCCGCGTTCGGCGGCGCTGACCGCGCAGGCGAGCCCGGCCGGTCCGGCGCCGACGACGGCGACGCGCTTGCGGCGGCGGGTGGGGGCCAGCACCAGCTCGGTCTCGTGGCAGGCGCGCGGGTTCACCAGACAGGAGGTGATCTGCCCGCTGAAGGTGTGGTCCAGGCAGGCCTGGTTGCAGCCGATGCAGGTGTTGATCGCCTCGGGGCGGCCGTCGGCGGCCTTGGCGACGAAATCGGGGTCGGCGAGCATCGGGCGGGCCATCGACACCATGTCCGCGCAGCCCTCAGCGAGCAACTGCTCGGCGAGTTCGGGGGTGTTGATGCGGTTGGTGGTGACCAGCGGGACCGACACCTCGCCCATGAGGCGCTTGGTCACCCAGGTGTAGGCACCGCGCGGCACCGAGGTGGCGATGGTGGGGATGCGGGCCTCGTGCCAGCCGATGCCGGTGTTGATGATCGTGGCGCCGGCGGCCTCGACGGCCTTGGCGAGGGTGATCACCTCGTCCAGGGTGGAACCGCCGGGCACCAGGTCGAGCATGGAGAGACGGTAGATGACGATGAAGTCCTCACCGACCGCCTCGCGCACCCGGCGGACGATCTCCACGGGGAAGCGCATCCGGTTCTCGTACGAGCCGCCCCAGCGGTCGGTGCGGTGGTTGGTCCCCCGGGCGATGAACTCGTTGATCAGATAGCCCTCGGAGCCCATGATCTCGACACCGTCGTAGCCGGCCTGCCGGGCGAGGCGGGCGGCGCGGGCGTAGTCGTCGATGGTGCGCTCCACCTCGGCGTCGGTGAGCTCGCGGGGCGGGAAGGGGCTGATCGGCGCCTGGAGGGGGCTGGGGGCGACCAGGTCCCGGTGGTAGGCGTAGCGGCCGAAGTGCAGGATCTGCATCGCGATGCGCCCGCCCTCGCGGTGCACGGCGGTGGTGACGACCCGGTGCTGTTCCGCCTCGGCCTCGGTGGTGAGCCTGGCGCCGCCCTCGTAGGGACGCCCCTCGTCGTTGGGGGCGATGCCGCCGGTGACGATGAGGCCGACGCCGCCGCGGGCGCGGGCGGCGTAGAACTCGGCCATGCGGGAGAAGCCGTTCTCGGCCTCTTCCAGGCCGACGTGCATGGAGCCCATGAGAACCCGGTTGGGCAGCGTGGTGAAGCCCAGGTCGAGGGGGGTCAGCAGGTGGGGGTAGCGGCTCATCGGGCCCTCCGTGCGCGCGGTGTCGTGCCTGTAGTTGTAAGGCACGCGCGCCGCTTATGCAACTAGTTGCATAAGCGCGCGGAGGGCAGAGGAGTCAGCGCGGCGTCAGGGGCGTCACCGGCTTTCCAGGCGGACGTGCAGTTCCTCCTCCTGGTCACCGGGCACCGTGCTCAGGTCGTGCACGGTGAACAGGGAGTCCAGGGTGACGCGGAACCGGTCGATCGCCCAGTAGCCGCCGTGCACGTCGGCGTCGACCGACGACGACAGCCGTACCGGGCGGACACCGCCCTCGTACGCGTCGGCCACGTCGAACGTGCCCAGCCACACCGTGGGCCGCGTCTCGTGGAACTCCTCGGGAACGTCGTCCGCGCACCGGTCGGACGCGAAGCACGCGCACAGCGTGTCGAAGACGATCCGGGCATCGTCCTTGCTGCATCCGCTGATCTCGACCGAGACGGATTCCGGGTGCGGTTGCGGGCTGCCCATGGTGATCGCTCCTCTCGTGGTTCTGCCGTCCCCACCCCCAACTCTTTACATCTCACTCAGCAAAGCACTACACGCGCCGGAGCACTACCCGCGCGCCGTGCCGCCGTGACGACATCGCGGGGTGCCCGCCACGATCTGTGCGAGAAGCTGGATCCGGACAGCAGGAGCGGCAGAAAATGGCCCTCGCGCGCGGTACAACAAGGGGGGCGGCACGGTGACGGCGTGTCGTGAAATCGGCGAAGGCGGGGCGTGGGATGAATACAGCGGGGCCGGCCCCGGCCGGCGGTGACGGGCCGGAAGGGGGGCCGGTGCGTCCCAGCGGCCTGCTCGACGTGCTGCGCGTGGCCTCGGTGGTCCTGGACATCGAGGGGCGGGTGACGCTCTGGAGTCCGCAGGCCGAGGAACTGTTCGGGTACAGCGCCCAGGAGGCGCTCGGCCAGTACGCCGCCCGGATCATGGTGCACGAGCAGCACCTCGACCTCGTGATAAAGCTGTTCGCCGATGTCATGCGCACGGGCCGCAGCTGGGCCGGGGCGTTTCCGATCCGGCGCAAGGACGGCGGCACACGGCTGGTCGAGTTCCGCAACATGCGGCTGCTGGACGGACAGGGCGAGGTGTACGCCCTCGGCCTCGCCGTGGACCAGTCGACCGTGCGCCGGCTGGAGCAGGACGTCGCCCTGTCCACCCGGATCGTCGCCCAGTCCCCCATCGGACTCGCCGTCCTGGACGACGATCTGCGGTACGTGTCGGTGAATCCGGCGCTGGAGCAGATCAACGGCATCCCCGCCGAACAGCATCTGGGCCGCACCATCCGGGAGGTGCTGCCGCTGGTGGACGCCGACGCGATCGAGGCCGCCGCGCGTCAGGTCCTCGACACCGGCCGGCCTGCCATCGACCGCGCCATGACCGGCCGTACCGCGGCCGATCCGGACGAGGACCGCGCCTGGTCGGTCTCGCTGTACCGGCTGGAGAACGCGCTCGGCACGGTGCTCGGCGTGGCCGTTTCGGTGGTGGACATCACCGAGCAGCACCGGGCGAACACCGAGGCCGAGACGGCACGGCGCAGGCTCGCCGTGATCGCCGACGCCTCCGCCCGCATCGGCACCACCCTGGAGCTGGACCGGACGGCCGGTGAGCTCGCCGACGTGGCCGTGCCGGAACTGGCCGACGCGGCGGCGGTGGATCTGCTCGACGCGGTGGTGCGCGGCCGCCGCAGCACCCTCGGCCCCGCCGAGCCCGCGCTGATCCGGGCGCTGGCGGTGCGCTCGGTGGACACTTCCGACATGCTGCCGGCGGCCGACCCGCCGGGGAAGGTGACCCGGTACGCACCGGACCGCCTGATCACCGAGTGCGTCCGCACCGGGCTGCCCGTGATGGTTCCGCAGACGAAGGACGACGACCTGGCGAGAATCGCCAGGTCCCCCGAGGCGGCCGAACAGCTGGCCCGGGCGGGGGTCCACTCGTATATGGCCGTGCCGCTGATCGCACGCGGCGAGGTGCTGGGCGCCCTCGACCTCACCCGCACCCGCAACCCCCGTCCGTTCGACGAGGACGACCTGCTGCTCGCCCGGGAGCTGGCCTCCCGCGCGGCCGTGCAGATCGACAACGCCCGCTGGTACCAGAACGCCCGCGACACCGCCCTCACCCTGCAGCGGAGCCTGCTGCCGAGCCATCCGCCGGTGACGGGCGAGCTCGAGGTCGCCTCCCGTTACCAGCCGGCCGGAGCCACCAGCGAGGTGGGCGGCGACTGGTTCGACGTGATCCCGCTGGGGGACGACAGGACGGCCCTCGTCGTGGGGGACGTGATGGGCAGCGGTATCCCCGCCGCGGCCACCATGGGCCGGCTGCGCACGGCGACCCACACCCTCGCCTCCCTCGGCCTCGATCCCGCCGTGCTCCTGGACCACCTGGACCGGATCACCGGCGGGCTGGACCAGGCGATCGCCACCTGTGTCTACGCCGTGCACGACCCTCGCGCGCGGCAGTGCCTCATCGCCAACGCCGGACATCTGCCGCCGGCCCGGGTGCGGGTCGGTCACGCGCCCGAGCTGCTCGATCTGCCCACCGGGGTGCCGCTGGGGGTGGGCGGGGTCGCGTTCTCCACGACCACCGTCGAGCTGGAGCCGGGCGACCGGCTGGTGTTCTACACCGACGGTCTCGTCGAGACGCGCCGGGACCCGCTGGACGAGCGCCTGGACCGGCTGCTCACGCTGCTGGACTGCCCTGGGCAGTCCCTGGAGGAGGTCTGCGATCTGCTGCTGCGCACACTGCATAAACCCGACAACTTCGACGATGTCGCCTTGCTGATTGCGGAGGCTAGGACGCCGGGTGACTGAGCCGGGGCGGGCGACTGAGCGCGGGGGCGGAGCGGACTTTTTACGGTCTGAAACCGGTCACGACATGGGCGTAGCGCTCCCCGCAGACGGCCAGTCGGGGCCGCAGTCCGGCTGCTGCGAAGGCGTCGACGGCGGCGGAGGCCTGCCGGCTGCTGGTCTCCACCAGGAGACAGCCGCCGGGCGCCAGCCATCCCGGTGCCTCGGCGGCCACCCGGCGCAGCACATCGAGGCCGTCCGCGCCGCCGTCGAGCGCGACGCGCGGCTCGTGGTCGCGGGCCTCCGGGGGCAGCAGATCGATCTCGTCGCTCGGCACGTACGGCACGTTGGCCGCGAGGATGTCGACGCGGCCCCGCAGACCGCCGGGCAGCGCCTCGAACAGGTCGCCGGTGTGGACCTGCCCTCCGAGGGCGGCGACGTTGCGGAGGGCGCAGCGCACGGCGGCCGGGTCGATGTCGGCCGCGTGCAGTTCCGCCTCGCCGAGCGCGGCCGCCAGGGCCGCGCCCACGGCGCCCGAGCCGCAGCACAGGTCCACGACGACGGTTGCGCGGGGCGGCCGGGGCTGCCTCCCGGCCAGGGCCTGTTCGACGAGGAACTCGGTGCGTCGGCGGGGCACGAAGACACCTGGTTCCACCGTGATGCGCCGGCCGCGGAACTCCGCCCAGCCGACGACGAGTTCCAGGGGCAGCCCTGCTGCCCTGCGTTCGACCATCGAGGTGATGTCCCGCGGGGTCTGCGCGGCGGCGATGATCAGCTCGGCCTCGTCCTCGGCGAAGACGCAACCGGCGGCGCGGAGTGCCGTCACGACGGCGTCGCGGGAGGGCGTCAGCGAGGGACGATGGCCGGGCGGGGGCTCGGGGAGGAGCGAGGAGGGCTGGGACGGCGTGTGCGGCAAGGGACTGGGGCCTTTCGGGAGCCGAAGGGCGCTCTCGTGGTCACCTGCTGCCGCGGGACCGTGTCGCCCCGAGGTGAGAGCACCCGACCTGACAAGCGGTAATGGGTCCCACCTCCCTCGGCGTCCGTGGCTGGGTCGGTCCGCAGCCGGACGGCAACAGTACCCGACGATCTCCGCGGTGGTGCGGTTGTACGGTGCGATCGGAGCCGGCCGCGCGGAGGTCGGGGTACCGCGTACGGTTGAACACGGAAACACCTGAGTACCAGCAGCAACGGAATCGCGATCACGTGAACATCACCCGAGGCTTCACCGGCCGCCCCCGTGTAAACAATCCCGGACTGCCGCCCGGCCAGTACGACGCGGGCGACGAGTGGCCCGTCCTGTCCGCCGAGGTCACCCCCGACCTCGCGCCCGCGGACTGGACCTTCCGGATCGACGGACTGGTGGCGGAGCCCCGCACCTGGGACTGGGAGCAGGCGCACGCGCTGCCGGCCTCGTCGTACGAGGGTGCCATCCACTGTGTGACAAGCTGGTCGAAGTTCGGGGTGCGGTTCGGCGGGGTCTCGCTCGACGCGTTCCTGGATGTGGTACGGCCTCATGGGTCGGCCACCCATGTGGTCGCGTACGCGCACACCGGTTACACCACCAACCTGCCGCTCGCCGATGTGACCGGCGGCCGGGCCTGGATCGCCTGGGAGTACGACGGCCGGCCGCTCCCCGCCGAGCACGGCGGTCCGGCGCGGCTGCTGGTGCCGCATCTGTACTTCTGGAAGAGCGCCAAGTGGATCGCGGGACTGCGGCTCCTCGACCATGACGAGCCGGGGTTCTGGGAGGGCAACGGCTACCATCCGCGCGGCAACCCCTGGGAGGAGCAGCGGTACTCCGGTGACTGAGACAGTGGGTCCACTCACGCGGTTCGCCGTGCCCGGGCGCATCGGGGTGAGCGAGGAGACGGCCTCTGTGTGGCGCACGGCCACGCTGACGGAGATCCGCCGCGAGACCCCGCGCGCGTCGACCTTCCGGTTCGCGGTGCCCGGCTGGCCGGGGCATGTTCCCGGTCAGCATCTGTTGCTGCGGCTGACCGCCGAGGACGGCTATGTGGCGCAGCGCCACTACTCGATCGCGTCGGCACCGGACGACTCCGGGCATCTCGAACTGACGCTGGACCATGTGGAGGGCGGCGAGGTCTCGGGCTGGTTCCATACGGTGGCGCGCCCCGGCGACCGGATCGAGGTGCGCGGCCCGCTCAGCGGCTTCTTCGCCTGGCCGGGCGACCGGCCCGCGCTGCTGGTGGGCGCCGGCTCCGGAGTGGTCCCCCTGATGTCGATGGTGCGGCACCACCGGGCGCGGGACCTGAGGCTGCCGCTGCGGCTGCTGGTGTCGGCGCGCTGTCCCGAGGAGCTGATCTACGCGCGCGAGCTCGGCGCGGAGACCACTCCGGTGTTCACCCGGAGCGCGCCGGAGGGTGTGCCGGTGGGACGTATGACGGGCGCACATGTGGCGCCGTTCCTGGCCGAGCAGCCTGCTGGTGGCTGGGAGGCCTATGTGTGCGGCTCCAACTCCTTTGCCGAGCATGCCTCCAGGCTGTTGGTGGCGGCGGGTCAGCCCGTGGAGCGGATCCGGATCGAGCGTTTCGGGTGAGTGCGGTGGGGGGACCCTGCTGCGGCGACTCTGTCTCCGCACGAAGGCGGTTTCTGATGGCCCTGTTCGACCTTCCGCTCGATGAACTGCGCGAGTACCGCAGCGCGTCCACGGCACCCGAGGACTTCGACGCGTTCTGGTCCAAGACGCTGGAGGAGGCGCGTGCGTATGACCTCGACGCGCGTTTTGAGCCGGTCGACACGGGGCTGTCGACGGTGCGGGTTTACGACGTGACGTTCGCGGGGTTCGGCGGTCACCCCGTCAAGGGCTGGCTGACCCTGCCCGCCGGTGCCGACGGGCATCTGCCGCTGGTGGTGGAGTTCATCGGGTACGGAGGCGGCCGCGGGCTGCCCCACGAGCATCTGCTGTGGGCGTCCACGGGCCGGGCCCACTTCGTGATGGACACCCGTGGGCAGGGCAGCGCCTGGGGCGCCGGCGGCGGTACCGCCGATCCGGTGGGCGGCGCTCCCGCGTACCCCGGGTTCATGACGCGTGGGATCGACGCGCCCGAAAACTACTACTACAGGCGGGTGTTCACGGATGCCGTGCGTGCGGTGGAGGCGGCGCGGTCGCATCCGCTGACCGACGCGAGCCGCACCGTCGCCGTCGGGGCCAGCCAGGGCGGGGGGATGGCCCTCGCGGTGGGCGGTCTGGTTCCGGACCTCGCGGGTATCGCGCCGGACGTGCCGTTCCTGTGCGACTTTCCGCGCGCCACTACGCTCACCGACCGGCATCCGTACCGGGAGGTCGGCCTTTACCTGAAGACACACCGCGGGCGCTTCGAGGATGCGCTGCGCACGCTGTCGTACTTCGACGGCGTGCACTTCGCCGTGCGCGGCAGCGCGCCTGCGCTCTTCTCGGCCGCCCTCGAGGACCAGACCTGCCCGCCGTCGACGGTGTTCGGTGCCTTCAACGCCTGGGCGCACGAGGACAAGACCATCGAGGTGTACGACTTCAACGACCACGAAGGTGGTGGGCCGTTCCAGGAGGCGGCCAAGCTACGCTGGATGCGTTCGTATATCTGACGGGTCGTGGGGGAGGGTGGTGCGGTGGGCGGTTGGACCGAATGGTTCCGGCCGAAGTGCCGGGCCGGTCTTCCTTGTTGGTGTAGACCAATGCTAGAAGTGGTGGCTCAACGAGCCCACGCGGCTACGGAACGTCACCAACAGGAGGGCGCGGCATGGCCCGCACCACCCCGCACGACCACCCGCTCGCCGAGGGGGATCCCCTCTACCGGAGGATTGCGACACAGTTGCTCGGCGAGCTGCACGACGGGACCATACCGCCCGGCGAACGCCTGCCGGGCGAGCGGCAGTTGGCCGAGCACTTCGGGGTCAGCCGGGAGACCGTACGGCAGGCGTTGCAGTTGCTGCGGCGTGATGGACTGGTCGCCACGGACCGGCGGGGCAGCCATGCCGCGCTGCCCGGAGTGCCGGTGGAGACACCGGCGCACTTCGGATTCCCCCTCGGCGCCGGGGGTGCCGAGCGTGGCTCGGTGACCCGGGCCACCGTCGCCTGGGAGCCACCGCCGTCCGGGCATGCCGAGGTGCTGGAAGTGGCGCCCGACCGGCCGACGCTGGTGCATCGCTACTGGTCCGCGTCGGCGGACGGGCGGGAGCTGCGGACGGCGGTGACATCGTTTTCCGCGGTGGCGCTCGCTGAGGTCGAGGAGCTGTCCCGCTACCGTGACCGCGCCGACGGGACGTGCGCCGCGGAGTTGCGGCGGGCCTACGACTGGATGCGGCGGGCGGGGCTTTCGCTGCACCACCGCGACACGATCACGCGGATCGCGGGGACGCCGTCGGTCCGGGTCACCCGGCGGGTGCACGACCAGTACGCCCGGCCGCTGGAGATCACGGAACTGGTCATGGACGCTCAGCAGGAGATCCTGGTCTACGAGTTCACGGTGCCCGCTGCCGTCTGATATGCCTGCGGCGCCACTGTCCCTCCGGTGGGGGCTTGGCTAGCGCCCACGGTGGGTGGGTGGTGCGGGGCCGGGTCGGGGGTGTCCGTCCTCGGACTGGCGCGACTGTGCCTGTTGGCGAAGCTGAGGGCGCGGACGCGCCAGCCACTGCGGGCGAACACCCCCGCCCCGACCCTCCCCGCCGTAGGCGGCATACCCACGCCCACCCGCCGCCGCCCTCCGCGCCCGACTGCCGCGAACCGCAGCCCGCCGCCGCTTCCGCGGCCCGCCGCCGCGATCCGCGGCTCCCTGTCGCGATCCGCGGGCAGTCGTGCCTCCCCCAGTGCCTTAAGGGCCTGGGAGGTGCCCCCAGGGCGATGGGGGTCCCCCCGCTCGAGCGAAGCCGAGAGTGGGGGAGGGTGGGCGCGACGGCACCCCGCCGGCGCCGGGCTGCGCAAACCACCCCGACCCACACCCACGCGGGGCGCCCCGCCGCTTCCGCGGGCAGTCGTGCCGCTGGGGCGGCACGGGTGGGCGCGACGGCACCCCGCCTGCGCCGGGCTGCGCAACCACCCCCGGCCCACACCCACGCCGGGCTCCGTAGGACCCCCGCTACGCCGACGCCCTCACCGCAACAACCAGCCGAACCCTCGGAGTCCCGTCCCCGCGCCGACCGAACTCGGACAGTTCCCCGAACCGCACCACAAACCCCGCCCCCAACAGCCCCCGCCACACATCACCGAAGCGAACAGCCCGGTAGTACATCACGAACGGCGGACGCCAAACCGCATTGCGCACCCGCATCACCGCATCGAACCCCAGCAGCATCCCGTGCGTCACCGACCCCGGCCGGGGCGGCGCCACCACGGGGAAGACGAAGTGTCCCCCCGGCCGCAACACCGAGTGCACCTGCGCGAACAGCCCGGGCAGCTCACGCGGCAGAAAGTGCCCGAAGGCCCCGAAGCTCACCACGAGGTCGAAGACCGCCCCGAACGGCAGGGCCCGCGCATCCGCCCTCACCCAGCCCACCGGCAGCCCCCGCGGACTCGTCCGCTCCCGCGCGACCTCCAGCATGCCCGCGCTGAAGTCCACGCCCGTGACGCTCTCCCCGCACACCTGCCTCAGCACATCGACGCCCGCACCGGTGCCGCAGCAGAGGTCGAGCCCCGAGGCGTACGGCCCCGTCCGCCGCAGTGCCGACACCGTGGCGTCCAGCACGGAATCCGGCGTGCGGAAGGGAGTGTGGTCGAACTTCGGCGCGAGGAGGTCGTAACCGCGTTCCACGGACGAGAGCGCCTGGACCGCTAGTTCGCGCAGGCGAGGACCTTCAGGGCTGAACATCGCAACAGCCTAAGGGAGGCGTGGGTCACAGCGGGCTCACACATGGGGTGGTACGGTGTGGCGAGCGCCTTCTGTACGCCCTCGTTCGGGCGTCGGTGCCAGTTCTCTACGGTTCGCCTCCCGCCCGTCGTTTTCGACCGGCGCAGTGGCTCTCCCTCATCACCTCCCCGGCCGGGTGTCTCCCGCCGTGAGCTGATCGCGCGCGTTCGTTTTTCTTCCGCGCGGTTTCTCCCCTTCCCCCTTTCCCGTTTTTTTTCCTTCTTGCCCGTCGTCCGTGAAAGGACCTGCCCACATGACCCTTACTTCTATCGAATCCCCACTCCAGCAGACCCAGGTCGTCACCGGCGTCCTTGACATCGACGCGGGCGGGAAAGCGCACCTGCGCGCCGAGAACCTTCTGTCCTCGCCCTCCGACCCGGCCGTCTCCCCCGCGCTGCTGCGCCGCCACGGCCTGCGCAAGGGTGACCGGGTCGAGGGCGTCCTCGGTGATCGCCGCGGTCTCCTCGACATCACCCGGGTCGAGGGCCGGACGCCCGATGCATTGCGTGGCCGACGGCATTTCCCGGACCTGACACCGCTTCACCCAGGTGAGCGGCTGCGCCTGGAACACCCGGCGTCCGCGCTGGCCGGGCGGGCCGTCGATCTGCTGGCGCCGGTCGGCAAGGGACAGCGCGGGCTGCTCGTGGCCCCGCCCAAGACCGGCAAGACCGTCCTCCTGCAGCAGCTCGCGGCGGCGGTCGCCGGGAACCACCCCGAGTGCCGGCTGATGGTGGTTCTGATCGACGAACGGCCCGAGGAGGTCACCGACATGCGACGCTCGGTCCGCGGTGATGTGTACGCCTCGACCTTCGACCGTCCGGCCAAGGAGCACATCGCGCTCGCCGAGCTGGTCGTCGAGCGGGCCAAGCGTCTTGTCGAGGCCGGTGAGGACGTCGTGGTGCTGCTCGACTCGCTGACCCGGCTGTGCCGGGCGTACAACAATGTGGCCGCGTCCGGCGGACGCACACTCAGCGGTGGTGTGGACGCCTCCGCGCTGCTCGGGCCCAAGCGGTTCTTCGGTGCCGCCCGTCGGGCCGAGGAGGGCGGCTCGCTCACCATTCTCGCCTCGGCCCTGGTGGAGACCGGCTCCCGCGCCGACGAGTTCTACTTCGAGGAGCTCAAGAGCACCGGGAACATGGAGCTGCGGCTGAGCCGCGAAGCGGCTTCCCGGCGGCTCTTCCCGGCCGTGGACATCACGGGCTCGGGCACCCGGCGTGAGGAACTGCTCCTCGGGCCAGTGGAGTTGGCCGGTGCCCAGGGGCTGCGGCGGGCTCTGGGGTCCCGGGACGGCGTGACCGGGCTGGAGACGCTGCTGGGGCGGATGCGCGAGACCCCCGACAACGCCACCTTCCTGCGACGCGTCCAGCCGACCCTGCCTTAGGCCTGTCCGGCGGATCATGCCGGGAACGCGGGGTCCGGCACGCCCGTCTGCGGCGTTGTCGTCGGTCGCCGACTCCCCCACTCTCGGCTTCTCCCACTCTCGGCTTCGCTCGAGCGGGGGGACCCCCATGAGCGGGGGGACCCCCATCGCGTCGACTCCCTCCTCCGCCTTGCAGCTGGACGCACCAGACCCCGCTCACCTGGGTTGCACGGCACCGCCCCCTTCCCCGACTTGATCCGCCGGAAGACAGGCCCTGACCCGGCGTGTGGCATCCGGGTGCTCGCGGTTGGCCTTCGGCCGGGGCAGCGTGGTGTTCCGGGGAGCCGTTCCTACGTTTGCGGTATGACTATCGGATTTGCTTCACGGGCTGCCGTGTCGACCTGCGCGCTCTGCACGACGGGCCTGCTGGTGCTCGCACCCGCCGCGGCGGCCGCCGACCCCGGGCCGCCCGCGTCGCTGCTGTTCCGTCCCGGCACGCATGTCCACCCGCGTCCGGGTGCGCCCGAGGTCCCTGATCTGTCCGCCCGCGCGTGGCTGGTCGCCGACGCGCGCACCGGAGAGGTGCTGGCGGCGCACGACGCACACCGGAAGCTGGCGCCCGCCAGCACCCTCAAGACCCTTTTCGCCCTCACCGTGCTGCCGATCCTGCCGGCCGGCATCCAGCACCGGGTGACGGCGGAGGAACTGGCGGACATCGGTCCCGGCAGCAGCCTCGTCGGGGTCGCCGAGGACCGTACGTACCGCGTGTCCGACCTCTGGAACGGGGTGTTCCTCAGCTCCGGCAACGACGCAGTCCGCGTGCTGGCCGCGCTCAGCGGCGGCTGGCGGGCCACGGCCCAGCGGATGCAGGCGAAGGCCCGCGCCCTGGGCGCCCGCGACACCCGGGTGAAGTCGCCCGACGGCTACGACGCACCCGGCCAGGTGTCGTCCGCGTACGACCTGGCGGTCTTCGGCCGGGCCGGGCTGCGCAATCCCGAATTCGCGCGGTACTGCATCCGGGAGGAAACACGGTTCCCCTCGCCCGACGGCGGTTTTTACCGGATCGTCAACACCAATCGGCTGCTCACCGGAGCGGACGGTGTCGAGCCGTACCGGGGCCTGGTCGGGATCAAGAACGGCTATACGAGCAACGCCGGGAACACCCTGGTGGCGGCCGCCCGGCGGGATGGACAGACCCTCGTGGCGACGGTGCTCAACCCCCGCTCGGACGACGGCTTGGCGGTGTACGAGGAGGCGCGGGCGCTCCTCGACTGGGGGTTCGAGGCGGGCGGGCGCGTCGAACCGGTGGGGTCCCTGGACGCCCTGCGGGCCGGACTGCTGCGGGGGCCGGAGGCAGGGTCCGCCGCCGTGCCGGCCGCCCGGCGGGATGAGCCGGACCGGGCGGTGTCCTGGACGATCGCCGGGGCCGCGCTGCTGGGCGGCGTGGGGACGGCGGTGTTCCTGCGGCTCCGATGGGGTCCCGTACCGAAGGACTGACCGGTTCAGAACACGGAGAGACCGGTGAGCGCGGCGAAGCGGTCCAGCGCGGCCACACCCGCCACCGAGTTGCCCCGCTTGTCCAGTCCGGGCCCCCATACGCACACGGTGCACCGGTCCGGGGCGACCGCGACGATCCCGCCCCCGACGCCGCTCTTTCCCGGCAGGCCCACCCGGGAGGCGAAGTCGCCGGCCGCGTCGTACGTTCCGCAGGTCAGCATGACGGCGTTGACCTGCTTGGCCTGGCTGCGGCTGAGCAGCCGGGTGCCGTCGGCCCGGATGCCGTGCCGGGCGAGGAACCCCGTCGCCAGGGCGAGGTCCGCGCAGGACGCGGCGACGGAGCACTGCCGGAAGTACTGGTCGAGCAGGACCGGCACCGGGTTGTCGATGTTGCCGTAGGACGCGATGAAATGGGCGAGGGCGGCGTTGCGGTCGCCGTGGGCGCCCTGGGAGGCGGCGACCTCCAGATCGAAGTCCAGCCCCGGGTTGCCGCTCTCCGCCCGCAGGAAGGCGAGCAGTTCACCAGCCGCGTCCCCGCTACGGGTGTGCAGCCGGTCGGTCACGACGAGCGCGCCCGCGTTGATGAACGGGTTGCGCGGGATGCCGTCCTCGTACTCCAGTTGCACCAGGGAGTTGAAGGGAGTGCCGGACGGTTCGCGGCCCACGTGCTCCCACAGGGCGTCGCCCTCGCGGGCCAGGTCGAGGGCGAGCGTGTACACCTTGGTGACGGACTGCGCCGAGAAGGGCTCCCGCCAGTCCCCCACCCCGTGGACCGTGCCGTCCGGTTCGGCGACGGCCATGCCGAAGCGGCGCGGATCGTAGGCCGCGAGCGCCGGAATGTAGTCGGCGGACCGGCCACGGCCGGGAGTCCGCTCGACTTCCTCGGCGATACGTTCCAGCACCGGCTGGAAGGCCGTCGACGCTGTCACACTCACCATTGTGGACGTCGACGGCCTGAGCACAAACGGTCACACAGCACCCGCGGCTGCCGTCGGTTCGAGTTCCCGTACCGGGCGTATCTCGCCGACCGGGCGTCCGCCACCGAGCAGCGCTTCTCCCGCGAACTCCGCGAGCAGCGCCCCATCCACCCCTGCCCGTGCCAGCGCCCCCGCGGCGACCGGGACGCGGGCCCGGGAGGCGCCGTCGGCGATCTTCACGGCGATGGCGTGGCCGTCGGGCAGGGCCGCGACCTGGACGCCCTCGTAGCCATCCTTGGCGAGCAGGCCGGGTACGGCGCGCATCAGCGCGGCCACGTCCCGGCCGGAGCCGGAGGCCATCTCGGGGTGTTCGCGCATCGCGTCGGCGACGCGTGCCTCCGGGGTGCCGGGCGCGGCGGTGGTGATCCTGGCGGCGGCACGGGCGAGACCGTGCAGGGAGACGGCGAACAGGGGGGCGCCGCAGCCGTCGACGGTGACCGTGGCGACGCGCTGTCCGGTGAGGCTCTCGACGGTCTCGGCGATCGCCTGCTGGAGGGGGTGGGCGGGGTCCAGGTAGTCGTGGAGGGACCAGCCGTTCAGTGCTGCCGTGCAGAGCATGGCGGCGTGCTTGCCGGAACAGTTCTGCGCGAGCCGGGAGGGCGGGCGTGCCTCGCGCACCCAGGTGTCCCGGACGGCGGGGTCGAGCGGCAGGTCGGGGACGTTGCGGAGGTGGTCTTGGGTCAGTCCCGCCCGTTCGAGGATCCGCAGGGCACCGGCGAGGTGGCGTTCCTCGCCGGAGTGGCTGGCCGCGGCGAGCGACAGCAGCGCGCCGTCGAGCGGGAGTCCCGCCCGGACCATGGCCACCGTCTGAACGGGCTTGAGCGCCGAGCGCGGGTAGCAGGCG
The DNA here is from genome assembly GCF_040680275.1 of Streptomyces sp. NPDC052079. Classification (NCBI taxonomy): domain Bacteria; kingdom Bacillati; phylum Actinomycetota; class Actinomycetes; order Kitasatosporales; family Streptomycetaceae; genus Streptomyces; species Streptomyces sp. NPDC052079. The sequence goes on from NZ_JBFAWL010000010.1 coordinate 134,330, forward strand.
GCCTCGATGTCGCCTAGCCGGAACCGGACCGAGCCGTCGGGGCCGAGGACGAGGACGGAGCCGTGGTGGACGCCCTCCACCATCCCGCCGCGTATCAGGTGGGCGACGGGCGCGTGGAGGGGCTCGCGGATCGGGGGTGCGTCCGCGGGGAGACTGTTGTACATCACTCTGCCTGGGGTGTGTCGTGGGCCGATGCGCGGCGCACGATGTCGGTGAGGGTGGTCTCGACACGGTCGAGATGGTGGGTCATGGCCTGGGCGGCGTCCTGCTCGGAGCCGTCGGCCAGGGCCTCGACGATCGCCCGGTGCTCGCGGTTGGACTGCTCGCGGCGGTCGCCGAGTTCGTTGAGGAAGGCCGACTGGCGGGCCAGTGCGTCCCGGATCTCCTCGATGACCCGGCGGAACACCGGGTTCTGGGCGGCCTCGGCCACGGCGAGGTGGAACAGGGTGTCCATCGCCACCCATGCGGTGGTGTCCGTCTCCCGTTCCATCCGGTCCAGGAGATGGGCGAGGTGGTCCAGGTTCTCGGGTGTGCGGCGCCGGGCGGCGTACCCGGCGACCGGGATCTCGACGTGCCGCCGCGCCTCCATCAGGTCGCCGGCCGCGTAGTCGCCGAAGGTGGGGTCCTCCACGGCGTCGGCCACGACGAAGGTGCCCTTGCCGGTCCTGGACACGGTCAGGCCCATCGTCTGCAGGGCGCGCAGCGCCTCGCGGAGCACGGGCCGGGAGACCTCGAGGGTGCGGCACAGCTCCGCCTCGGAGGGGAGCTTGTCGCCGATGGCGTACTCACCGCGCTGTATGGCTCCGCGGAGGTGGGTGAGCACCGCTTCCGTCGCGCTGACGCGCCGGGGGCCTGGACCGGCTGTCCGGCTGTCTGACAGGTTCACGGTGGGCATGGTGCGGGGAGGTCCGCGGCGCTGTCAAGCGAGGGTGGGGCCGGCCTCACCCCGCACCGGGGGGCCAACATGATTCTGCGCACGGACATCCGTTCCCGTACTGAGGCGCGTGGTCAATCCAACGGTCATTCCCGACGTCCCGCGCGGGAGGTTTTCCGAACTTTCACGGCGCACATCGGAAGCGGGGCTGCTCAGGCGGCGGCCGCTGTACTACTCGGTGCGCTTCGGGGAACGGAGCTTCGCAACCGGCGTTGGCGGGGTGCCCCACGCTGGTGCGGGCCGGGGGTGGGTTGCGCAGCCCGGCGTAAGCGGGGTGCCGTCGCGCCCACCCTCCCCCACTCTCGGCTTCGCTCGAGCGGGGGGGGACCCCCATCGCCCCAGCGGCGCGACTGCCCGCGGAGGGCGGCAGCGGGCCGCGGATCGCGGCGGTGCCGGTGCTTACAGGTACCCGGTGTCGGTGTGGGTCGGGGAGTGTTTGCGCAGCCCGGCATAAGCGGGGTGCCGTCGCGCCCACCCGTGCCGCCCCAGCGGCACGACTGCCCGCGGATCGCGGGAGGGGACGGGGCGGGGGTGTTCGCCCGCAGTGGCTGGCGCGTCCGCGCCCTCGCCTCCACCAACATGCACAGTCGCGCCAGTCCGAGGACAGACACCCCCGACCCGGCCCCGCACCACCCACCCACCGTGGGCGCTACGCGCAGCCCCACCGGAGGGACCGCTGCGCCGCAGAGGGCGGCGCTTCTCGAGGCCCAGGTCGTCACCGAGCGGTACTGCGCGGAGCTGGGCATTCCGTGCTGCCCGACGGGGCTGCTCGCCTCCCACCGGGAGGCGTTGCGCCATCTTCGGCAGGTCGGGGAGCCGCTGCACCGCAGGGCCTAGGACCAGACCGCGCCGGCCAGGGCCGCGCCCGAGAAGGCGGCGCCCAGGCCTGCCGCCACGGTCGCCACGACGTTCACGGCCGCGTAGCCGCGGGCACCGGCCTCGGCCAGGCGAAGTGTCTCGTAGGAGTAGGTGGAGTAGGTGGTCAGGGCGCCGCACAGACCGGTGCCGAGCAGCAGTTGGAGGTCGGGCCCGGCCGCACCGGCGGCTGCCGCACCGGTGAGCAGGCCGAGGATGAGGCTGCCGGTGACATTGACCGTGAAGGTCCCCCAGGGGAACACCGAGTCGTGCCGGGACTGCACCGCACGGTCGGTGAGGTAGCGCAGCGGGGCACCGACCATGGCGCCCAGCACGACATAGAGCCAGCTCACCGCCGCTCCTCGTCCCGGGCGCCGGGTCCTTGGTCACGGCGCCCGAGACGGAGCACCTCGCAGCGGTCGAGCAGCACCAGGCCGTCGGTCACGAGCGTGTCGAGTTCCGGGAGGAAGGACCGTACGCGGTCCTCGGTGTCCACGACGACGACCGCCACCGGCAGGTCCTCGCTCAGGGACAGCAGCCGGGAGGTGTGGATCAGGGAGGACGCGCCGAAGCCCTCGATACCGCGGAAGACGCTGGCACCGGCGAGCCCGGCCGCGTGTGCCCGGTGGACGATCTCCGAGTACAGGGGCCGGTGCTGCCAGGTGTCGCTCTCGCCGACGAACACGGTCAGACGCAGGGCGGTGCCGGTCGGTGGCGTCATGGGTGCCTCCTGATCAGTACCCGGCGGGTCGCCGAGGTCGCCGTCCACACGGCGGCGAGGGCCGCGAGCGGGGTGACGGCGAGGTGGAGGAGTCCGGCGGCCGGGTGGCCGCCATTGAGCAGGTCGCGGACATCGACGGCGTACGTCGAGAAGGTGGTGAAGCCGCCGAGGACGCCGGTGCCGAAGAACGGGCGGACCAGGGGGTGGGCGGTGCGGACCTCGGTGACGACCACCATGAACGCGCCGATCACGAAGCAGCCGGCGACATTGACCCAGAGGATCGTCCAGGGGAACCCGCCCGCAGGCGTCGGCCACCACAGGGACGCCGCGTAGCGGGCCACCGCCCCCGCTGCTCCGCCCAGCGCGACGACCGCGACGACGGGTGCCTGGGCGCGGACGGCGTGGCGGGCCCTGAGGCGGCCCTCGGTTACCGGGGCTTTCACCGTCGTACGTCTCCCACTCGCTCGGGATCAGCGTAACGGCGCGGGGCGCTCCGGGGCCGCGGGGGCTACCAGCCCTTCTCGAACAGCCGTGTGACCTCGGCGATCCGTATCTCGTCGCGCCGGTAGCGCGGCGGGTCGCCTGAGCGGTCGGTGCGCAGCAGGCCGAGGGAGGTGAGGAGCCGGAGGTGGGCGAGGGCCACCGGGAGGGTGACGCCGAGCCCGGCGGCGACGTCGTCCGCGGTGAGCCCGCGCTCGGCGGTACCCGGTTCGCTCAGCCACGCCAGGATGCGCAGCCGTGTCCCGTCGACGGGAGTCCTCAGCATCTCGTCCACCTCCGCGCCGGGCGCTCCTCAGTCCGGCGCCCTCCCACTGTCCCGCGTCCGGGGCCTCCGTGTCCCGGTCGGCCCGCACCTTTGTCCGGGACCCAACGGCCTTGTGGCACAAGCCCGTTCGGGCGGGGGCACGCTGATCGCCCTACCCCTTGCAGGTTCATTGAAAATGGAACGAGTGTTACCGTTCCCCTATGGCAGCGAAGACGGCCGGAGCGCGGCTCGAGGAACGGTGGCGTGACATCCTCGCGGTGCACGCGCGCACTCTGGGCGAGATCGACCGTGCGCTGAATCCGTACGGCCTCGGGGCGTCCGACTTCGAGGTGCTCGACCTGCTCGCCACCGCCCCTCACGGGGGAGGCGAGCCGTGCCGGGTGCAGAACCTGGTGGGCCGGGTGCACCTCAGCCAGAGCGCGCTGTCGCGTCTCATCGCCCGGCTGGAGCGGGACGGCCTTCTCGAGCGCACCCTGTGCCTGGAGGACCGGCGCGGCGTCTATGTGGCGCTCACCGACAAGGGCCGCGCCTTGCACGCCGAAGCCCTGCCGGTGCAGCGTGCCGCCCTGGCCCGCGCACTGGGCGAGTAGCGCGCGGGCCGGCGCGGTAGCGCCGGTTCAGGGACGGGCCAGCAGGGTGCGTACCCCCTCGGAGGTGAGGGTGAGACGGTGCTCGGAGCTGCCGTCGATGGTCAGGGACAGGTCGTCGGCGGGCCACTGCGCGGCGAGCGCGCCGAGCGGCACCAGACGGTAGCGGGAGACGAACGGCAGCAGGCCGGCCATCTCCACTTCGGACGTGAACACGGGCACCACCTGGGTGCCACCGGGCTGCTCCAGCACCGGCAGTGCCACGGCGCCCGGATCGGCGGCCTCCTGGTCGCCCGCGTCGTCGGGAACCGGGATCAGAACGTCGCTGTTCGCGAGGGCGTCCAGCGCCGCCGAGTCCTCGGTGTTCTCGGACAAGGTGTCCAGGGCCCGCTGGGCGGGCGTGGGGGCGTTGTTCTCGTGCGCTGGTGTCTCCATGGCAGATTCCCTGGTAGCGGAGGTCGTGCGGGCCCACCCGGGACAAGATCCGCCCCGGGCACAGTGCTGCACGCGTACCCGTTCGGATGTCGCGCAACCCTGCGAGTTCCGGGTTTCCCGTGCCCGGCGGACACCCCCTCAGAACCGCCCCGACAACATCGCTATCATTTGAGCACCCTCTAGCTCGAAAGATGATCCTGTGACTGTCAACGAAGACTCGTTCACCCATTGGAAGCACCGCGAGGAGATCGCGGAGTCAATGATCCCGATCATCGGGAAGCTGCACCGGGAGCGGGACGTGACCGTCCTGCTGCACAGCCGTTCCTTGGTGAACAAGTCGGTGGTCAGCATCCTCAAGACCCACCGCTTCGCCCGGCAGATCGCCGGCGAGGAGCTCTCGGTCACCGAGACGCTGCCCTTCCTGCAGGCGCTCACCACCCTCGACCTCGGCCCGTCCCAGATCGACATCGGCCTGCTCGCCGAGGCCCACCGCGCCGACGACCGGGGGCTGTCGGTGGCCGAGTTCACCGCCGAGGCCGTCGCCGGCGCGACCGGCGCCAACAAGATCGAGCGCCGTGAGCCGCGCGACGTCGTCCTCTACGGCTTCGGCCGCATCGGCCGTCTCCTGGCGCGTCTGCTGATCGAGAAGTCGGGCTCCGGCAACGGACTGCGTCTGCGCGCGATCGTGGTTCGCCGGGGCGGCGAGCAGGACATCGTCAAGCGGGCCTCGCTGCTGCGCCGCGATTCCGTGCACGGCCAGTTCCAGGGCACGATCACCGTGGACGAGGCGAACGACACGATCGTCGCCAACGGCAACACCATCAAGGTGATCTACGCGAACGACCCCACCGAGGTCGACTACACGGCGTACGGCATCAAGAACGCCATCCTCATCGACAACACCGGCAAGTGGCGCGACCGTGAGGGTCTCTCGCAGCACCTGCGTCCCGGAGTCGACAAGGTGGTGCTGACCGCGCCGGGCAAGGGGGACGTGCCCAACATCGTGCACGGCGTCAACCACGACACCCTGAAGCCGGACGAGCAGATCCTGTCCTGCGCGTCCTGCACCACCAACGCGATCGTCCCGCCGCTGAAGGCCATGGCGGACGAGTACGGTGTGCTGCGCGGGCACGTGGAGACGGTGCACTCGTTCACCAACGACCAGAACCTGCTGGACAACTACCACAAGTCGGAGCGCCGCGGCCGTTCGGCGCCGATGAACATGGTGATCACCGAGACGGGTGCCGCGTCGGCCGTCGCCAAGGCACTGCCCGACCTCGACGCGACGATCACGGGCAGCTCCATCCGGGTTCCCGTGCCGGACGTCTCGATCGCGATCCTCAACCTCCAGCTGGCCCGCGCGACCAACCGCCAGGAGGTCCTCGACCACCTCCGCAAGGTGTCGCTGACCTCGCCGCTGAAGCGTCAGATCGACTTCATCAGCGCCCCCGACGCCGTCTCCAGCGACTTCATCGGCTCGCGGCACGCCTCGATCGTCGACGCCGGCGCGCTCAAGGTCGAGGGCGACAACGCGATCCTCTACCTCTGGTACGACAACGAGTTCGGCTACTCCTGCCAGGTGGTCCGGGTCGTCCAGTACGTCTCGGGCGTGGAGTACCCGACGTACCCGGCCCCGGCGGTCTGAGCCGGGAGGCCACGGGCGCAGAGCGGGAGTGAGGGGCGGGGCCGGCGGGATGTCCGGCCCCGCCCCGTTCTGCCCGGCTGACCGGCGGTAAGGGGCAGAACGATAACGATCGCCCCGTACGGCTTGCCGGGGCACACGCAGTTCCTAGTCTTCCGGCATGCCCCTCTTCAGCAGTCGCACCAGCAGACGTCCCCGTATCAATCCGGCCCTCGACGACGCCGAACTTGCGCGCGTGCTGGGCAAGTTGAGCAAGCGGAGTGGGAGTGGCAAATCGGCCGACGTGGCGCTGGCGGCGTCGCTGCTGGAGGAGACCGAGGACCACTGGGACAGCCGCAGCCACCGGGTGTCCGTACTGGCCACGGCGACGGCGGACACGGGGATCGCCGCGGCCTGGCTGGACAGGGAGCCGAACAGCGCCGACGCCCTGGTGTTCCACGCCTGGACCGGGCTGGCGCGCGGGCTGCGGGACGGGCATTTGGAAGACGCCGGACAGCTGGTGTCCCAGTGCCACCGGGCCGCCGACCTCGGACCCGAGGACCCGCTGCCGTGGGTGGCGCTGCTCGGTGTGTCGCGGATCGAGCGGTACGGCCAGAACGATGTGAACGCCATCTGGCGGGAGGCCACCGGACGCGACCGCTGGCACCGTGAGGCGTACTTCCAGATGCTCGCGTATCTGTCGCCGGAGGAAGGCGGGTCCAGCGCGTCCGTCCTCGACTTCATCGACGTGGTGCGCACCCGGATCCCGGCCAACGCGCCGTGCGCGGCGGTCGAGTTGACCGCGGCCGTCCGTCAGTACCAGGGGCTGCTGACGCAGGGCGGGGTACGGGCCATGACCGCCGGTCAGCTGTGGGAGGGCGGCCAGATCGCGGCCGCGCTGGAGCAGGCGGCCACGCTGTGGGCGAAGCCGGGCTTCTTCCAGCACATGGCGGCGCCGGCGGACCTGAACGTCCTGGCATACGCGCTCTGCGCCGCGGGGCGGGCCGCCGACGCCCACCCGGTCTTCCAGGCCCTACAGGGCACGGTCACCCCCTGGCCCTGGAACATCGACGGCCCCGCCCTCCAACGCTTCGAACAACACCAGTCAAAGTCAGAACGCGGCCGCCAGGGAGGCATCGGCGGCGGCTGACCCGCAATCCGCGGGCAGTCATGCCGCTCCCGCCGCCACCCGCGGGCAGTCATGCCGCTCCCGCCGCCATCCGCGGGCAGTCGTGCCGTTGCCCCCGCAATCCGCGCCGCCGCCCCAATCCGCGCTGCCCCCGCCATCCGCGGGCAGTCGTGCCGCTGGGGCGGCACGGGTGGGCGCGACGGCACCCCGTAAGCGCCGGGCTGCGCGAACACCCCCCGCCCGGCGCAACCGCGGGAGAACCCTCAGGCGCGCGAGAGAAGCGCCGTAACCGCCTCGCGCAACGCCTTCGCCGGGTCAGCCGGACCCGAAACATGCCGCCAGCCCACGAACCCGTCCGGACGGACCAGCACCGCACCGTCACGGGCGATGCCGTGCGCACCGGCCCAGTCCACGCCGGACTCGGCGGTCAGGTCCGCATCGGGACCCTCCCCGACCCGGTAGGACTCGACCGGCAGAGCCAGCCCGGTGGCCGCCTCATGCCAGGCCCCGTCCTCCCCGCTCAGCAGAACCAGCGACCGCTCGTACAGATCCAGCGTGGAGATCCGCGTGCCCGCGCGGTCCACCCACAGATGAGGAGCACGAGTACCGGGCTCCCCGGTCAGACAAAGCGCGTCGGGAACCACCGGCGCCGCAGGATCGGCCCCCAGCACCGCACCGCGCGGGTACCGGTACCCCAGCGCCACGTTGAGAATCCCGCCCTTGCGGCCGGGCATCGCACCGGTCGCCGCGGCCGGCGTGTACCCGGGATGGCTGTGCTCCACCGAACGGGACGAGGCGCGCGCGCTGGTCGCCTCGGCGACGGGCCGGCGCTCGGCGTCGTAGGAGTCGAGCAGGGCCGGTCCCGCCCGCCCGTCCAGCACGGCGGCCAGCTTCCAGGCCAGGTTGTGGGCGTCCTGGATCCCGGTGTTGGAGCCGAACGCCCCGGTGGGCGACATCTCGTGGGCCGAGTCACCGGCCAGGAACACCCTGCCCTCGGTGTACCGTTCGGCGACCCGCTCGGCAGCGTGCCAGGCGGCCCGTCCGGTGATCGTCACATCGAGGTCCGGTACGCCGACGGCCCGCCGGATGTGGGCGGCGCACCGCTCGTCGGTGAACTCCTCGAGCGTTTCGCCGTGTTCGGGGTGCCAGGGGGCGTGGAACACCCAGTGCTCACGGTTGTCCACCGGGAGCAGGGCGCCGTCGGCGTCCGGGCTCGTGAGGTAGCAGACGATGAACTTCCGGTCGCCGACGACATCGGCGAGGTCCCGGGAGGTGAAGGTGACGCTGACGTTGTGGAACAGGTCGCCGGGGCCGTTCTGCCCGATGCCGAGCCGCTCCCGGACGGGGCTGCGCGGACCGTCCGCGGCGACCAGGTAGTCCGCCCGGATGGTGGTGTGCTCGCCCGTCTCACGGCTCTTGACCTGCGCCGTCACCCCGTCGGGGTCCTGGTCGAAGGACATCATCTCGGTGCCGAAGCGCAGGTCCCCGCCGAGTTCCCGGGCGCTCTTCAGCAGCACGGGTTCGAGGTCGTTCTGGCTGCACAGGCACCATCCGGTCGGGCTGAAGCGGGCGAGCCCGCCGCCGGGGTCGATCTCCCGGAACAGCCACTCGCCGGCGTCGCCCACCAGGGTCGGCGTCTGCAGGATGCCGTGGTTGTCCGCCAGCACCGACGCGGCCTCCGCGATGCGCCGGTCCACCCGGGCGGTCCGGAACAGCTCCATCGTGCGCACGTTGTTGCCCCGGCCGCGCGGGTGGATCGACGTGCCCGCGTGGCGTTCGACGAGTGTGTGCGGCACCCCCAGCCGCCCCAGGAACAGGGACATGGACAGCCCCACCAGGGAGCCGCCGACGATGAGGACGGGCGTGCGGTGAACCGCCTCGCCGGTCGTGTCGGATGGGTTCATTGCAACGCCTCCAGCGTGGCCCGGGACGGGCTGGGGAACGGGGACGCACATTCCATGCCCGGTAGGGACGCGTGCGTGTCCGGGCTGCACCCGGATGGCGCGGGGTTCACCCGGGTGCCCCGTGTCGCTCGCGCGCTTCGGGAGTGGCGTAAACCATCGACACATGGCGACCCCGGCCCATCGGACACGGCGGTCGTTCCTGACCTTCCGTGAAGAGCTTCCTGAAGAGGCCCCGTGCCGGGGTTTCGCGATGAAGAGGAGAGGTGCGCCGGATGACCATGTCGGGACGCATAGCGCAATCGGCCTTCGACGGCTCCAGGCTGCGGGTGATCCTGCTGCTCGATCTGTACGAGGGAGCCCAGGAGCAGTTCCTCGACGCCTACGAGCACATGCGCAACAAGGTCGCGTCCGTCCCCGGTCACATCAGTGACCAGCTGTGCCAGTCGATCGAGAACCCCTCGCAGTGGCTGATCACCAGCGAGTGGGAGAGCGCCCCGCCGTTCCTCGCGTGGGTGAACAGCGAGGAGCATGTCGAGACCGTACGGCCGATGCACAGCTGCGTCCGCGACACGCGGTCGATGCGCTACAGCATCCTCCGCGAGACCCAGCCGGGCCGGCCGCTCACCCCGGGGGCCGCCTCGGCGGGGCTCCAGACGGCTGCCCGTGTGGGCGAGGGTGTGGCGCGCCACGCCCTCACCTTCACCGTCAAGCCGGGGTCCGAGTCCAAGGTCGCGGAGCTGCTGGCCGGTTACAAGTCGCCCAAGGCGCAGGTCGACGACACCACGCGGCTGCGCCGCACCTCGTTGTTCATGCACGGCAACCGTGTCGTGCGGGCGGTGGAGGTGGAGGGCGACCTGCTGGCCGCGCTGCGCCACGTCGCCCGGCAGCCGGAGGTGCGGGCGGTCGAGGAGGCCATCAACCCCTATCTGGAGCAGGAGCGGGATCTGACCGACCCCGAGTCCGCGCGGGTGTTCTTCACCCGGGCCGCGCTCCCCGCCGTCCACCATGTGACGGCCGGTCGGCCGGAGCCCGCCGGGCTGCGGCGGCACGCGCTGTACTACCCGGCCGTCGAGGGCCGTGGCATGGACCTGGCCCGGTTCCTCGCCCACCAGGACGAGACCGCGGCCGACGACCCGGACAGCCCGGTGTTCGCGAGCACGGTGTTCCAGCGGGACGACATCGTGGTGCGTCTGGTCGACGTCATCGCCGAACTCGACTCGGACCCGCCCGCGGCGCTCGGCATCAAGGGCCGGGGGAAGGCGGCGGAGCTGGAGCGTCTGCTGGACGGCGCCGCGATCGGCGTCGAGGGCGCCCTGGACTCCGAGCGCACCCTCAACCGCCTGCTGGCGCACGCCGACATGCTGCCCGTCACCGACCGCAGCTCTGCGGATTCCTGATGGTCGACCGCGGTGACGTCCGCGGGCCGTTCCCGCCCCGGCGTCACCGGCACACCCGGAGGTATCAACCATGTCCAAGCAGCATCCACGCATCGTGGACCTGAGCGAGACGGAACCCAACCGACGGCGCGGAGGTGACCTCAGGACCCTGCTCACGCCGGCCACCGTGGGCTCCACCAGCGGGTTCATGGGCCTGGCCATCATCAAGCCCGGCGAACGGATCGGCGAGCACTACCACCCGTACTCCGAGGAGTTCGTGTACGTCGTCAGCGGCGCGCTCGAAGTGGATCTGGACGGCGAGCCGTTCGCGCTCCGCGCCGAGCAGGCACTGCTGATCCCGGTCGACATGCGGCACCGCTTCCGCAATGTCGGCGAGCGGGAGGCCCGCATGGTGTTCCACCTGGGGCCGCTCGCACCGCATCCGAGCCTCGGCCATGTGGACACCGAGGAGACCGAAAGCGCCGTCGCCGGACCGCAGTTGAAGGTCGGTGGTGCCGAGCACGGCCGGCCGGCCGAGCCGAGCGAGGCCATAAAATGACCCGGCGAGTGGCCGTCACCGGTATAGGTGTGGTCGCTCCCGGCGGCATCGGAGCGACGGCGTTCTGGGATCTTCTCGCAGCCGGCCGCACCGCGACCCGCGGCATCACCCTGTTCGATCCGGCGGGCCTGCGTTCACGCATAGCCGCCGAGTGCGACTTCGACCCCTTCGAGCACGGCCTGGACGCGGAGCTGTGCCAGCACGCGGACCGCTACATCCAGTTCGCCGTAGTCGCCGCCGGGGAGGCCGTGCGCGACTCCGGTCTGGACACCGGGGCCGTGGATCCCTGGCGTACCGCGGTGTCCCTGGGCAGCGCGGTCGGCGGCACCACCCGGCTGGAAAGCGACTACGTACGGGTCAGTGAGCGCGGCCGGCGCTGGGACGTGGACCACCGGAAGGCGGAGCCGAAGCTGCATCTGGCCTTCTCGCCCAGCGCCCTCGCCTCGGTCGTCGCCGAGCGGTTCGACGCCCGGGGCCCGGTGCAGACCGTCTCCACGGGCTGCACCTCCGGCCTCGACGCGGTCGGCTACGCCTTCCACACCATCGCGGAGGGCCGCGCCGACGTCTGCATCGCGGGGGCGTCGGACTCGCCGATCTCACCGATCACGATGGCCTGCTTCGACGCCATCAAGGCGACGTCGCCGAACAACGACGACCCCGAGCACGCCTCCCGTCCGTTCGACGCCCACCGCGACGGGTTCGTGATGGGCGAGGGCGCGGCGGTGCTCGTCCTCGAGGAGTACGAGCACGCGCGGGCCCGCGGGGCGGAGATCCACTGCGAGATCAGCGGCTACGCCACCTACGGCAACGCCTACCACATGACCGGTCTGACCAGTGAGGGTCTGGAGATGGCCCGGGCGATCGACAGCACGCTCGACCAGGCCCGTATCGACCCCACGCGGATCGACTACGTCAACGCGCACGGGTCCGGCACCCGGCAGAACGACCGGCACGAGACGGCCGCCGTGAAGCGGTCGCTGGGGGCACACGCCCATGAGACGCCCATGAGCTCCATCAAGTCGATGGTGGGGCACTCGCTGGGTGCGATCGGCGCGATCGAGGTGGTCGCGTGCGTGCTCGCGCTCCAGCACCAGGTCGTGCCGCCGACAGCGAACTACGAGACCCCCGACCCGGAGTGCGACCTGGACTACGTGCCGCGCACCGCGCGGCCACGGAAGCTGAACAACGTGCTCTCCGTCGGCAGCGGGTTCGGCGGCTTCCAGTCCGCGGTGCTGCTGACGGGGACGGGCGGGAGGACACGATGAGCAATCGGCGCCCCCGGCGCGCTGCCGTCACCGGCATCGGTGTGATCGCGCCCAACGGACTGCGGACCGACGCCTACTGGAAGTCCGTCCGGGAAGGCCTCACCGTCCTGGACCTGATCGGCCGCGAGGGCTGCGATCATCTGCCGCTGCGGGTGGCGGGCGAGGTCCGGTCCTTCGACCCCGCGGCCCTGATCGAGGACCGGTTCCTGGTGCAGACCGACCGGTTCAGCCACTTCGCGATGGCCGCGGCCGCCCTCGCCCTCGACGACGCCGGGCTCGGCGGTGACACCGCGGAGCCCTTCTCGATCGGGGTGGTCACCGCCGCCGGATCCGGTGGCGGTGAGTTCGGCCAGCGCGAACTGCAGAAACTGTGGGGCCAGGGCTCCAAGTTCGTCGGCCCCTACCAGTCCATCGCCTGGTTCTACGCCGCGAGCACCGGCCAGATCTCCATCCGCGGCGGCCTCAAGGGGCCCTGCGGGGTGGTGGCGAGCGACGAGGCGGGCGGTCTGGACTCCCTCGCGCACGCGGGCCGGGCCGTGCAGCGCGGCACCGATGTCATGGTCGTGGGCGCCGCGGAGGCGCCCCTCGCCCCGTACTCGATGGTGTGCCAGCTCGGCTACCCCGAACTCAGCACCCTCGACGACCCTGACCGCGCCTACCGCCCGTTCACCGAGAAGGCGTGCGGCTTCGTGCCCGCCGAGGGCGGCGCCCTGCTCGTCGTCGAGGACGAGGACCGGGCCCGCGAGCGCGGGGTGCCCGTACGGGCCAGCGTGGCCGGGCACGCCGCCACGTTCACCGGGGCCTCCCGCTGGGCGGAGTCCCGGGAGGGCCTGGCCCGCGCGATCCGCGGCGCCCTCGACGAGGCGGAGTGCGCTCCGGAGGAGATCGACGTGGTGTTCGCCGACGCCATGGGCGTCGTGGAGGCGGACCGCGCGGAGGCGCTGGCGATCGCCGACGTCTTCGGCGCGCGCGGCACCCGGGTCCCGGTCACGGCGCCCAAGACGGGCATCGGCCGTGCCTACTGTGCGGCGCCCGTGCTGGACACGGTGGCCGCGGTGCTCGCCATGGAGCACGGCCTGATCCCTCCGACGCCCAACGTGTTCGACATCTGCCACGACCTCGACCTGGTGATGTCGCATGCTCGCCCCGCCGAGCTGCGCACCGCCCTCGTCCTCAGCAGGGGACTGATGGGCTCCAACGCGGCGCTGGTCGTGCGCCGCGGTGACGATTCCGCCCGGTAGATCCGGGCGGGGAAGGAGCAGTCACCCATGATCACCACCAAAGTGACCTTCGAAGAGCTGTCCGCCCTGATGAAGCAGGCGGCCGGCATCACCGTCGACCCGCAGGAGCTCAAGGAGGGCGCGGAGTCCCCGTTCGACTCCTTCGGCCTGGACTCGCTCGGTCTGCTCGGCATCGTCGGCGAGCTGGAGAACCGGTACGGCCACTCGCTGCCCCCCGACTCGGAGCGCTGCAAGACGCCCCGGGAATTTCTGAACCTCGTCAACAACACCCTCGCGGCTGGAGCCTGAACATGGCCGGACACACCGAGAACAGCATCACCATCGACGCTCCCCTCGACCTCGTGTGGGAGATGACGAACGACCTGGAGAACTGGCCGCGGCTCTTCAGCGAGTACGCGTCCGTGGAGGTCCTCTCCCGCGAGGGCGAGACCACGACGTTCCGGCTCACCATGCACCCCGACGAGAACGGGAAGGTGTGGAGCTGGGTGTCGGAGCGCACCCCAGACCGCGAGAAGCGGATCGTCCGCGCCCGCCGGGTGGAGACGGGGCCCTTCGCCCACATGGACATCCTGTGGGAGTACGCGGAGCTGCCGGACGGTGTGCAGATGCGCTGGACGCAGGACTTCGCGATGAAGCCCGACGCCCCGGTCGACGACGCGTGGATGACGGACAACATCAACCGCAACTCCCGTACGCAGATGGCCCTCATCCGGGACCGGATCGAGCAGGTCGCCCGCGACAGCGAGAGCGCGTCCGTCGCGTCCGCGCGCTGAGCGGCGGTCCACGAAGGACACCGGAAGGACACCGGAAGGACAGGGAAGGACACCCCATGCACCATGCCCTCATCGTCGCCCGGATGAAGCCCGGCTCGGCGCCGGACATCGCCGACGTGTTCGCCGCCTCCGACCGGGGTGAACTCCCCCATCTGGTCGGTGTCGCCCGGCGCAGCCTGTTCCAGTTCGGGGACGACGTGTACCTGCACCTCATCGAGGCCGAGCAGGACCCGGCGCCCGCCATCGCGAAGGTGGCCTCGCACCCCGAGTTCCGCCGTATCAGCGAGCAGCTGCAGGCGTACGTCAGTGCGTACGACCCGGCCACCTGGCGCAGCCCGAAGGACGCCATGGCGCAGTGCTTCTACCGCTGGGAGCGCGGCGCCGGCTCCTGAGCCCGCACACCCCGAGGCCGCCGGTCCCGCGTCAGTCGCGGAGCCGGCGGCCTCGGGGTGTTGCGGCGCCTTCTCAGTCAGCCGGGCACGGTGCACTCGAAGGCGTGGAGATAGGCGTTGACCGGGCGGATCTCGTCGATGACCAGGCCTGCGCCGGTCAGGCGGTCGACCATGCTCTGCCGGGTGTGCTTGGCCCCGCCGACGTTGAGGAGCAGCAGCAGGTCCATGGCGGTGGTGAACCGCATCGACGGGGTGTCGTCGACGAGGTTCTCGATGACGACGACGCGGGCTCCGGGGCGCGCCGCTGCGCGGATGTTCGCCAGGGCCCGGCGGGTGCTGTCGTCGTCCCACTCCAGGACGTTCTTGATGATGTAGACGTCCGCCTCGACGGGGACGGCCTCCCGGCAGTCACCGGCGATGACGTCGGCCCGGCCGGCCAGTGCGCCGCCCGGGCGCAGCCGGGGGTCGGCGTTCTCCGCGACGCCCGGCAGATCCAGCAGGGTGCCGTGGAGGTGGGCGTGCTTCTCCAGGAGGCTGGCCACGACGTGCCCCTGGCCGCCTCCGATGTCCACGACCGAGGAGGCGTCGTCGAGGTCGAGGAGCAGGGCCACGTCACGGGCGGACTGCTCGCTGGACGTCGTCATCGCCCGGTTGAAGACATGGGCGGACTCGGGGGCGGATTCGTTGAGGTAGGTGAAGAACTCCTGGTCGTACACGTCCTCGAAGACGTTACGGCCGGAGCGCACCGCCTCGTCGAGCAGCGGCCAGACGTTCCAGGTCCATGGCTCGGTGCACCACAGGGCGATGTAGCGCAGGCTGTGCGGGTCGTCCTCGCGCAGCAGCCGGGACATGTCGGTGTGCTCGAAGGTGCCGTCGGGGTTCTCGGTGAAGACGCCCTGGCAGGACAGTGCGCGCAGGAGCCGGCGCAGGGTGTGCGGCTGGGTCTTCACCTCGGCGGCCAGGTCGTCGACGGTCATGGGGCTGTCGGCCAGGGCGTCCGGAACGCCCAGACGCACGGCCGCGCGTACGGCGGCGGCGCAGGCCGCTCCGAATACGAGCTCCCTCAGCCGCATGGGCGGCGGGGGAGCCGGATCAACGGTGGTCATCCGTTGCCTCGCTTCTGCTGTTGTGCAGTGGGTGGGGGGTGCGGGTGGGCGTGGGTCAGCACAGACCGGCGGGCTCGGAGAGCGTGCACGTGTTGCGGCTGAAGGTGTTGGTCTTGGCGGTGTCCCGGTTGGCCAGGTCGGCCGGGCTGTTGCCGGTCACCAGGTTGTCGCGGATCTTGTTGTGCTCGCTGGGCGTGCCGACGAGGCTCTTGAAGAGCACGATGCCGCCGGACAGCGGGGACGCGCCCTTGTTGTTGTCGACCCGGTTGTAGGCGACCACCGTCTTCTCGACGCCGGTGAGGACGATGCCGGAGCCCTGGAGGTACGGCAGGCGCGGTGTCTTGGGGCAGTACTTGTTGTTGGCGTGGACGCTGTTGTACTTCACGTCCAGGTGGCCGGCTCGGGGCTTGGACTCGTCGCCCACCACGAACACGCCGGCGCAGTTGCCGGTGGCCTCGTTGTGGGTGACGCGGAGGTTCCGCAGGCGCCGTACGGTGACGCCGACCCGGTTGCCCTCGGTCTTGTTGTACCGGACGACTGTCTTGCGGGCGTCCCGGGCGCCTTCCTCGGTGTCGACGGTGTTGGCGACGAAGAGTCCCGCGTCGCCGTTGTTCCGGGTCAGGTTGTAACTGATGACGCTGTGTACGGAGCGTTCCTCGGCGATGCCCCACTGGCCGTTCTTCTCGGCGGTCACGTAACGGACCTTCAGTCCCTCCGTACCGGTGGCCCACAGTCCGTTCTTGGCGAAGCCACGGACCGTCAGCGACCGTACGCCGACGTCCTTGAGGGGCTTCTTGTCGGTGCCGCTGACGCAGATGCCGTTGCCGGCCTTGGCGCAGGCGCCCTTGGCGGTCTTGGCGGGCATCAGGACGGTGTGGTTCGCGCCGTGGCCGCGCAGGGTGATGTCCGAGGTGGTGATGGTGACGCTCTGCCGGTAGGTGCCGGGGGCGAGGAGGACGGTGTCCCCCGGCTCGGCGGCGTCGACGGCCTTCTGGATCGACTGGCCTGGCTGCACACGGTGCAGGGTGGGGTGGTGACCCACCGCCGGGGCGGCACCGAGCCCGGCGGCCAAGACGGCGGTGGTGCAGGCGAGATACGCGATGTGTCGTCTGTTCATGAGCCGAAGCTATGAGCGGGGGTTCCAGCCCGCCACCGGTGATCACCCAGGTGGGCGCGGCCCTCACGGGGCCTCAGCGCCGGGGCGGCGGTGCCCTGTCCGGAGAAGGACGTCTCTTCTCCACCGGTTCGGACTACACAGGGTCCGGGCGGGGGCCGTCTCGCGGCCCTCGCCCGGTGTGACGGTTCATCCGCTCGGGTCCGCCCCGGTGGGCAGAGGCGGTTCCGTCTCGATGCGTCGCAGCTCCTCGTCGGTGAGCAGCCGGGAGCGGAGCAGGAACCGTACGCCCTCGGGGGCCTCCAGGGAGAAGCCGCTGCCCCGGCCGGCGACCACGTCCACGGTGAGGTGGGTGTGCGACCAGTACGCGTACTGGTCGGCGCTCATCCAGAAGGGGGAGTCGCCGGCCACCTGCCCGAGCAGGACGTCCGAGGCGCCGACCCGAAACTCTCCGCGCGGGTAGCACATGGGCGAGCTGCCGTCGCAGCAGCCACCCGACTGGTGGAACATCACCGGGCCGTGCACCGCGACGATCCGCCGCACCAACTCCTCGGCGACCGCCGTGAGTTCGACGCGCCGGGTGCGGTGCTCCATCAGAAGAACCCGAGCTTCTGCCCGGAGTAGCTGACGAGCAGGTTCTTGGTCTGCTGGTAGTGGTCGAGCATCATCTTGTGGTTCTCGCGGCCGATGCCGGACTTCTTGTAGCCGCCGAAGGCCGCGTGCGCCGGATAGGCGTGGTAGCAGTTGGTCCACACCCGGCCGGCCTTGATCCCACGGCCCAGGCGGTACGCGGTATTGCCGTCCCGGGTCCATACGCCGGCCCCGAGCCCGTACAGCGTGTCGTTGGCGATCTTCAGGGCCTCGTCGACCGAGTCAAAGGTGGTGACCGAGACGACCGGGCCGAAGATCTCCTCCTGGAAGATCCGCATGTCGTTGGTGCCGCGGAAGATCGTCGGCTCGACGTAGTAGCCGCCCTCCAGGCCCGGTACGGCCCTCGGGGTGCCGCCGGTGAGGACCTCGGCGCCCTCCTGCCGGCCGATGTCGATGTAGGAGAGGATCTTCTCGTACTGGTCGTTGCTGGCCTGGGCTCCGATCATGGTCTCCGGGTCCAGCGGGTCACCGCTGACGATGGCCTTGGTCCGTTCGACGCAGCGGGCCATGAACTCGTCGTAGATGGACGCGTGGATGAGCGCGCGGGAGGGACAGGTGCACACCTCGCCTTGGTTCAGCGCGAACATCACGAAGCCCTCGACGGCCTTGTCCAGAAAGTCGTCGTCGGCGGCCGTGACGTCGGGCAGGAAGATGTTCGGGCTCTTGCCGCCCAGTTCCAGCGTGACGGGGACGATGTTCTCGCTGGCGTACTGCATGATCAGGCGCCCGGTGGTGGTCTCGCCGGTGAAGGCGACCTTGGCGACGCGCGCGCTGGACGCGAGCGGCTTGCCCGCCTCGACGCCGAAGCCGTTGACGACGTTGAGGACGCCCGGCGGGAGCAGGTCGGCGATCAGCTCGATGACGTACAGCAGACTGACCGGTGTCTGTTCGGCCGGCTTGAGCACCACGCAGTTGCCGGCCGCCAGCGCTGGGGCCAGCTTCCAGGTGGCCATCAGGATCGGGAAGTTCCAGGGGATGATCTGGCCGACCACACCCAGCGGCTCGTGGAAGTGGTAGGCGACGGTGTCCGCGTCGATCTCGGCGATGCTGCCCTCCTGGGCGCGGACCACTCCGGCGAAGTAGCGGAAGTGGTCGATCGCCAGCGGGATGTCGGCGGCCAGTGTCTCGCGTACGGGCTTGCCGTTCTCCCAGGTCTCGGCTACGGCGATCTTCTCGAGGTTCTCCTCCAGGCGGTCGGCGATCCGGTTGAGGATGTTCGATCGCTGCGCCACGGACGTGGCGCCCCACGTGGCCGCGGCGGCGTGGGCGGCGTCCAGGGCGAGCTCGACGTCGGCGGCGGAGGAGCGGGCGACCTCGCAGAACGTCGCGCCGGTCACCGGTGTCGGGTTCTCGAAGTACCGTCCCTCCACGGGGGCGACCCAGTCCCCGCCGATGAAGTTGTCGTAGCGCGACGCAAAGTCGACGATGCTGCCGTCCGTTCCCGGCTGCGCGTACACCATGGCGGCTCTCCTCGATGGGTGGCGAGTGCGGTGGTCCGACGGTCCGGTCCGTCGTGACGGACGGCACTCTGCGTCCCCGAGGTTGGCGCGAGGTTGGTGTCGCGACGCCGGTGCGGGTCAGTACCGCAGGGCGGTGGTGAGGCGGCCCAGGGCGAGGGCGCGGCGGGTGTCGTGCGGGTCGAGCAGGCGCAGCGCGTGTTCGTGCACCTCGGCGTCGTACGGGGCCCGTTCGCCGTACCGCAGGGCGTGTTCCGGGCTGGTGCCGGCCAGCACGGCCTCGCGCACGGCCACTTCCAGGTGGGTGCGCCATTCCTCGATGCCGGGGGCCTCGGAGCGGGGCAGCAGCGGGCCGCGGTAGAGCCGCAGCGCGGTCTCCACGTCCCCGTGTTCCAGCGCGCGCAGGACCTCGCGCGCGTCGCAGGACACGGGAGTGGTCAGGGCGTAGCGGCGGGTGGCGATGCCGCCGTCGAGGGCGCGGCGCAGGTGGGAGATCTCCGCCTTGAACGTCGAGGCGGTGACCGTCCGGTCGCCGTACAGGGCCGCGCGGAGCCGGCCGGGCGTGAAGCCGTCCGGCTCCAGTGCGAGCAGCGTCAGGATCTCCAGTTGCCGGGGTCGCAGGGGCAGGGCGGCTCCGTCGCGGACGGCTTCGCCGGTGCCGAGGCAGGTCAGCCGCACCGGGGCCGGGATGGTGCCGGTGCGGGGCGGTTCGGTGCGCAGCCGGGACTCGATGGTGGCGGCCAGGGAGCGCACGGTGGCCATGGCCAGCGGGTTGGAGCGGTCCCAGGTGGTGGACATGTCGAGCACGCCCAGGACCCGTCCGTCCGGGCCGTGCACGGGAGCGCAGTAACAGACCCAGCCGTGCAGGGCGCTGACGAGGTGTTCGGCGGAGAAGACGCAACTGGGGCGGCCGGTGCGCAGGGCGAGGGAGAGGGCGTTGGTGCCCATGGCGTCCTCGTCCCACCGGCCGCCGGGCGCGAAGTTGACGCGCTCGGCCTGTCGCCGCATGGTGCGTCCGCCGCACGTCCACAGGATGGTGCCGGTCTCGTCGGTGACCGCGGTGACGAATCCCGCGTCCTCCGCTATGGCACGCAGTTCGTCCGTGAGACCGGCGACCGGCCGGCGCAGCGGTGAGCCGAGCCAGCGGTGGTGCACCGCTCCCCCGTCGGTGACGGGGGCGCTGTCCAGCGCCGGGTCCACGCTGTCCAGCGAGCGCATCCAGGACTCGGTGACGTCCCGCCTCAGTGCCTCGGCGCCGACGGGCCGGGTGCCGGCGTCCTTCATCCGCGGCACCCAGCGGGACCACGCGCTCTCCAGCATGGCCCGGTGCTGCCGCAGGTCACTGCGCTGTGACATGTACTCTTCCCTGCCGTCCAACGGGAACAACCGACCATCGCCCGCGAGGACCGCGCCGGGGCGTGGTCCTCGGCCCGATGCCTGTGTTATCCGTCAGTCCGGCGGCAAAAGCAAGGGTGCGGGTGCCGACGTGCGGCCGCTCAGCCGGAGTTCCGCGCGGCAGGACCAGCCCCCGCAATGATTGATCATTGACTCAAGTGATCTGCTCGTGGGGATGCTGATGAAGAACACGCCGCGCTGGGCCCGATGGTTCGTGCCCCTGGTCCTGCTGGTCGTCTGGCTGGGGGTGGGCGGAACACTCGGGCCGTACGCGGGCAAGCTGAGCGAGGTGGCCACCAACGACCAGTCCGCCTTCCTGCCGCGGAGTGCCGAGTCCACCCGGGTCCTCCAGGCGCGGGAGGCGTTCGACCGGTCGGGGACCCTGCCCGCGATCGTGGTCTGGACGACGGACGGGCCCCGGATCACGGATGCCCAGCGGGCGGACGCGACGGCCGCTGTCGGCGAGCTCGCCGGGGCCCCGGGTGTCGTCGGCCGGCCCTCGCCCGCGGTGGTCTCCGAGGACGGCAGGGCCCTGCAGGCGGTGGTGCAGCTGGACTCCGGACTGGGCGACGAACTGCCCGCGGTGCTGGACGAGGTGCGCCGGGCGGCGGACGGCGTGCCCGGCGTCACGGCCCGGATCGCCGGGCCGGCGGCGACCCAGGCCGACCTGTCGGACGCGTTCTCGGGCATCGACGGACTGCTGCTGGGCGTGGCGCTCAGCGCGGTACTGCTGATCCTGCTGCTGGTCTACCGCAGCGTCCTGCTGCCGTTCGTGATCATCCTGGGTTCCGTCTTCGCCCTGGGACTCGCCTGTGCCGTGGTCTACGCGCTGACGGACCGGGATGTGGTCCGGGTGGACGGCCAGGTGCAGGGCATCCTCTCCATCCTCGTGATCGGCGCCGCCACGGACTACGCCCTGCTGCTGGCGGCGCGCTTCCGCGAGGAACTCGCCGTGCGCGGCGACCGGGCCGCGGCCGCCCTGGCGGCCGTGCGCCGGTCCTTCGGCGCCATCGTGGCGAGCGCGGCCACCGTGGCGCTCGCCCTGCTGGCCCTGCTCGCCAGCGACCTCACCAACAACCGCGCCCTCGGTCCGGTCGGCGCCATCGGCATCGTGTGCGCCGTGCTCTGCACGCTCACCTTCCTGCCGGCCGTGCTGGCCCTGCTGGGCCGGGCGGCGTACTGGCCCTCCCGGCCGAAGGCGGCGGACGCGTCCGTGGAGGGCCACGGGGTGTGGCGCCGGGTCGCCGCGACGGTGGACCGCCGGCCGCGCCGGGTGTGGGCGCTGACCGCGGTGGTCCTCGCCGTCTTCGCGGCGTTCTCCCCCTCCCTGTCCGCCAAGGGCGTACCGCTCGACGAGATCTTCGTGAACGACGCACCCTCGGTGGCCGCCCAGGAGGTGCTCGGCGAGCACTTCCCCGGCGGGGCCGGCAACCCGGCGGTCATCATCGCCGACGCCGGGCGCGCCGACGAGGTGACGGCCGCGGCGCGGGACACCGAGGGCGTGGCCTCGGCCGGCGCCGTGTCCGTCTCGGGACGGCCGGGGGGCGGCGAGCCGCGGGTCGTCGACGGGCGCGTCCGCATCGACGCCACGCTGGAGGACGCGGCGGACAGCGATGCCGCCAAGCGGACGATCGAGCGGCTGCGCGGCGCCGTGCACGCGGTGCCCGGGGCCGACGCACTCGTCGGCGGATACACCGCCCAGCAGTACGACACGCAGAAGACCGCCGCGCAGGACCGCACCCTGATCGTTCCGGTGGTGCTCGGCATCATCCTGCTGATCCTCGTGCTGCTGCTGCGCTCCCTGCTGGTACCCGTTCTGCTGGTCGCGACCGTGGCGCTCAACTTCCTGGCGACCCTCGGTGTGTCGGCGCTCGTCTTCGAGCACCTGCTCGGCTTCACCGGTACGGACGCTTCCGTACCGCTGTACGGCTTTGTGTTCCTGGTCGCCCTCGGCGTCGACTACAACATCTTCCTGATGTCCCGGGTCCGGGAGGAGGCGCTCGTGCACGGCACCCGGCAGGGCGTGCTGCGCGGGCTGACCACGACCGGCGGGGTGATCACCTCGGCCGGTGTGGTGCTGGCCGCGACGTTCGCCGCCCTGATGGTCATCCCCCTGGCGTTCCTGGTGCAGATCGCGTTCATCGTGGCGTTCGGGGTGCTGCTCGACACCCTCGTGGTGCGGTCACTGCTCGTCCCCGCCCTGGTGCTCGACATCGGCCCGCCGGCGTGGTGGCCCAGTGCCCTCTCCCGGCGCGCCTCAGGACCGGCGGCCGCAGCCGAGCCCGCGGGGTGACGGAGGTCTGCGCGGCGGTGTTCCGGTTCCGTCGTGAACGCGGCGGGCACTCGTGCCTGGTCGGAGCCGACGGCGCAACGGGACACCGCGCACGTGGGTCCACGCCCGACAGGGGCCGGCGCCGCCTCGCCGGAGGGAGATCGTCATGCCGCATCCACCGCCCGAAGGACACGCCGAGATCCTGTTCATCGGCAACGCCACCCTGCTGATCCGCTACGGAGAACTGACGCTGCTGACCGACCCGAACTTCCTCCACCGGGGACAGCTCGCCCACCTCGGCTATGGGCTCGTGTCGCGCCGGCTGTCCGAGCCGGCCCTCGACGTGGCCGAACTGCCCCACGGGGACCTGGACGCGGTGGTGCTGTCGCATCTGCACGGCGACCACTTCGACCGAGTGGCCCGGCGCGGCCTGGACCGCGGTCTGCCCTTCGTCACCACGCCGCACGCCTCCCGGTGCCTCCAGGGTCTGTTCGGGTTCCACCGCGCGGTCGGTCTGCGTACCTGGCAGAGCCACACCGTGTCGCGCGGCGACTCCCTGGTACGGGTCACCTCGCTGCCCGGACGCCACGCACCGGGTGCCGCGCGCGTCCTGCTGCCGCCCGTCATGGGGAGTCTGCTGGAGTTCGGTGACCGCTCCGGAGAGACCCGTCTGGTCCTCTATCTCACCGGTGACACGCTGATGTACGACGGTCTGCGCGAGATCGCCCGCCGCTGTCCCGACATCCACCTGGCGGTCCTGCACCTCGGCGGGACCACCCTGCCCGGCGGCATGGTGGTCACCATGGACGGCCGGCAGGGCGCCGACCTGCTCGACGCGGTCCGTCCGCACCACGCGCTGCCGATCCACTACGACGACTACACGGTATTCAAATCACCACTCTCCGACTTCCTCACCGAGGCGGAACGGCGCGGGTACGGCGCACACCTGCTGCGGTGTCCTCGGGGCGAGCGGGTGACGGTCGGCGCCTCCGCCGTCGCCTCCGGGCCGCCGTGATCCGTCTCCGGTGCCTGGATGCCGTTGCGCCATGCTCGGCATAGTGTCCGCATATGCGTGATATGCGGTGTGACTGGTGGGGTGCAGTCCCGCCGGTGTCGGTTTCCATGCCGCAGAGTGAAGATCGGACGGAAAGCTGGTGACTCCACCCACGCGTGAACGCGCGGGCTTCCTGCGTCGGTGGCTAGGCCACGTCGCAGAGGACCAGCCCGGCCCTGTCGAGGATGTTCGTCGCGCCGACGCGGTCCGCGTTCGCGGTGAGGCCGCACGCCGTGCACTGGAACTTGGCTTGGGTGACGCGGTTCTTCCCGTCCACGTGTCCGCAGCCGCTGAGGCTGGGCGGGCACGTGCGGGAGGTGTTGCGGGGATCCACCGGGATCATGAGGCGACCGGCACTCTCAGCCTTGTTCGCCAGGATCGCGAGGAACTGCCCCCAACCCGCGTCAAGGATGTTTCTGTTCAGCCCGGCCTTCGCGGCGGCTCCGTTGGGGAGGAACGCGCCGTCGTTTTCGGGGTCGGGCCTGGGTGCCGGGCTCTTGGTCATGCCCGCCGTGTTGAGGCGCTCGTGCGCGATCACGTCGTTGTCGGCGATGAGCGCGCGGGCCGTCTTATGGTGGAAGTCCAGACGCTGGCGCCGCACTTTGGCATGCAGCTTGGCGGCCTTCCGGGCGGCGGCGCGGTGACGCTTGGTGCGCTGCCTGGTGCGCTTGGGGAACGTCGCCAGGTGCCGCTGCGCGGCGGCCAGCTCCTCAGCCGCGGCGTCGAGGAAGCGTGGGTTCGGCTCGTGCTGACCCTCGGACGTGGTGAGGAAGTGCGTGGTGCCCATGTCGATGCCGATGACCGCGCCGGTGGGAGGCAGTTCCTCGGCGGGTACGTTGTCGCAGGCGATGATGACGTACCAACGGTTCCCCTCGCGCTTCACCGAAATCGTCTTGACGCGGCCCCGGACGGGCCGGTGCTGGTGCACGCGGATGTGCCCGACACCCTGGAGTCGGACGCGGGTCTGCCGGTCGTGGGGGGTGGAGTTCCAGCGGCAGCCGTCGCCGTCCTTGGGGAAGGTGACGGTGTCGAAGTGCCCGACGCCCTTGAAGCGCGGGTATCCCGGGGTGTGACCGGCCTTGACGCGCTTGAAGAATGCCTGGAACGCCTTGTCCAGGCGGCGCAGGGTGGCCTGCTGCGAGGAGAACGACCAGCGGCCTTGGCGGTCGGGGTCGACCGCCCGGATCTCCTTGAGCTGCGCGGACTGGTCCCCGTAGCGGATGGTGGTCTTCGACGGGTGCCGGTAGGCGTCCCGGCGCTCCTGCAACGCCGCGTTGTACAGCGAGCAGTGGTCCCGCAGCATCTCGCCGAGCGCCGCCGCTTGGCGGGTGGTGGGGCGCAGGAGAAACTTGTACGCCCGGATCACGGGCCGTCTCCCTTCCTCCACGGGCGTTCCCACTGCGTGTCGATGTACCGGCGAACGGTGTCCGCCGAGACCGCGCCTACCGACGCGGCGAAGTACGACGACGACCACAGAGTCGGCAGCCGTGAACGCAGGTGTGGGAACTCCTCCCGCAGAACGCGGGAGGTGAAGCCCTTGAACTGGTTCGCGACGTATGACGCCGAGGACTTCGGGTCGTGCTTGACGAACAGGTGGACGTGGTCGGGCATAACTTCAAGCACCACGATCTCCCATCCCCGTTCGTCGGCCTTCTGCCGGATCAGTTCGTCCAGGCGTGCCGCGACCCGGCCACCGAGGACCGGACGGCGGTACTTCGGACACCACACGACGTGGAGTCCGAGGTCGTACACGCCGCCGGAGAACCGGCGAACCTTCCTGGTCACGGCCATGCGCGGATCATACATGCGACGCGTGTCTAACAGCATGGGTGTGTCGTGGCCGAGGTGAACAGTGCAGATCCGTGCACACAGCCGAGGTCAGAGCGGGCCAAAGAAGCAATTCCCCCACCGGCTGAAGCCGGTGGTCCCCTTGCTAGGAGATCTGATGGAAACCGCGATGGCCGCCGTGGTGCGGGAAGCCGGCGCATACGGCGGCCTGCTGTATGTGCTGCCGCCGGACGACGACGCGCTGTCGCTGATCATGGTGACCGGCGTGCCGGACCAGCTCGCGACTCCTTGGCGGCGCGTCGCACTGAGCGACCCGATGCCGGTGGCGGACGCCGTGCGGGAGCGGCGCCTGGTGTGGATCGGCGGCCAGGAGGAGTTGGCCCGCCGGTATCCGCGGCCGGCCCTTGTGCTGCCGTACGACTTCGCGCTGTCCGCTGCCCCGGTCGGTTCGGGCGGCACGGTGCGCGGCGGGCTGGTGCTGCTCTGGTCCGGGGCTCGGCCGCCGGAACTGGCCCCCGTCGAGCGCGAGCTGATCGAGTCGGGCTGCCGCCTTTTGGGCACGATCTTCCAGCAGGCCGCGGAGCGGGGCGACCCGGTAACGGTCCCGGAGCGTCCGCGGACGGTGGCCCTGCCCCTGCCGACCGGGCGTACCCGCCCGCCGGACGAGGCGGCCGCCGCCGCGGCCTTCATCGACCGGCTGCCCGGCGGTTGCTGTGCCCTGGACCTGCAGGGCCGTATCACCTTCGTCACCCCTGCCTGCGCCGAGCTCCTCGGCCGTGACCGCGAAGACCTGCTGGGCGCGCTGCCCTGGGAGGCCCTGCCCTGGATGGACGTCCCCGAGGTCGAGGACCGCTACCGGGCCGCGCTGATCAGCCGTCAGCCGCAGAAGTTCACCGTCCTGCGCCCGCCGGGGACTTGGCTGGCGTACGAGCTGTATCCCGACCCCTCCGGCATCAGCGTCCGCATCACCCCCACCGAGCCGCCCGAGAGCACCCCCACCGAGCCGTCCGACAGCACTCCTGCCTCGCCGTCCGAGAGCACTCCCGCCTCGCCGTCCGACAGCGCTCCCGCCTCGCCATCGGGGCCGGCCGCCGGTCCCAGCCGCGCCACCCTGCTCTACCACCTGATGCAGCTGGCGGCCACCCTGACGGAGGCCGCCAGCGTCCAGGACGTCGCGGACCAGACCGCCGACCAGCTTTTGCCCGCACTCGGCGCCCAGGGCATGGTGCTGATGACCGCCGACGAAGGCCGCCTGAGGATCATCGGTCACCGCGGCTACAGCGCCGAACTCATGCGCCGCTTCGAGTCCGTCCCTCTGAGCTCGGACATCCCCGTGGTCAGGGTTCTCACCACCGGCCTGCCGGGCTTCTATCCGTCGTTCGCGGAGCTGCAACGTGACTATCCCGAGACCGTGCACGAGGACGGGATGGCCGCCTGGGCCGTCCTGCCGCTGATCGCCTCCGGCCGGCCCATGGGCTCTCTGCTCATCTCCTACCGCAAGCGCCATCCGTTCCCGCCCGGTGAAAGAGCCGTCCTGACCTCGATCGCGGGTCTGATCGGGCAGGCGCTGGACCGTGCCCGCCTCTACGACAGCAAGCATGACCTCGCCCACCGTCTGCAGTCCGCCCTGCTGCCGCACCAGCTTCCCGACATCCCCGGCCTGAGGGTCGTCGCACGCTACCTTCCGGCGGCCCGGGGCCTGGGTATCGGCGGCGACTTCTACGACCTCATCCGTCTCGACGAGCAGACCGTGGGCGCCGCGATCGGCGACGTGCAGGGGCACAACGTCGATGCCGCCGCGCTCATGGGACAGGTCCGCACCGCAGTCCATGCCCACGCCACCGTGGGCTCGTCCCCCGATCGGGTCCTGGCGGGCACCAACCGCCTGCTCAACGACCTCGAGCCGGGCCTGTTCACCAGCTGCGTCTACCTCCACCTGGACCTCGCCACCCGCCGCGTGCGCCTGGCCACCGCCGGCCATCCGCCGCCCCTGCTGCGCCATGCCGACGGACGTACCGAACCCGTGCTGGTGCCGCCCGGCCTGCTGCTCGGGATCGAGGCGGACTGCCGCTACCCGACGCGGGAGGTTCCGCTGCCGCCGGGCTGTGTGCTCGTCCTCTACACCGATGGGCTCGTCGAAGCCCCGGGAGTTGATCTCGACGACGCCGTCGCGGCCCTCGCCGGGCTTCTCGAAGACGAGGACCCGGCCGACCTCGACGCCATGGCCGACACGCTCATCCGCCATGCGCCCACTCCCGGCGACGACATCGCGCTGATGCTCATCGGCGCCGGCTGAGGCTCTCGTCGCCCCGGCCTGCAAGCGCAACCGGCAGCCACCCGGCGTCACCCTCCGGACGGACAGTGTTCCCGCACGCGGCCCAGGCGGGGTTTCAGAACCTGGCCGAAGGGTGACTCCGGACACTGACGTGGGTTACCGCGGCACCTCGACGGAGGTGGCCGACCACGTCCGATGGTCGTCCCCCCTGGCCCGACACCCCCTGAGGCCCATGTCCACCCCATCAGCCGCCGCCGTGCCCGAACCGTCCTCGGAGGAGCTCGACGCGCTGCTGCGCGAGCTCTCGGCGCAGCCTCCGGGGCTGCGCCGGGCCGCCCTCCGGGACCAGGTCATCCGCCGGCTGCTGCCGATGGCGCGGCGTGTCACCCGCCGCTTCCAGCGCCAGGGGGAGGAGTTCGACGATCTCCTGCAGGTCGCGTCCCTCGGGCTGATCAAGGCCGTCGACGGCTACGACCCCGCCCTGGGCCACGCCTTCCTGTCCTATGCGCTTCCCAAGGTCACCGGTGAACTCCGGCGGCATCTGCGCGACCGCACGCATACGGTGCGGCTTCCCCGTCCCCTCCAGGAGGCGAGCGGCCGGATCCTCCAGGCCGTCGAGGAACTGGAACAGCGGCTCGGCGGCTCGTCGCCCACGGCTGAGCAGATCGCCGCGCACACCGGGCTCGGGCGGGACCGCGTGCTGTCCACACTGCGTGCGGTGCACGCATGCCGTCCACGGTCCCTCGACGAGCCCGCCGGGCACGGCCAGGAGTCCTCGCTCGCCGCTCTGATCGGTGCCGAGGATCCTGCCCTGGGCCGGGTCGTCGACACCGTGGCGCTGGCTGCCCTGGTGAAGCAACTGCCGGAACGCGACCGCCGGGTGCTCTATCTGCGCTTCTACCGGGAGCGCACCCAACAGCAGATCGCGGACGCCATCGGCGTCTCCCAGATGCATGTGTCCCGCATCCTGCGCCGCTGCCTCGACCGGCTCCGGGGGTCGCTCCTGGCGGCCGAGCCGGGCCCGGGTTCCGGGGACG
This sequence comes from Streptomyces sp. NPDC052079, assembly GCF_040680275.1. Taxonomy (NCBI): domain Bacteria; kingdom Bacillati; phylum Actinomycetota; class Actinomycetes; order Kitasatosporales; family Streptomycetaceae; genus Streptomyces; species Streptomyces sp. NPDC052079. The sequence goes on from NZ_JBFAWL010000010.1 coordinate 163,037, forward strand.
CGGCGACGGGCGGCCCGGTCGCCGGCCGTACGGTCCGGCCGACGCGCCCGCCGTGCGCGCGCCGTGGCGCGGCGGAGCCGCCCGGTCCCAAGGGGCCCGGCGGCCGGACACACCGGGCCCCCGGCCCTACGCACTCCCCCCGGCCACCGGGCCCGGCTCCCCGGGCGGCCGTGGACACAGGGCTGCGAGCCCCGTCCCTCACAGCACTCCGAACCCCGACCGACACCCCGGCCCACCCACGACTCCGGAGCGCCGCGGCGGAGCCGCCCAGTCCCACGGGATCCGCCGGCCGGACACCCGGCGCTTCGCACTCCGCCCGGCCGCCAGGCCCGGCTCGCCGGGCAGCGGTGGACACAGGGCTGCGAGCCCCGTTCCCCACAGCACTCCGAAGCCCGGCCGACACTCCGCCCGACCTGCGGCTCCGGAGTATCGCGACTGAGCCGCCCGGTTCCGCCGGGTCCGGCGACCGGACACGCCCGGCATCCGGCCCTTCGCACTCCGCCCGGCCGCCAGGCCCCGCTCCCCGAGCAGCGGTGGACACAGGGCTGCGAGCCCCCTCCCGCACAGCACTCCGGACCCCGGCCGACCCGCGGCTCGGGACGCGGGCCGCCGACTCCGGGGCCCGGGGAGGCGGTAGGTGCCCGGTGCAGCGGTGGTCGGTGGGGGCGCCGTGGCCCTGCCCGGCGGGGTCACGGTGGCCGTCGTGCGTCGGGGGCGTGCCGCGGATTCCGAGGGCGCGGCGGGCCGCCCGCCACCGTACCGAGCGCCCCTGCCGGGCCGCCCGGCCCCCGCCCGCCGCCGCGTGACATGACGGAGCAAGCACCTTCCCCGCCCGGGTCTGTCCCGCCTGCCGCCGCGTGACACCGACGCGGGTACGCGAGCCGACGAAGGAGCGCACCGTGAGGCGTCACCTGCGCGCGCTCCGGCGCGGATGGGAGTGGCTGGGCGTCCATGTCCTGCTGCGGCGCGGCCGCGACCTCGAACTGATGCACAGGGCCATGGGGTTCGCCACGCTCGCCCTGGTCACCCTGGCGCCGCTGCTCATCGTGATCGCCGCCGCCGATCCGCTCGGACGGGGTGGTTTCGCGGCCTGGCTGGCGGACGGCATGGGACTGTCCGGACGGTCCGCGCGCGAGCTCGCGAAGATCATCAGCCCGCCGCGCGAAGTGGTCGGCACGACCAGTGTGTGGGGCGTGGTGGCCCTCGCCGTGTTCGGCGTCCCGTTCGGCGGGAGTGTGCAGAACGGCTACGAGCGGACCTGGAACCTGCCCCCGGGACCGTGGCACCGGATCTGGCGTCAGGCGACCTGGCTGTGCGTCCTGACCGGGTACCTCTACCAGGAGGTACTGACCCGTGACGCCATGCACGGGCCGGAGCGGATCACCCTCTCGCTGGTGACCGGCGTGCTGTTCTTCTGGTGGAGCCAGCGCTTCCTGCTCGGCGGCCAGGTCCGCTGGTGGTACCTGCTGCCGGGGGCGCTCGCCACCATGACGGGGCTGATCGGACTGCGGGGCTTCTCCTACTTCGTGTTCAGCCCGCTGATCGTCGACAACGCGATCAGCTACGGCACCGTCGGTGTCGTCCTCATCGTCGAGTCGTGGCTCATCGGCGTGGGTTTCGTCATCTTCGGCGGCGCCCTGTTCGGCCGCTGGCTCCTCGACCACCACGGGCACCGGTTCACCGACGACCTGCCCCCGCCGACCGGAGCGAAGGCGGCCCGCGACAACGGCTGACGGACGCGGCGCCCAAGGGGTGCCTCACCCTGCCGCGCCGAACGGTCACACCGGTCACACCCGGGCCATGCCGGCCAGTGCGGTCACCCGTGCCAGCGCGTCCCCGCGGAAGAGCTCCCGCCCGCGGGCGACCCGGTGGTCGCGGTGGGCGCCGTCCGCCGACAGCCGCCGCAGCGCGCGCAGCAGGGCGGAGGCGTCCGGGGCGATCTCGGAGACGCCGAGCGCCGCCATCCGGCGTACGCCCTCCGCGCCGTGGCCGGGCAGCGGGCGGTAGCCGACCACGGGCAGCCCGGCGGCCAGTGCCTGTACGGCGGTCTGGCCGGCGGCGTTGTCGATCAGGACGCGGGCCGCCCGTAGCAGACCGGGCATGTCCGTGACCCAGTCCGGTACGAGCGCGCCGGGCAGCCCGGCCAGGCGGGCCCGCAGGCGTTCGTTCCGGCCGCACAGCACGACCGGGAGGAAACCGGCGGAGATGAGCAGCCGGGCGGTCCTGTCCAGCTCGTAGGCCGCGCCCCAGGCGCCGGCGGACAGCACGACGGCCGGGCGTCCGGCGGCGTGCCGCTCGAAGCGTCGGCGCCACGCCGCGGCCCCGGGAGCCGGTGCGAAGAAGCCGGGCGCCACGACGGGGCCGGTCGTCCCGACGGGCACGGTGAGGTTCCGTGCCACGTCCCGCGCGGCGTCGTCGGTGAGACACAGGTACAGGTCGTTGCCGGGGTGGAGCCACTGCCGGTGGACGGCGAAGTCGATCACGAGGACGGCGCTCGGGGCCCGCAGCCGCGCCCGCGCCCTGAGGTGGCCGGTCAGCTGGGCGGCCAGGTGGAAGACGGGGACCACCACGTCGGCGCCCGTGCGCTCCACCAGGTCCGTCAGACGGCTGCCCGCCAGCCGGGCGAGGGGGAGGCCGCTGGGGCGGTGCCGCGGGCCGGGGCGCAGCAGCGCGCGGTAGAGACCGGCGTACATCCAGGGGAAGTGCCGTACCGACGACTGGTAGAAGAGGCGCAGCCCGGAGCCCACGCCGTGCGGAAGCAGCCGCAGGAGGTCCACGATCTCGGCCTCGTGGCCCTGTTCCCGGGCTCGGCGGGCGAGTTCGGCGGCCACCGTGTCGTGACCGGCCCCCATGCTCGCGCTGACGATCAGCAGTCGCAGCCTGCGGTCCACGGGCGCGGACCGGCGGGGAGCCGGAGAGGGTGAGTGCACGGGATGCTGTGTCTCCTTCCGCTGCGCCGACGAAACACGCGGTACGGCGTTTCGGCGGCCCGACCCGGGATACTCCCGGATGTCACTCCCCCGCCGAACGCCGGGAGCGGCCGCCGACCGCGTTCCGGGCGTTCACCCTCGCAGCCGAGGTGCAGCCCATGTCTCACGCTTCCGGCGCCGGCCCGGCCGGCGTGTCGTTGCCCCGGACGTCCGCCGCGCCGGCCGAAGCGGCGCATGCTCCCCCGGCCGGCGACGCCAAACGCCTGCGCACCGCGCTGGTGACCGGCGCCTCCTCCGGCATCGGCGCCGCCGTCGCCCGGCGGCTCTCCGCGGAAGGATGGCGTCTGGTCCTCAACGGGCGGGACGCGGAACGCCTCCGCCGGGTCGCGGAACGGGCCCCGGCGTCGGTCTTCCCGGCGGATCTGACGGCGGCAGGCGCCGAACACCGGCTGACCCGGTTCGCCCTCGACCGCACCGGCCGCGTGGACGTCCTGGTGGCCGGCGCGGGCATCGGCTGGGCCGGGGACTTCCGCACCATGCCGCTGTCCGCCCTGGAGGAGGTCGTCGAGGTGGATCTCCTCGCCACGCTGCGGCTGGTCCGGCAGGTGCTGCCGCACATGGTGGAGGCCGGATCCGGGCGTCTGGTGCTGGTCGGGTCCCTCGCGGGGACGGTGGGCGTGCGCGGGGAGGCCGTGTACTCGGCGGCCAAGGCCGCGCTGGGCGTCTTCGCCGACTCCCTGCGGTACGAGCTGCGCGGCAGCGGCGTCGGCGTCAGTCTCGTGGTGCCGGGAGTGGTGGACACGCCCTTCTTCGAACGGCGCGGCACCCCCTACCGGCGGGGGTGGCCCGGGCCGGTGCCTCCCGAGCGGGTCGCCGACGCCGTGTGGAGCGCGGTCTCGCGGGGGCGGGACGAGGTCTACGTCCCCGGCTGGCTGCGTGTGCCCGCCCGGGTGCGCGGCGCGGCGCCCGGCCTGTACCGGCGGCTCGCCGCCGTGTTCGGCTGAACGGCGTCAGGGCGTCATGGTCGTCGTCCTGGCCCTGCTGGCCGCGCTGGCGAACGCCGCGGCCACGGTGCTGCAACGGCGGGCCGCGGCGGACGCAGCGGAGGCCGGCGCGGGCGTGCGCCAGGCCGTCCGCTGGCTCCGGCAGGTGCTGCGCAATCCCTACTGGGTCGCGGGTGCCGCCATGCTGGCGGTGACGACCGTACTGCAGGCCGCGGCGCTCGGCGTGGGCAGTCTCGCGCTGGTCCAGCCGCTCATGTCCACCGAGCTGCTGTTCACGCTCATCCTCGGCAGTCTCGTCTTCCACCGGCGTCCGGACCGCAGGACCTGGCTGGCGTTCGTCTCCCTGGCCGCCGGGCTGGCGGTGTTCCTCACCTCCGTCGCTCCGGCACCGGGGGAGTCCACCGCCTCCCCGGGGGCGTGGCTCACGACCGTGGGGGTGGTCATGGGTGCCGTGGTGGTCCTGGTGGTGACGGCCCGCGCGGTGGGGAGCGCACTGCGCGCGGCGCTTCTCGGACTGGCGTCGGCCGTGTCGTTCTCCCTGACGGCGGCGCTGCTCAAGGAAGTGACCGGACGCATTCCGGACGGGGCGGACGCCGTCCTGGGGACGTGGCCCCTGTATGCCACAGGGGTCGCCGGAGTGGCCGGCTTCCTGTTGCTCCAGGCCGCGTTCCGGGCCGGGACACTGGCGGCGTCCGCACCCGCGCTGACCCTCGGTGACGCGCTGACGAGCGTGGCGCTGGGGTGGGCGCTGTTCGGGGAGGGGATCACGCTCGGTGTGCGGGTGGTGCCCGCGGTGATCGGCGTGCTGCTCATCGGGGCGGGTACCGCGGAGCTGGCCCGCGCCCCGTCGGTCGCCGGAAACTGGGACGAGGCGGCACAGCGCTCGAACGGCTCACCCCGGCCGGTGGGGTAGACGTTCCGCACCGCCGCGGCCGTCCCACGCGGAGAGGAGCCACAACCGATGCCCACGTCCACCGGCCCCTCGCCCGTCCGGCAGGCGGCCGCGGTACTGACTCGGCCGGCCGCCGTCGTGGCCGCGGCCCACATGGCACCGGCCGCCACCTGGCTGCCCGCCGTACGCCGCCGTGTCCCGCGCCTCGCCGGTGTCGGACACCCCTCCCACGTCGCCCTGACCTTCGACGACGGACCCGACCCGGACTCCACCCCGCGCTTCCTCGACGCGCTCGACGAACTCGGCGTCCGGGCGACCTTCTTCGTCCTGGGCGACGGCGTCGTACGGCATCCCCCGGTGGTGCGCGAGACCTTCCGCAGAGGGCACGAGCTGGCCGTGCACGGCTGGAGCCACCGCCGCCCGTGGCTGCCGGTCCCGGCGGACGACGTCCGCGCCCTGCAGCGGGCGGCGGCCGTGGTGGGCGAACTGACGGGCCGGCGCCCCCGCTGGTACCGGCCGCCCTACGGCATCCTCACGTCCGAGCGCTGGGCGGCCGCCCGTGCGGCAGGCATGCGACCCGTGCTGTGGACCGCCTGGGGCAGGGACTGGACGGCCGGGGCCACCGCGGCGTCGGTGCGCTCGGCCGTCGCGGCCGGTCTGCGCGGCGGCGGCACGGTTCTCCTGCACGACACGGACAGGATGTCGGCACCGGACTGCTGGCGGGCCACGCTGGATGCCTTGCCCGGCATCGTGAACGGCTGCCGGAGGGCGGGCCTGGCGGTCGGCCCGCTCGCCGAACACGGCGTGCCCCGTCGCTGAGCACGGTGCCCGCTCCCGCGCCCGCTTGACCTTGACACCGTGACAAGGTCTTCACTGCGGACGAGGAGGTGGTCCCGATGACCGTGCCGAGAGAGCACACGGACCCATTGCGACGGCTGTTCCAGGGACTGGAGCACAGTGACGCGTCGACGCGGCTGCGGGCCGCGCTGGCGGCCGGCACGACCCCGGACCCCCGATGGGTCGACAAGCTCGTCGAACGCAGTGCGATCGAGCCCGAGTTCCACGTGCGGGACATGCTGACCTGGGCGCTCACCCGGCACTCGCCGTCCCTCACGGTGCCGAAGCTCGTCGAAGAAGTCCGTTCGGACCGTGCTCAGGCGCGCAGCCAGGCGTTGCACACGCTGTCCAAGATCGGGGACCGTCGGGCGTGGCCGGTGATCACCCGGGCGGTCCTGACCGACGCGGACCACGAGGTGGCGCGGAGCGCCTGGCGAGCGGCGGTGGTCCTGGTGCCCGCCGGTGAGGAACGGGCGCTGGCCGCTGTGCTGGCGACACAGCTCGGGCGCGGCGGGAGGCAGACGCAGCTGAGTCTCGGCCAGGCGCTGGTCGCGCTCGGGGAGGTGATCGTGCCCATCCTGCACGCCGCGACGGCGGACCTCGACCCCGCCGTGCGTGAGCACGCGATCGCCACCGAGCGGCTGCTGCGCGACCCGGATGCCGGATTCGAGTTCGCGATCGAGGAGGCGAAGCGCGTCGTGGCCCTGGGCACGACCGCCGGGAAGGGGTGACGGAGCGTGTTGATCGGTGAGGTGGCGCGACGGTCCGGGGTCAGCGCCCGCATGCTCAGGCACTACGAGCGGCTCGGCCTGCTACGGCCGACGGGCCGGACCACGGGCGGCTACCGGGAGTACTCCGGCGAGGACATCCGGCGGATCTTCCACATCGAGAGCCTGCGGTCGCTGGGGCTGTCGCTGCGCGAGGTCGGGCGCGCGCTGGACGATCCGGGTTTCACGCCCGCGAAACTCGTCGACGACCTCGTCGTACGGACCCGGGAACGGATCGCGAGCGAGACGGAGCTCCTCACCCGGCTGACCCGGATCGGTGCCGCGCAACCCGCCGACTGGGAGGACGTCCTGGGGACCGTCGCCCTCCTCCACGCCCTGGGTTCCGAGAGCGCGGGGAAACGCCAGAGCGCGGCCCTGTCCTCCGCCGCCGAGGTCCCGATGCCGGTGGAGGCCCTGGTCGAGGCCTTGCTGAGCGAGACGGACCCTAACGTCTCCGGGGCCCTTCGCTGGGCGCTGGCGCGCTCGGGCGGCGGACTGGAGCTGCTGGCGGAGGGCCTCGGCTCACCACGGGCCGAGGTGCGGGAACGCGCGGTCCGGGCCGTCACCGAGATGACGGACGCAGCGGCGACCGCGCTGCTGCGGGACGCCCTCACCCACTGCGACCCCGTGGTACGCGGACAGGCGGCGGTGGCGGCGGGGACACGCGGGGTGGCCGAGGCGGTTCCGGCACTCGTGGACATGGTCGTCGAGGCGACGAACGACGTCGACGCGGCCGACGCGCTGAGCGGGCTGGCCCGTGATCCCGGGACGGCGGAGCGGATCGCCGCCGGGCTGGTCGACCGCCTGGCCGACGGCAGGATCGACGTGCCGGCGCGCCGGCGGCTGACCCAGGCGCTCGCGGACATCCCGGGCCCCACGGCGTCCCGCGCTCTGGCGGAGCTGACGTACGACACGGACCGCGCCGTCGCACTCACCGCGACGTATGTCCTGCGGCTGCGTGACACACGGCGGACGGATCTTCCCGACTGATCCAGAACGCCCGGTTGATCCAGAACGCCCGATGTGACCTTTCGAATACCTGTGACGTTTGAAATACCTTTTGGCGCCGGATGGCATGTAGCTTGGCCGACTGCTTCTCGCACACAGCCGCCATATCGGGTGCACGCTACATCGATCGTTCAGGAGACCCATGCGCCCCCGGATACCTTCCGTCCCCCGAATAGCCTCCCTCTCGCCGCTCGCCCTCGCGGGCGGTGCGCTCACCGTCGGCATCGGCGGCCTGTATCTCGCCGGGCTGCTGGTCACCGGCGGCGAGATCGAGGCGGGTACGACGGTGCACGGTGTGGACCTCGGCGGTCTGACCCGCCAGGAAGCCGCCCACAAGCTGGAGCGCGACCTGACGGCGCCGCGGGAGCTCCCGGTGAAGGTCGGCGACCGCCACGGCACGGTCGATCCGCGGCAGGCGGGGTACGCCTACGACATCCCGGCGACCGTCGACCGCACGGCATCCACCGGTGCCGATCCCGTCAGCGCGATCGGCGGGCTGTTCCGCCCGGGCGGTGACATCGAGCCGGTCGTACGCGTCGACGAGGACAAGGCCCATGCCGCCCTCGGCAAGCTGGCGAGGACGGTCGACCAGAAGGTCCGCGACGGCGCCGTCTCCTTCGACGACGGGCGGGTCGAGCAGGTGGCCCCGCACAGCGGATACGCGCTGGACGTGAACGCCGCGACCGGCGCGCTGCGCGACCCCTTCCTGCGCGGCTCGCACTCGGTAACGGTGCTGCCCGCACGCGAGACCAAGCCGAAGGTCACGGCGGACGAGGTACGGCGGGCGGTGCGCGAGTTCGCACGGCCCGCGATGTCAGAACCCGTCACACTCACCGCGGGCGGCGAGCGGTTCACGATCACCCCGGACGTGCTGAGCGACCACCTGACGATGCGGCCGGACGGCGACGGCAGGCTCGCACCGAAGCTCGACAGCAAGGGCCTGCGTGCCGCGCCGGCGGTGGCCGACGCCCTGAACGACCTCCCCGCCACACCACGCAACGCCCGGCTGGGGCTCGCGGGCGACAAGGCCGTGGTGACCGCCGACGCCAGGGACGGCCTGAAGGTCACCGACAAGGCGCTGGGCAAGGCCGTCCTGCCCCTGCTCACCAAGTCCGGCACCGCCCGCAGCGGGGAGGTGGACACGCGGCGGATCCAGCCGGAGGTCACCCGCGAGAACGCGGCGCGCCTGGGGCTGACGGAGAAGCTGTCCTCCTTCACCGTCAACTTCGAACCGGCCGCCTACCGCACGACGAACATCGGCCGCGCCGTGGACCTGATCAACGGCTCCGTCGTCATGCCGAACGAGACCTGGAGCTTCAACCGGACCGTCGGCGAACGCACCAAGGCCAACGGCTTCGTCGACGGCATCATGATCTACGACGACCAGTACGCCAAGGCGCCCGGCGGCGGAGTCTCCACCGTGGCCACCACGGTCTACAACGCGATGTTCTTCGCGGGCGTCAAGCCCGTCGAACACGGCGCCCACTCCTTCTACATCGAACGCTATCCCGAGGGCCGTGAGGCGACGGTGGCCTGGGGCAGCCTCGACCTGCGCTTCACCAACGACACCGGCAACGCCGTGTACATCCAGGCCGAGTCCACCGACACCTCCGTCACCGTCAACTTCCTCGGCACCAAGAAGTACGACGAGATCACGTCGGTCAAGGGCCCGCGCACCAACGTGCAGGAGCCGGGGCAGCTGGTGAGCACCAACGAGCAGTGCGTGCCGCAGACTCCGCTCGAGGGCTTCGACGTCACGGTGCAGCGGGTCTTCCGCGACGGGGGCCGTGAGGTGAAGCGCGAGCCGTTCCACACGCACTACGCCGCGCGCAACGAGATCATCTGCGAAGAGACAGCGGACGAGCTCTGAGGACGAAGTGGCCGGTGCTCGCGTAGTTGGCACCAGCGGCCGGACACCACCGGAGTGGTGGCGTCCGGCCTGGCTCCTCCCAAGGCCGGTCGCCCTTCCGCGCGCAGGGATCAGGAAGCCGTCAGGGCACCCGCTCGCCGCCGCGCTCCCGCCGCTCAGGCGCTCCGCAGCCGTACCGTCGTCCCGTTCGATCCCGTCCGCACCTGCACGGTGTCGCAGAGCATCCCGACCCCCCAGAGTCCGAAGCCGGAGTCCACCGCCGACTCGGGCGGCTGCCAACTGATGAACTCCTCGGGCTGCCAGTTGCCGGAGTCGGTGATCTCGCAGATCAGGCCGTCGTCGGGCCAGGTGCGCAGCGTCACCGGGGCGTCGCCGTGGCGGATTGCGTTGGTGGCCACCTCGGTTACGGCGACGAGCAGGTTGTGCAGCGCGTCGGCCGACAGCCCGCAGCGCTTCGCCTGGTCGGCGACGAACGCCCGAGCGGCGTGCAGTTCGGTGGGAAGGATACGCATCGTCGCGGCGGACTGCGGGGAAGAGGCGAGAGGCAGCCGGTCGAGGTCGCGGACGAAATCCGCGGGTTCCCGGTACTGCGGGTTGTCCCGCAGTACGGCACCCTCCAGGATCTTCGGGTGGGTCTGGCGTACGAGTGCGATGGTGTCGGACGACAGGACCGCGGTGTTGTAGCAGCAGCGACTGCGCAAGGGCACGTCGGCGAAGCTCAGGTTGAAGATCGAGTCGTAGCGCACCCACTCGATCGCGTCCCGGTATCGGCTCCAGTCGTCCGACGCCACCACCCACGCCGGGCGTGGACCGAGCGACTTGGCGACGGCGTTCATCGCGGCCATGGCCCGGACGGGGTTCGTGTAGACGTCCGCGGGATCGATGAACTGCACGGCCTGGGCGTCATGCCCGAGCGAGTCGCGCAGCGCCTCGGCCTCGTTGCCCGGTGTCACCACGAACGTCGGGGCGCCGGCTTCGATGCCCTCGCGGACGTGGGGAAGTGTGCCCGCGAGGAACTCCCGCTCGTCGCCGTAGAGCAGCGCCTGGTGCCGGACCGTGGGGTCGCCCTGCCGGCCGTCGGCCACCGGCTGATCGGCACGTGTCCCGGTCGTCATGAAGTCCCCCTCTGCCCCTGCACGAGCCCCGGCAGGCGTTCCCAACCCACTGTCTCGATGAGGTTTCCCACCGCGGGCGACAGATTGTCGAGGACGAGCCGGAGGGCGCCGCCGCGGCTCTCCACGAAGCTCGTCAGCAGGCTGAGCGCGCCGAGATCGATGAAGGTCAGTCCGGCCAGGTCGAGCCGGACGTCACCTTCCTCGGCCACGTGCGAGGACAGCGCGTCGGAGAGCTCGCCGTGCCGCGTCGCGTCGAGTTCACCGGCCAGCCGGAGGCCGGGCGGATCGTCGGTCGGGGTGATCCGCAGAATGCGGTCTTCGCTTGGTGCCATGACTTCCATGAGACCTGCCGAGTCCTGGGACGGTGATCCTGAAATTCTGTAGTCCTGACCGACTGTGTACGCCACCGGTATAGCGGCGGTAGACCAGTCGCACGCGCGGGCCCGTGAGAACCGATGTCCGGCACCCCCACGGCCCGGCTCCCGTCACAGCGGCGGCGGTCCGACGGTGTCCGGGCCGATCCGCAGGCTGAGACAGGCGGGGAAGAACGCGCTCCACGCGTGGCCGCGCCAGCTGACGTACGTCGTGAGGCGTCCCCCGCCGAGGATCCCGGCGCGTTCCAGATACTCATGTGCCTCCTGGTTCCTGCCCTGTTCGAAGCAGAGGGCGCTGATCTCGTGGAGGGCGAAGCTCTGCAGGCTGCTGTCACCGATCTTCCGCGCGTGCTGGAAACTCTCCTCGAAGCAGGTCAGGGCGTCCTCGACGCGGCCCAGACCGCGGTACGCACGTCCGAGGTCGCCCAGGCCGGTCACCTGGGCCGTACGGTCGCCGGCCTCTCGCGCGAGGTCGAGTTGCCGGGTCTGCAGGGCCACGGACTCCTCGTACGACTGCATCTCCGTCAGCGCGTCCGCGAGGTTGTGCAGGGAGCGCCGTTCGCCCTCGCGGTCGCCTGTCTCGCCCCAGATGACGAGCGCCGATTCCAGGCACTGCCGCATTCTGTGGAACTGGCGGTGCAGCCAGTACACCGCCGACAGGTTGTGCAGCGCCCAGGCCTCACTCTCCCGGTCGCCGAGACGCCGGGTGGTACGCACGGCCGCCTCGCCCAGGGTCCACAACTCCCGGGCGCGGGCGTACGGGTAGAGGTACCAGTGCAGCAATTCCGTCAGCCGCACAGCGAGGCGCGCCGTCGAGTCGGACTGCGTGAGGGCGTGCAGGACAGTGGCGATCAGGTTCGCGCGCTCGGTGATCAGCCATGCCTCGGCCTCCCTCTGGTCCCTGATGCGCGCCGTCGGGAGACCCGACGTGCCGGCCATGCCCGCGGACACGTGATCCTGCGCGCGACGGTCGAAGTAGGGGGGCACCTCCAGGAAGGCCACGGCCTGTTGCGTGGCGGCGAGATAGAAAAGAAGTACGCGCTCCAGAGCCCGTTCGCGCTCCGCCTGGGGCTCCTCCGCCCACACCTGCTCACGTGCGAACAGGCGGAGCAGGTCGTGCATCTGGTAGCGGGCCGGAGCGGGGCTGTTCAGCAGATGCGCGTCCACCAGCCGTTCGAGCGCGTCCTCGGCCGGACCGGTCGACACGCCGAGCAGGGCGGCCGCCGCCGGCAGACTCATGCTGGACCCCGGCACGACCCCGAGGAGCCGGAAGGCGCGGGCCGCGGCCTGGTCGGTGGGATGGTCGCCGTGGCGGATGGCGTGATAGCTCGCGTGGAAGCTGGCCCGTACGGACACGTCGCCGACACAGATTTCGTCGAGCCGCCCCTGGGCATCGGTCAGCCGTTCGACGAACGCGCTCAGGGGCCAGCTGGGGCGGGCGGCCAGCCTGGCGCCGACGATCCTCAGGGCCAGGGGAAGGCCGCCGCACATCCTGATGATCGCGTCCGCCGCCTCCGCGTCGGAGGCCACCCGCTCCGGGCCGAGGAGCCGTTCCAGCAGTTCCATCGCCTGGTCGTGGAAGAGGACGCCGAGGTGGAGGTGTGTGGCGCCCTCCAGGGTGGTGAGCATCTCGCGGCTGGTGATCAGTACGGCGCAGCCAGGACCGGCGGGGAGCAGCGGGCGGACCTGCTCCACACCGGCGGCGTTGTCGAGCACCACGAGGATGCGGCGGTCGGCGACCATGGAGCGGAACGTGGCGGCCGCCTCGTCGGGGTTGGTGGGGATGGCCACTTGCGGCAGCCCCAGCGTGCTGAGGAACCGGCCGAGCACGTCACCCGGTTCCAGGGGCGTCAGGCCGACGGTGGCTCCGTGCAGATCGACGTAGAACTGGCCGTCCGGGAAGCGGTCGGCGAGCTGATGGGCCGTGTGGATCGCCAGAGCCGACTTGCCCACGCCACCGGTCCCGTCGATCGCGGCGATCGCCACATGCCCGTCGTCGGCGCGGTCCAGCACCTTGCGCAGTACGGAGCTCTCGCCGGCGCGGCCGATGAACGCGCTGCCGGCGTGGGGAAGTTCTCGGGGGACCAGGGCGGGTATGCCTGTTGCGGTCTCCGTACCGCCGGCGGGTGCGCGGTTCTGTCGGGTACGGTCCGGGCGGGCGCGGCCGGACGGAGCGGGGTCGGTTTCGGGGGCACGGTCCGCTGGTCCGCCGGCGGTGACGGGCTCGGGGACGGGCCCGGTCCTGGGTTCGGCCCGGGCTTCCGGCTTGGGTCCGGGTGTGGCTTCCAGAAGCAGGGACGCGTCGGCGGTGAGGATCCGCTGGTGGAGCTGCTGGAGAGACGGAGCCGGTTCGATGCCCAGTTCCTCGGCCAGACGGTGGCGCAGTTGCCGGTAGGCGGCCAGGGCGTCAGCCTGTCGGCCCGCCCGGTACAGCGCCAGCATGAACTGGCCCCGCATGGCTTCCCGCAGCGGATGTTCGGCGATCAGTGCCTCGAGTTCGTCCAGCACGGCCTCGTGGCGGCCGAGCCGCAGTCGCGCTTCGATGCGGAACTCCCGCGCCTGCGTATAACTCGCCGTCAGGCGCGAGGCCTCCGCCTCCACAGCGGGTGTCGGCGGCACGTCGGCGAACGGAACGTCGCGCCACAGGCCCAGCGCCTCGCCGAGCAGGGCGGCGGCCGCATCGGCCGAGTTCCGGCCGAGTTCCTGTCCGCCCCGCTTCACCAGTTCGACGAACCGGTGGGAGTCGACCTCGTCCGGTGCCACGACGAGCCGGTACCCGTGGGCGCGGTAACCGTGCACATGCGTCACCAGCAGCTCACCCGACTCGTCGCCCAGCGCACGCCGTACCCGCGAGACATAGCCCTGCAGCAGCTTGTTCACGCTCTGCGGAGGCCGAGCGCCCCATAATTCCGCGATCAGCCGGTCGGTGGACACCAGCTGGTTCGCGTCGCAGAGGAGCACCGCGAGGAGCATCCGCCACTTGGCCGGCGCGAGGGGAACCTCCTGACCGTCGCGCCAGAGCTCGAGCGGCCCAAGTATCCGATACCTCATGTCACGCACCGTACGCCGTCACCTCCGGTCCGGTGCGTCCTTCAAGGCCTTGTGAGCTCCTTGAGACCTGCGACGAAGGCCTGCCACTGTTCCCCGGGGATCCTGAGCACCGGCCCGTCGGGAGCCTTGCTGTCGCGCACGTCGATGGCGGGCGCGTTGACGGTCTGGGCGTCGACGGTGTGGGCGTTGACGGGATGGGCGTGGTCCGCCACCTCGACACAATTGCCGCCGTTTCCCATGCTGTAGCTGCTCTTGCGCCAGGGCCGTTCAGTGGGATGCACGGTCCAATTCCTCTTTCATGTCGCGTATCAGAGCCCGTGAGTCGTCTCGGGAGAGTGCCTCGGACTGGATCAGGTTGAAAGCCAGCTTGTGCTGCTGGATCTGGGCGGGGTCGACGGTTGTCTGCCCGCCGATGAACGTCTCCCCGTACAGGACGTCCGTGCCTTCCCGGAATCCCATGAGGCGGAAAGGCGTCATGCCGCCGGGGTGTTGCCGGACGTGGAACGGGATCACCTGGAGGTGGACCTTGGGCAGGTCGGCCCGCTCCAGGAGATGCCCGAGCTGCTCGCTCATGACGCGACTCCCGCCGATGCAGCGGCGCAGGACGCCTTCGTCGAGGGTCACCATGACCTGGGGTGGTTCGGCTCTGGTGAGGATGCGCTGCCGGTCGATACGGGCGGCCACGAACTGCTCGATCTGCAGCTTCGTGGCGACCGGGTGGGCGGCGGTGAAAATGGCGCGCGCGTACGCTTCTGTCTGCAACAGGCCGGGAATGGCAACGGACTCGAATTCCTGGATGAAGCCGGCTCGCTGTTCCAGCTCGATGACATGCCAGAACCAGTCCGGATATGCGGACCGGATGAGCAACGGCCACAGTTTCACCAGCGCGCCATCGGCGCCCAGGAGCCGGTCCGCCCGTTGAGCGAAGTCGTACGACGGCATCTGCTGGGCATTCTCGATGCCTCCGGCCGTCGTCTCGGTGCAGTCCACGGAATCGGCGAACTCCGCCCGGGTGAGTCCGACGATCAGCCTGTACCGCCGGACCTCACGACCGAACCGGCACAGCAGTGACGAGATGCTCTCCGCGGACGCCGTCGACGTCTCGCCCCCCTGCACCGCGACGAGTGGCCGACCGCCGTGGGACAGCCAGGCAACTGTTCCGTCCGGTCCGGGTGCGGCCCACGCGACGGGCGTACGGCTCCACGACGGCTCCGTCCCCAGCGTCCCGGCGTATGTCGTCCCGGCCTCCTTCGTCGCGGCGGACACGCGGCTGAGCAGCCCCCAGGCGTAGACGTCCGGGCCGACTGCGGCCGCCAGCGCCGCTTCGATGCAGGCGCGTGCGCTGTCCTCGGTCACGCAGGTACCGCACGGCCCGTGCTGGTGCCGACTGTTGGAGACGTGGTGGATGTCCCACCGGTAGAGGCTTCCGTCCGGCCGGTCAAACGCACCCTGGCCGTTGTCGTTCATCACGCCGGTCACTGGTCCTCCTCAAGCAGAGGCGGCCGCGGCGGCTGGACGGCGCCGTCGAGAGCGAGAGTGCACCACGTGGTCTTCCCCCTGAGTGACTCCTGCCGCGACCCCCAGGCGGACGCGATGGCCTGCACCAGGAACATCCCGCGCCCCTGCTCCTCCTCAAGCCCCGACTGCCGGACCGTGGGGCGTACCGGGGAGGCGTCGGTGACCTCGAGCAGCAGTCTGTCGCCGACGTGCAGGAGGTTCACCGTGATCAGCGCGTCCGGCCCGTGCGTGACAGCGTTTCCCAGGAGCTCGCTGGCGAGCAGCACGCTGTCGTCGATGACGGGAGACGGGCAACCCCACGCACGCAGGGCCGCACGCACGGCCTCGCGGACTCTGCCCACCTCGACCGGCACCGGGTAGACGTGCAGGTGCAGGTGCCTGCCGAAGGCGAGGTTGCAGTCCGAACAGATGAGGCTGCGTCTGCTCGCCGTGACCGGGTCGGCGCGGTTCTCGAGCGGCTCACGGCCCAGAGGTGCAGGACAGGGGCGGCGGGCTGCGTGGGGGCGTGGATCAATACCTGTCATATCGGGTCCATGTGCCGGGGCTGGATGAGAGAAGGTCTGTCTGACGTCCACATGGCGACCGCCCGGGGCCGGAAGGACCGTTCGGGTCACTTCGTGCGTTCCCAGTCATGGAAGGCCCTCCCCATCGAGGTGCCGCTCACCGGCAGCCTGTACCCGGGCACCTTGCAGCACGTGAGGAGAGCGGTGGTATATCGGCAGTAAGTGGCCAAGAGACGCCTTTCCATGAGCCGGCATGGTGGCCGCACGCATAGCCGGGTCTCGAACTATGTTGTCTCGCCACATGTGCGCCTGACCTGCGGATTCCTACGGTGTGGCGACACGCAACCGTCCCCGTCACTCCCCAGGAAGTGGTGCCGATGTCGTCGCCCGCAACCGCTCCACCGGCCCCGAACAAGCTCAAGCGCATCGTCGCCGCGTCCCTCATCGGCACCACCATCGAGTGGTACGACACCTCATCCGATCGACGCTAGGACCTGCGGTTTTCCATGCTTTCGGCCTACGCGGTCAGCACGGAACCAGCACCGGGTTGATGGCGTGCCGGCTCGGTGCTGAACGACCTGCTCCGCGGCGCGATCGTCCTGACGGACGTTCCGCGCGGGGAGGGCTTGTCGCGCGCGTCCTCCGTGCAGCGACCGATGATGGGAGTACGACCGAACACGCGGAGCTGATCATGATGGGTTGGCGGGTCAGGGACTACTCCCCGGACGATCTCGAGGCGGTGGTCCGCGTCGATAGGGAGAGCGGCACGACCGAGGAGCCGCCGTTCTTCCCGCTCTCGGTCGCCGTGACAGCCCTCCAGGCCCGCCACCCGGCTGTCGTGGCCACGGCGGACGACGTCCTGATCGGCGCTGCGGTGAGCCGGGTGGAGAGCGACCGGGCATGGATCCTTCGCATCTGCCTGGCGCCAGGCTGGCGGCAGCGCGGGCTGGGCAGTGCCCTGATCACAGCTCTTGAGCAGCGGCTCTTCGCCGACGGCGTCCGGGCAGTGCACGCCGCGCTGCCAGAGGGCGAGACCGGTGCCACCGCTCTGCGGAACTGCGACTTCGATGCCCGCCCCGGGCTGGTCTTCTTCGAAAAGCGCGGGCCGGTGACCCCGCAGTCGGCCGGTACGCTGTCGTCGCTGGGAGCGGAGCTGCCGCCCGGGGGACTGTGGCAGAAGGTCGCGGGCATGCAGAAGGAGAAGCGGCTCATCGAGCGGCGTCTGATCCTGCCGCTGGCCCATCCCGAACTGGCCGCTCAGCACGGTGTCGAGCTGCCACGGGCGGTGATGCTGTTCGGCCCGCCCGGGACCGGCAAGAGCACGTTCGCACACGCGATAGCCAGCCGCCTCGGGTGGCCCTTCCTCGAACTGTTCCCCGCACGTCTGGCCGCCGAGTACGGCCTGGCGAGCGGGCTGAGCCGGCGCTTCGACGAGATCGCCCAGCTCGACCATGTCCTGGTCTTCATCGACGAGGTCGAGGAGGTCGCCGGGTCACGGAGCGGTGCGGACGCGACCGCGATCGGCGTCGTCAACGAGTTGCTCAAGGCGATCGTCCGGTTCCGGAGCCAGGAAGGGCGGCTGCTCGTCTGCGCCACGAACAACCTGATCACGCTCGACCCGGCCTTCCTGCGGCACGGCCGCTTCGACTACGTGCTGCCCATCGGCCCTCCCGACCACACCGCGAGGACCGCGCTGTGGGAGAGCTATCTGGACCGAGCGGGCGCGAAGGCCGACAGCGCGGCCCTCGCCTCCGCCAGCGAAGGGTTCACGCCCGCCGACATCGCACACGCGGCACGAACCGTCTCCCAGGCCCAGTTCGAGCGCACCTTCGACACCGGGACCCGGACCGCCGCCGCCACCGACGACTACCTCGGCACAATCCACGGCACCCGGCCCACGGTAAGCGCCGCCATGGCCCAGGAATTCGCCCAGCAGACGGAGAAGTTCGCCCGCATCTAGTAGGACTTGGTCAGGTTCGTATGGGTGTGGGTATGTCGCGGTGGCAGGTGGGGCAGGCGCCGGTCCACGTGGCGAGGAGTGTCTGCAGTTCGCGGACGGCCTGGTAGAGGCTCAGGCCGCGCTGGATCTTTTGGGTGGTGGGCCAGTCGTTGCAGGGTGCAGAATGCGTGGCGGCGGAGACGAGGGTGACGTGGTGGTGCCAGCCGGTCCAGGTGCGGCCCTCGAAGTGGGCCAGCCCCAGGGCCTGTTTCATCTCGCGGTAGTCGTGCTCGATGCGCCAGCGGAGCTTGGCCAGCCGTACCAGCGTCGCCAGCGGCATCCCGGAGGGCAGGCTGGAGAGCCAGAACTGCACCGGCTCGCTTGCGTCGGCCGGCCACTCGGCCAGCAGCCAGCGCTCGGGCAGCTCCGGGTCGTCGACGGCTCGGCGGATGCCGCGTCCGGCCGGACGGATCCGCAAAGCGACGAACCGCGAGTACATGCGTTTGAAGCCGCTGATCCCTTTGCCCGGACGGGAACCCGTCCAGCCCGGCGTCGACCAAGCGATCATCCATGCCTTCGAGCGGATCCTGACCGGCCAACCGCAGCGCACCAGCGGAGCCCTCACCGTCACCACGCTGTGCACCGAGGCCGGCATCTCCCGCGCCACCTACTACCGCTCACCCCTGGCAAAGATCATCACGGGCCTGTTCAAGGCGCCCGCCCCGCCCCGCCCGCAGACCGACATCCTCGCCGCCGAGATCACTCGTCTCAAGAACGCCGAGCGCGAGCTGCGCTCCCGCCGCGCAGCCGAGCGAGAAGAACTGCGCGCCACCATCGCCACCTACGCCCAGCACATCCAGGTCCTCACCCTGCGCCTGACCGAACTCGAAGCCGCCAAACGCCACCCTGCGCGGGCGGCTCGACGCCGCGATCACGCCCCTCCCCGTGCCGCGGTAACCTCCGCCCTGACGCCCAAGCAGGCGGCTCGGGTGTAGCCGCCAGGGTCCGCGGCCTCAGGTAAACCGGCGTCTAGTCTCTTACAGCCCCCGGCAATCCAGCAGCATGGCAGCGGCCCCGGCGGGACCGCTTATCGCCAGGAACACCGCGCCAGCTGTACCGGCTGCAGGCAGAGCGGTGAGGCTGGTTATGGGTGACCCGGTGATCAAAGTGAGCAGGAGCGATCTCGTGGCCGGGTCCCAGATCCGCACCGTACGGTCGTGGCTGCCGGTGGCCAGCAGGGTGCGCCCATCGGGTCCGGTGAAGCCCGCCACTGCATTAACCCAGCCGGTGTGGCCGGTCAGGGGCTCACCGGCTGGTTGTGCGGTGGCCGGGTCCCAGACCCTCACTGTGTGGTCGCCGCCGCCTCCGGTGGCCAGCAGTGTGCGCCCGCTCGGCCCGGGGAACACCGCCATCGCCGACACCTCGCCGGTGTGGCTAGTCAGGGGCTCGCCCACCGGCTGTCCGGTGGCCGGGTCCCAGATACGCACCGTCCCGTCGTCACTTCCGGTGGCCAGCAAGGTGCGCCCGTCGGGTCCGGTGAACGCGGCCGCCGCCCGCACCGGACGGGTGTGGCCGGTCAGGGGCTCACCCACCGGTTGTCCGGTGACCGGATCCCAGATCCGCACCGTCCAGTCGATGTTGCCCCCGGTGACCAGCAGGGCGCTGCCGCTGGGTCCGGTAAACGCCGCCACCGCATTCACCGCGCCGGTGTGGCCGGTCAGGGGCCCACCCACCCGTTGTCCGGTAGCTGGGTCCCAGATCCGCACTGTCTCATAGCTGCCGGTGGCCAGCAGAGTGTGCCCGTCGGGTCCGGTGAACGCCGCCATCGCCGACACCGGACCGGTGCGGCCGGTCAGGGCCTCACCGGCTGGTTGTGCGGTGGCCGGGTCCCAGATCCGCACCGTCCCGTCGTCACTTCCGGTGGCCAGCAAGGTGCGCCCGCCTGGCCCAGGGAACACCGCCACCACCTGCACCGTCCTGGTGTGGCCGGTCAGCAGCTCACCGGCTGGTTGTGCGGTGGCCGGGTCCCAGATCCGCACCGTCCCGTCGATGCCGCCGCCGGTGACCAGCAGGGCGCTGCCGTTGGGTCTGGTGAACGCCGCCATCGCCGACACATCGCCGCGGTGGCCGGTCATGGGCCCACCCACCGGTTGTCCGGTGACCGGATTCCAGATCCGCACCGTCCAGTCGATGCCGCCGGTGGCCAGCAAGACGCTGCCGTCGGATCCGGAGAACGCCACCACGGTGTGCACCCAGCCCCGGTGGCCGATCAGGGGCTCACCGGCTGGTTGTGCGGTGGCCGGGTCCCAAATCCGCACCGTCCCATTGTTCCCGGCAGTGGCCAGCAGAGGGTCTCCGTCGGGTCCGGTGAACACCGCCATCGCCGACACCGGACCAATGCGGCCGGTCAGCAGCTCACCCACCGGTTGTCTGGTGGCCGGGTCCCAAATCCGCACCCTCCCGTCGTCACTTCCGGCGGCCAGCAGAGTGTGCCCGTCGGGCCCGGTGAACGCCACCACCGCCCGCACCCGACCGGTGTGGCCGGTCAGGGGCTCACCCACCGGTTGTCCGGTGACCGGGTCCCAGATCCGCACCGTCCCGTCGATGCCGCCGGTGGCCAGCAAGACGCTGCCGTTGGATCGGGTGAACGCCGCCATCGCCGACACATCGCCGCGGTGGCCAGTCAGAGGTTCGCCTATTGGTTGTCCGGTGGCCGGGTCCCAAATCCGCACCGTCCCGTCGTCACTTCCGGTGGCCAGCAGGGTGCGCCCGTCCGGCCCGGGGAATGTGGTGAAGGCATGGATGGGGCGGTGGGTGTCGGTGAGGACGTTACCGGTGGTGTGCCAGGTGCTCCATTGGGGTGTGATGCGGGAGTTGGGAAAGGGGGTGGTGGGCGGGTGGGGGTGGGTGGTGTGGTGGGCGAAGTGGAGGCTGGTGGCGCGGGACGCTGGGTCGGTTTCGGGGGGGATGAAGGGTTCGATGCGGGCCCAGGCGGCAAGCCACACCTGGTGGGGGCTGTCGGTGACGGGCAGCCCGAGGCGGGCGCGGACGGTGCCGCTTGTCTCGTAGGGCAGGAGGGTCGGAGGCAGGTGGGTGTCGTCCAGGACGTGGCCGCGGGCGGCGTGGGTGGCCAGGTGGCGGCGGATGTAGGGGTGTGGTGGCAGTTCAGGGTTGGTGGTGCGGGTGAGGTCGGCCAGGCGGGCTGCGATGCGGGCGTGGACGGCTTGGGGGGTGTCGGCCGGGTCGGGGGTGTTCATATCGGTTCTCCCGGCGGGGACTGGGTGGGACTGGGTGGGCGGAGTTGGTGAGGCTGGTCGCGCAGGACTTCGGTGAGCCGTTCGTGCAGGGGGCGGTGGACGGTGCGGCCGTCTTCGATGTCCTGGGTGAGGTAGCCAGCCAGGCGGCTGTTCATCAGGTTGGTGATGGCCGCGTCGGGGTCGGTGATGTCGTGGCCGAGGACTGCTTGGGTGACGGCGGGCCAGATGTCGGCCCAGGGGATGCCAGCGCCCGGGGCGAAGGCAGCCGCGCGCAGGATGGCCAGGGCGGTGGCCGCGGGCAGATCCGGGCTGTCGGTGTCGGTGAGGTCTTGGCGCAGCAGACCGATGGTGCCTTGCTGCAGCAGGTAGTGCCATTGCGGGTCGCGGGCCAGGGCGGCGGGGTCGGGGGCGGTGCGCAGTTGGCCGGCGGCGATGCGGGCGTCGAGGAAGGACGGCGTGGTCCGTGCGGCGATCTCGGCACAGTTCTCCTCGTCGATGCTCGCCGTGCCGGTGAGCAGTGCGCGCAGGTAGGCCGTGATGCTGTGCAGGGTTTCCTCTGGGGTGTCGGTGCGGATCACGGTCGGGGCGGCGAAGGTGTCAAAGGTGGTGGTCAGCAGGTGGAGGAGGCTGCCGCCTGGTGCCGGGAAGGTGTGTCCGGGGTCGCCGTCCGGTGGGGTGTTGGTGCTGCGCACGCCGATGATCAGCCGGATCCCAGGATTGGCGGTCGGGGCGGTGCGGGGGGCCAGGGGGGCGATGAGCTGGGGGATGAGAGCGTAGGGGGTGGTGGCTTCGTCGAAGCCGTCGATCACGAGGGTCACGGGACGGCCTGGGCCGGCGCTGCTCGTGGTGAGGATCTGGTGGAGTTGGGTGCGCAGGGTCTCGGTGGTTTCCGGGCCGGTGGCGGTGGCCGGGGGGTGGCCGAGGGCGGTGATTAGGTCGGCCAGGATGAGGTCGGCGCTCTTGTTGCGGGCCAGGACAGCGGCGTGAATGAAGCCGGGGGGCGGGAGTGTGTCTTCGGGTGCGGCGGTGAGGGCGGTCCGGTAGTGGGGGTGGGTGCGGAAGGCGGGGTCGGTGAGGGTGACGGCGCGGGCGATGACAGCAGATTTGCCGCTGCCTGCTGTGCCGGTGACGATCAAGGCTCCGGGGCCCGGGTTGGTGAGGAAGCCGGCCAAGCGGCGGTTCACATCGGTGCGGCCGGAGAAGTACCAGCCGGGATCGGTGTCGTGGGTGCGGCCGCTGGCCCGCGAGAGCCAGTAGTCGATCTCGCTGCGGGTGGCCGCGACCTGGCGGCGGGCGGGGGCGATGAGGGTGTCGGGCGGGGTGTAGCCGGGGTTGGGCAGGCACCTGGTGCGCTGCCCGGGCCCGCCCCAGGCGGTCAGCAGGCTCATCGGGGTCGTCAATGGCTGGTCGCCGTGGCGGTGGGCGGCGCGGTCGAGTTCGGCCAAGAATTCCTCGACGGACAGGTGTTCGGCGGTGATGCCGGCGGTGGTCCGCAGTTGTTCGCGGGCACGGTCCAGCAGGATGGCCATGTCGCGGACCGCGACGGTCTCGGCGGCATCCGCGGTGGCGATCACGGCCAGGCGGGCGCCGCGGCGGCGTCGCAGCGCGATGTCGCGGGCGGCTGCGGCCAGTTCGGCGTCGATGCGGGCGCTGTGGCAGGTGTTGACGACGACCAGGACATCCCCGGCGTGGGAATCCAGGGCGGCCAGGACCAGGTCGCTGGTGCGGTAGGCGGTGGCCTGCAGGCGTTGGGGGTCGGTAGCGGGCAGTTGCAGGAAGTGGTGTCCGCTGCTGCCGGGCAGGCCGTGTCCGGTGATGTACAGCACCAGGGCATGCTCGGGCGGGGCTTCGCGCAGGTCGCTGGCGTGCAAGAAAGCGTCGATATCGTGGCGGGTGTGCAAGGGGGCGGCGTATTCGCCGGTGAAGCCGCGTTCGCCCAGGGCCGGGTCGGTCCACCAGGCGTGCACGGCCCGCAGCTGGTCCTTCACGCCCAGGCTGAGGCCGTCGTCGGGGTCGCCGTAGTCGTCGACGGCCACAGTCAGCAGGCGTAACCGGGTCGGCCCAGAATCGGTCGGCATTTGTGCGCTTATCCTCCCCCTGCACATTGCGTTCTGGCTATTGTTCCCGGCACGACGACATGGGGGGCACACAGTGGGAAATCCGGCAGGCGGCAACTTAAGCACACCCTGGAATCCGCCGGGTGCGGCGGTGGCCGATGCGACGCACGACGCGGTGGTGATCGTCCCGGGCATCATGGGCAGCGCCCTGAAGGAGACGGCCACCGGGCGACTGCTGTGGGGGCTGCAGGGCACCGCCTGGCTGAAAGCGTGGACGCGCGGAGACGGCCTGCTGCCCCTGCACCTGGATGAAGACGAACGCGCCGGCCGCTACGGGCGGATCACACCCGCCGGACTGCTGCGCTTCCCGGCATGGGCGCCGGTCCTCAAAGGCTTCGAGCCCTACAGCCGTCTCGTGCAGGCCGTGCGCGGCAAGGTCGTCCACCCGGCGGCGGTGCTGGAGTTCGCCTACGACTGGCGGCTGCCGGTGGAGCACAACGGGCGTCTGCTGGCCGAGGCCGCCCACCGCCACCTGACCGCCTGGCGTACCCACGACGCCCATACCGCCGCGCGGGACGTGTACGGAGACGGACGGCCGGCCCGGCTGGTGTTCATCTGCCACTCCATGGGCGGCCTGGTGACCCGCGCCGCCTTCGCCCACGCCACCGCTAGTGGCAGCAGCCTGGACGCCGACACCCGGGCCGTAATCACCCTCGGCACACCGTTCCACGGCTCGGCCAAGACCACTGTCATCCTGAACGGCAACCGCTCCGACCCCCTGCCGGTCCTGCCGCCCGGGCGTATGCAGGCACTGGCCGCCACGCTGCCGGGCGTGCACGACCTGCTGCCCGGCTACCGCTGCATCGACGCCGGCATGGACGGCCACCACCTGACCGCCGCCGACGTCGAGGCCATCGGCGGCGACCGCGACCTCGCGCAGGTCGCACTGGACTTCCAGCACCGCATGCGCTCGGTGGCCCTGCCCGGGCACCGGGCCGTGGCCGGTGTGGCCCAGCCCACCGTCCAAACCATCCGGATCGACGCCGGCATCGTCCACGAGCAGTACGAGGCGTTCGAGACCAACCGCGACGGCGAACTGGCACGCCACCGCGCCACCGGCATACCCATCCGCCGCAACCGGGCCGGGGACGGCACCGTCTACCGCGACATGGCCACCGTGCCCGGAGCCATCGAGACGGGAATGGCCCTCCAGCACGGCGCCCTGGCCAAGGGCTCCGATGCGCTGGCCTACATCCGTACCGTGCTGACCGAATACGACAAGGACCGCGGGCCCGCCCTCGGGCCGGGCGGGATCGGGCTGGAACTGCCCGACAGCGCAGACGCCGGAAAGCCCTGGTGGCTGCGCATCCACCCCGCACCCGACGAAACCCTGGACACCTACGCCGGCCTCTCCTGCACCCTCCACGATGCCGAGAGCGACCGCCTCCTCGCCACACCCCGCCTGGGCTGGCACGACGGCACTGTCGCCGCCCGCATCACCCTGCCCGCCCCGGGCCTGTACCGGGTCCGCGTCGACACCGGAGGCCCCGCAGCCGTCACCCAGCTCGTCCTGGCCACCCATCCCGACCTCGCGCACGATGACTCCCACAACACCTGACGCCGAAGACCCGGACTGGAACGATGAACAGGGCCGTGATGGCGGCCGCCCGGGCAACGACGGCGGGCAGCCGGGCGCAGACGGGGCTCTGGAGTTCTCCCCGTCGACATCGGCGCCTACCGCCACCATCCCCCGGTTCCCACCGAGGCGGAAATCCAGGCGGTCGCCGCCCTCCTGGCACCCTTCGGTGCCTTCAGCGTGCCGTGGGGCACGCGGCCTCAGGAGCGCGGTGCCGACGCCGTCCACGACCGTCTCGACCGCTGGGCCACCCCGCGAACGCCCGGTGACACGTTCTTGTACTGGGTCGGTCACGGCTCCAGCGACGGCGGACCCATCACCCTGCTCGCCCACGCCAACAGTCCCCACCCGCTCACCCACGGCGGCATCACCCCCCAGTACCTGCTGCAGTACCTCAAAACCCGCCAGGCACGCCGCGATGCCGGATGGGCGGTCGTGGTGATCGACTCCTGCACCAGTGCCCGCTTCGTCCAGCTGATGAGCGCCCAGGCCCACCTCGACGGCGATGTCGACAACTTCCTGGTGGTCGCCACCTCCCACGACGGCAGCACCACCCTCGGCGCGTTCCGCCGCGCCCTGCAAACCGCCTTGACCACGGCCTTCTTCGGCCAGGACAGCGTCGACCTGCGAGAGCTGGCCACCGAGCTCAACCGCGCCCGTGACGGCAGCCCTGCCCACGCACACACCACGGCCGGCCGCGCCCTGCTGCGCCGCACCCGCCCCACCCCCGCCACCACCCGCAACGTCCCCCTGGACGTGGCCGCCGAGATCACCAGCGTCCTGGACGGCCTCAGCGACGACGAGTGCCGCCACTTCCTGCCCAAAGCCGCTGGCGCAGAACTCGGCGAACAGAACTGGTACTTCGAAGGCCGCGACAGCGAACGCCACCAGATCCTGACCTGGCTCGACACCACCACCGGCGGAATGCTGGTGGTGACCGGCCCGGCCGGCAGCGGCAAATCAGCCCTCCTCGGCCACGTCCTCATCCACACCCGCCCCGAGGTCGCCACGCTCCTGACCCGCGCCGGGCACTTCGCACCCCTGCCCCCCGGCACCACCGTCCCGGAACACGCCTCCTTCGATGCCGCCCTCCACCTCACCGGCGCCACACCCCAGGACGTCCTGACCCGCATCGCCCACGCAGCCCGCATCCCACCACCACCGGCCACCGACCGCCTGACCGTGCAGACCGCACACGTCCTTGACCGGCTCACCGCCCCGAGCAGCCCCGACGCTCCCCCCGGGGGCCGGATCCGGCTGACGCTGCTGCTGGACGCCCTCGACGAAGCCCACCAGCCCCAGACCATCGCCGAACACATCCTGCGCCCCGTGGCCGCGCTGCCCGGGATCCGGCTGGTCGTCGGCACCCGCCGCTCCACCCTCGAATCCCCCGACCAGCCCCAGCCCACCGACCAGAACCTCATGACCGCACTCGGCGCCCTGAACCCCGCAGCCCACCCCGGCACCCGTGTGCTGGGCCTGTCCCGCGACCAGCAGGCCATGACCCGCTACATCCACCGCCGCCTAAAAGAGGAGCTAACAGAAAGAGTTCGTGAGGCCATATCTTGGCCCGGTGCCCGTTCGTTGGGCAGCCCATGGGGAAGGGAAACGGTCCACCGTGGCTGGTGTCGGACGGGTTGTGGGGGCGGATCGAGCCGTTGCTGCCGGTTCGGACCCGGCGGCCCAGGTACCCGGGCCGGCTGCCGCTGGACGACCGCAAGTGTCTGCAGGGGATCCTGTTCGTCCTGCATACGGGCATCCAGTGGGAGTGGCTGCCACAGGAGCTCGGTTTCGGTTCGGGCATGACCTGCTGGCGCCGGCTGCGGGACTGGCATGAGGCCGGCGTGTGGGACCGGCTGCACCAGGTGCTGCTGACCGAGCTGCATCAGGCGGGGAAGCTGGACTGGTCGCGGGCGGTGATCGACGGCTCGCACCGGCAGGCGCGTCGGGGCGGCCCAAAACGGGGCCGAGCCCGGTCGACCGTGCCAGACCGGGCTCGAAACACCACGTGATCACCGACGGGAACGGCACCCCGCTGGCCGTCACGCTCACCGGCGGCAACCGGCACGATGTCACCCAGCTGCTGCCCCTGCTGGACGCGATACCGCACCTCAAGGGCCGACGGGGCAGGCCCCGCCACCGACCGCGGCAGTTGTTCGCCGACCGTGGCTACGACTACGACAAGTACCGCCGCCTGCTGTGGAAACGCGGGATCAAGCCCGTCATCGCGCGGCGCGGGGTGCCTCATGGATCAGGGCTCGGCACCGTCCGCTGGGTGGTGGAGCGCACGAACGCCTGGATTCACGGCTTCCGCCGCCTGCGGATCCGGTGGGACATCCGCGACGACATCCACGAGGCCTTCCTCAAGCTGGCCTGCTGCGTCATCACCTACCGACGTGTCCAAGCATTGTGTTAGCTCCTCTTAGAGAGCGTCTGATCACCGTTCAGGCTGTTGTGGCAGTCATGTCCGTTTCGATTCGCCAGGTTGGCGTGGATTCTCCCGTCAGTTCGCGGG